>NZ_JBQFXM010000002.1:0-395467 GCF_056540845.1 Ruegeria sp. AL2
CAAACGAGCAAAGCCTGACAAGAAAGGCACTCGCGCTCAGTTCGGTACGCCTCTCTCTGCGCCAGCAACACGTTGTTTTTCAACAATATCAGCCCGTTCCTGCCGTTCGCTGCAAACGCAAAAACGAAGGCCCGTCGTACGCATGGTCGCGGGCGAAACAGACCTTCACCCGGCTCGCCCGCCACTGGTCACCTACAACTGGAACAGACCCAGGGCACTCACAACATCGCGCCTTGTCGCCTCGGTGCGCTCTCGCGCCCGTTCCGTGCCCTCTTTGATTACCTCAAGGACGTATCCCCGGTCCTGGGAGAGCTGTGCCCTACGCTCGCGAATTGGGGCGATGAGCTCCTGAAGGATAGCTTCCAGACGCGCCTTGATCTTGCTATCGCCAAGCCCGCCTCTCTGATACTTGGCCTTGAGCTCGGCAAGCCCGTCCTGGTCCGGATCGAAGGCGTCGAGATAGGTAAAGACGACATTGCCCTCGATGCAGCCGGGGTCTTCGACCCGCAAATGGTTCGGATCGGTAAACATCGCCCTGACAGCATTTCGGATCTCCTTGGACGACGCGGACAGCGCAATGGCGTTGCCACCGGATTTCGACATCTTGGTCTTGCCGTCGATACCGGGCAACCGGCCCGCCCTGGGGATGATCGCCCGCGCCTCGGGCAACACGGCGTGGCCTGAGGTTGCGTTGATGCGCCGCACGATCTCGTTCGTTTGCTCGATCAACGGGGCCTGATCCTCGCCGACCGGCACGACCGTCGCCTTGAAGGCTGTGATGTCCGCCGCCTGTGCCGCCGGATAACACAGAAATCCGGCGGGAATATCCCGTCCGAACCCGCGCACGCGAATTTCGTCCTTGATCGTCGGGTTCCGTTCGAGCCGCGCGACCGTGACGAAGTTCAGGTAGAGCATCGACAGCTCCGCCAACGCCGGAAGATGCGATTGCAGGCAGATGGTGGTGCGACAGGGATCAATGCCCACGGCCAAATAGTCCAGCGCGACCTCCATCACGCTGCGCCGCACCTTCTCCGGGTCATGGGCGTTGTCGGTCAGGGCTTGGGTATCCGCCAGCAGCAGGAATTGTTCATGGCTGTCCTGATAGCGCAGTCGGTTTGCAAGCGAGCCTGCATAGTGTCCGATATGAAGCGGCCCCGTGGTGCGGTCGCCTGTCAGAATGGTTGGTCTGTTCATTTGCATCTTCCCAAGAAACGAGAGGCAGCGCATCGGGAAGCTCGGAAAACAAAAGGCCGCCCATGCGGCGGCCTCGGAATACGATTGGTCATCCAAGCCACCCTGTCAGGAGGCCAGCCACCAAGTCGTTGCGATCATCAAAGTGTTTTCCATGGAACACTGACTATCGGCTGCAAGATTACTGGTCAATCAAATGGTAGAATGAGCTCGAGACTGAAGTCGGATGCGGTGCAGAACGTTCGTGATAGGGGTCGCTATGCGACGCAAGGACGACCCATTGCTGACCTTGGCCGGTTTCACTGACGCTGCAGTGTGGATTCCCTAAAGCCGACACTTGCAAAATTCAATGTCACGCGACATTTGTTCATATCTGATTTTTTGAGGCAGACAGCGTTGTCGAGTGAACCTAAGATAACTGAGACAGCAGACATTGTGCTGAAGATCGCTGCACTGGTTGGCCTTTCCGCAGCTGTGCTGTCTTTTGGATATAATCACTACATTTGCACTAAAGAGTCTTGGCAGGTTGTCTTTTCGGTTCCAGTGTTCCTGCTCGCCTTGCTCATATTCGGTTTGGCGTTGGGACTGTCCGACAAAGCTTTTGGAAGCTTCCGAGAGTTGGAAATCTGGTCAGGACCAATTTCCACACGACTGCTTCGATTTTTCCTCTATTTGATTGGATACTTTTCTGAGGTGTCTTTTGGTGCTGTCGCAATATACACATTCTTAGCCGCTGGAAACGTACCAAATTGCGTTGGTCAGTAACCAGCTTCTCACCGTGCAACTGGTTCGGCCCGATCCGGACCTTCACCGACCAAGCAAGATGCTGCACTCGAAGCCCACCTAGCGGATTTTGGCCGCTCCTGCGCGGTTTTCACGCTGTCAGATGACAGAAGGGCGGGAAAAGCCAGCAGTTCGGCCTTCGCTTACCCATGACTTGTGTTTGCAGCTCGCGACCGGGATGTTTGCGAATATTCGAAAGGGATTGAACGACGCGAACAGCTAGGGCAACCTGAAAGGCATAGCTTGTATCACAGCGGAATTCTGGATGGAGCGGCGCCTAGCAGCCATTCTTGTTGCCGACCTGGTCGATTTTTCGCGCCTCATGCACGAGGACGAGGCTGGCATTCTTGCCCGGCTCGAGGCACTCGACACAGGCATCATCACGCCATTGGTCGAACGCCACGGGGGACGGATCGTTAAGCGGATGGGCGACGGCTATCTGATTGAGTTTGCCAGCGTCGTAGATACGGTGAACTGCGCTTTGGACTGGCAGGACCGGATCAGGCCTCGCGCGGACGAGCCGGACGCCCTGCAATTTCGGATCGGGATAAACCTGGGTGATATCGTTGTCAGGGACAATGATATTTTCGGAGACGGCATCAACGTAGCCGCGCGGCTGGAATCCATCGCTGAGCCGGGTTCGGTGCTGGTATCGCGCACGGTCGTCGATCATGCCAGCGGCAAGCTTGAGGCGGCGTTCGGCGATCTGGGCGACAAGACGCTGAAAAACATCCCCGAGCCTGTCCGTGTTTATCGTGCCACAAGACGCACCGAACCAACCGTCGTTCGGCCATCCCGCGGGCGCTACGGTAAAGCAAGCGCGGTCATAGCCGCGCTTTTTGGCCTTCTGGCCATCAGTGCTGGAGCGGCGTACTGGCTTCAACCCCGTCCGGTGAAGGTCGAACCGGCCTCCATCGAAGCGATGGCATTGCCGTTGCCCGACAAGGCCTCGGTTGCGGTTCTGCCGTTTGACAATCTCAGCGGCGAGTCCGAACAGGAACCTCTGGCCGACGGGATAACTGAGGATCTGATCACCGACCTGTCGAAAGTTTCGGGCTTGTTCGTCATCGCGCGCAATTCGACCTTCATTTACAAGCGCAAGTCAGTGAGCATCAAAGACGTCGCCGAAACCCTGGGCGTGCAATACGTGCTCGAAGGCAGCGTGCGGCGCTCGGGCACCACATTGCGCGTCAATGCTCAGTTGATTGACGCCACCACCGGCAACCACGTCTGGGCTGACCGCTTCGACGGCGACGCCTCGGATGTTTTTGCGGCACAGGACGCGTTTGTACTGAAGATCATCAACGCGCTGAAGGTTGAACTGACCGACGACGAACTCGAGGAGGTGAACCGGGCCGATACTAAAATCGTCGCCGCCCGCGAGGCATTTCAACGTGGCTGGGAGTTGATGTCGAACTTCAACGAACGCGACAATGCCCGAGCTGTGGATCATTTCGAAAGGGCGATTGAAATTGATCCCGACTATGGCCGTGCCCATGCCGCACTGGCGCTGGCCTTTCAACGAGATGGCGTGTTCCGGTGGAACCAGAAAATTCGCGGTAACTCCCGCGCCCACCTCTATACCGTTCTGATCCCCGATCATCTTGAAAAAGCCGGCGACAGAGGCGGGTCGATGGTGCACATTATTCGCGCCATGCGGCAGCTTAACTTCCGTGACCAGAACACTGGCGAAACTGGCGCCGCGCGCTCGGCAAAGGCCATCGAAGAAGCGGCCAGGGCGATCGAGCTTGGCCCAAATGACCCCGAGGCGCATGTCACTATGGCCTGGGCGCTAATCGCTTCGGGCAATCCCGAGCAGGGTCTAGACGAGATTGCGATTGCCAAGCGGCTTGACCCCAGTGTGCCCGCCAATGTCGTTATTGTCGAGGCAGCTGCGTATTATGCGTTAGGGCAGTTGTACAGGGCAGCCGAAATTCTGGACGAGGCGACTGCCAGAACGAAAAAGTCGCTGAACCTGATCATCACCGCGGCGTCGATTCACGCGCAGTTGGGCGACCGCCGGAAAGCCGACGACCTGATGTATGCCTGGGCGCGCGACAAGGATCGGCTGGCGCTTGCCGAAAACTATCTGCTGCCGATGCAATGGGACGGCGATCACGAGGAACTGAACCGAAAGATGGCCGACGGGTTGAAACTCGCAGCGCTCAGGCCGACCACTACCGTGACATCCCTACTGGAAGATCTCAAGACGCAGGAAGGACCAGCTCAGATCGAAACGCTGCGGATGTTGGGCTGGTTCGGTCCCCAGGCGGCCAACGCGGTCTCCGATCTGCTCGGTGTTCTAGAAACTGGCGGTAAGCGCGCACGCCGCGAGGTCGTAATCACGCTCGGAAAGATCGGCGCGCCAGCCAGTGCAGCTTTGCCAGCGCTGGAGGCCGTCACTGAGGAGCCCATAATAGGGCTTCGTGCCAAGAGGGCGATCACGCGCATCTCAGGCGAGTAGAAAGCTGACTCCTAGCCCTGCTGGGAAAGGCATGAACGGTCTGGCTCAGGCCGTCTATCCGCCCGCGATTGTCCGCTTGCCGCACTATTGATCAGTTCGAGCATGCCCCAGAAAATGTCAATGGGGCTCGGAGCCGACTTGCGTTGATGCAGAACTATGCCTGGGTCTTGTCAGAAGAACTTTGCTTGAACGGGGCAGGGCGGTTGCATAGCATTTAGGAATGACCAAACCTGCCTCCTTCAAATACTTCAAAACCAGCCCCGAAATCATCCGCCTGGCGG
This sequence comes from Ruegeria sp. AL2, assembly GCF_056540845.1. Lineage (NCBI taxonomy): Bacteria > Pseudomonadati > Pseudomonadota > Alphaproteobacteria > Rhodobacterales > Roseobacteraceae > Ruegeria > Ruegeria sp. AL2. The sequence continues at coordinate 4,720 of NZ_JBQFXM010000002.1, forward strand.
TGATGCTGTACATCCGATTTCCACTCTCGCTTCGGAATGTCGAAGATCTCCTGCATGAACGTGGGATCGATGTAAGCCATGAGACAGTCCGCTATTGGTGGAATAGGTTCGGCCCGATGTTCGCCGCTGAGATCAGACGGAAGCGTGTGCAGCAACTCCGAACCTTTTCAAAACGGAAGTGGCACGTGGACGAGGTCTTTGTGAAAGTGAATGGCAAACGGCATTATCTTTGGCGCGCTGTGGATGACGAAGGCGAGGTGCTGGAAGCAGTTGTAACGAAGCGCCGTAACAAAGCTGCAGCACTGAAATTTCTCAAGAAATTGATGAAGCGGCACGGCTGCGCCGAAGAGATCGTCACAGATCGCTTCGCTTCCTACAAGGCTGCCCTTAGAGATTTGGGTGCTCTCAAAAAACAACAGACGGGCAGGTGGCTAAACAACCGCGTCGAGAATTCGCACCTGCCGTTTCGACGACGCGAACGCGCGATGCAGCGTTTCAGGCGCATGCGAAGTCTACAGAAATTCGCCTCCGTCCATTCCTCCGTGTACAACCACTTCAACCAGGAAAGATCGCTAGCCAGCCGAGACTCCTTCAAGCAGACACGCACCGCCGCTCTTAGCGAGTGGCGTCAACTTTGTTCCGGATAGGTTCGCGGTTTTCGCGGTAAACTGAGACTGGTTCGAATTCGTCTGACAGCACCCCCTACAGCAATAAGTGACTATTGAAGTTGCAATGTCCGCTTTGGGAAAGCCGCAATGGAGCGAAGACCTCCTGGCCTAAGGTCCGCTTAGGGGCCGTCCTTGCTGTTGCAACATCAATCCCTAGGCTAACATGCTGCGACTGATCTAACGGCAGTAGCGAGCCCAGAGCAGCCTTTGCAAATCGATGCAAATCACTTCCGTTGCTTGCCACTTTCAGTCTTTGGTTGCGGCCAAACTCTTCTGTTCGAGTGCTTTTTTGAATGTGGCTGTAAGCCGCTCGTTCAACGCGTGGTGAGGTTTAGCAGATGAACCGTAGTGCAATTCTGCCAACGCGGCGATGTCGTTAAATATCACCACAGACCCTCCATTTTCGCCTGCATATACAAGAAGTTTCTGGCAAAATGCATCCAGACCAATTGCGGGGAAATCCGCCATTGCAACGCCGCCCGGCGCTGGCCCCCCAAAGAGAAGCAAGACAGCGTCAGGTAGCGTGACGCCATGCTTGTAGGCTTGCTTGGCGAAATCGATTTCACCAAACCAGACCGTATCGTCCTGTGCCGTCACAATCCTGGTCAGGTTTGATACTGCTTCAGCGACGCTAAGTGGGGAGGTCAGTTCGATAATGCCGAAGTCTGGGGTCAATCCATCTGTAGGTGCCGGTGTTGCGCCTGCACCATCCACTACCGCGTTAAGTCGGATCCCAAAGTTGTTGAGTGATTGCTGGTTGTCTAAAGAATGCCGGATCTTCAAAAATTCTGCGTTCGTATAAATGTCCTTGGTGGTTCCATCCTGCGCAAAGGACAACACCCGAAACGGCAGGTCTAAGCCTGCTCTGACATTGTCGCTCAGGATCGATGTGTTGATACTCGGGTCCGAAAATATTTGAACCCGTGACGGCGGCATCTCAACACCTTCTGCTGCTGCTAACCGCGCATGATCAATTGTCACAACTGAGTTGAACCCGGCGTCTTCCACTGCGCGCTCAATGGCAGCAAAACTGTTATCTACAGCCGCCTCGGCTGAGGACGCATATGCTTCGGACCCTCCGGTCAGCACCAGAGATGCTGCAACGAGACTAAATTGACAATGATGGATTAGATTTTTCAGGTCTTTCATTTGCTTTCCCCATTTTTGAGCAAGAGCATGAGTGACAGAGCAGCAAAAACCAGTTCGGCTATCAGATAAAATACCAGTATTGCCCCCGGCAGACCATCCAACAGGATGCTCAAAGCACGGCCGCCAGCAAGCCCTGCCATGAACAGAAAAAGTACCCACAGCGCGGACCGCTGCAACTTCGGCTTTGTCGACGCAACCAACCAAAACAGTGCGTTCGCCAGATAGAGGCCCATGATGGCGCGGAAGACATGCGTTTGGTTTACACCTTCGACGGGAAAACCCAACAGATAGGTTACGGAAGCCGACGGCATGAGGCCGTAAGATAACGCTATGGGCACAAGGCCCAAGGCAGCCAGGATCAATAACGAGCGTTCTGTCATGATACCGTTCCCATGGTTTCGATGTTGTTGGAGCGTCGCCTACTAACCCAGTATGGCACCCCCCTCCAACGGTATAAAGGATAGTATCTTATTCAGAAGTATAGATTATTGAAATGTAGTGTGGTCACCTAGTCGCGCTGTGGATAGGCTGCGGAAAGTAAAAAGGCGGAGGGACAAATGAAAACATTAGCGGCAATGACACTTGGGCTGTGTATCGTAGGGTCTAGCGTTTGGAGTGACGAAAGTGAGCGCCCAAACATACTCGTGATTATGGCTGACGACGTAGGATGGGCAAGCCTCGGCGTTTACCATGGGGGTATCAAAAGTATCGAGACCCCAAATCTCGACCAGCTTGCTTCCGAAGGTGTACGCCTGACGGATTACTATGCTGAACCCAGTTGTACGGCGGGTCGGTCGGCATTCATGACAGGACAAATGCCTATTCGAACAGGTATGCACACTGTTGGTCTCCCGGGCGATCCAGTTGGGTTGCACCCCGATGATCCCACGCTGCCAATGTTTTTGAAGAAATTGGGCTATACCACGGGTCAGTTTGGCAAAAATCATCTTGGAGACCTGAATGAGTTTTTGCCTACCACCAAGGGCTTCGACGAATATTGGGGTTGGTTGTATCACTTGAACGCAATGGAATACACAAGTGACCCAGACTGGCCCGATGACCCGGAATTCGTGGCGCAGTTCGGTCCACGTAACATCATCCATTCGTACGCTACCGAAGAAGACGACGAAATGATCGACCCTCGTTTTGGTAAAGTTGGAAAACAACGCATTGTCGATGATGGGCCCGCCCCACCAGAACGGCAAGCGACCTTGGACGATGAGGTAACAAATCACACCAAAGACTTCATTTCTCGCGCGGTAGAAGCAGATACTCCATTCTTCGTGTGGATGGCTCCGGCACGGGCTCATGTCTGGACACATCTTAGTCCCAAGTATGAGGCGATGCTTGGTGACGGTCGCGGTCTGCAAGATGTCATTATGAAAGAACTGGATGACAACGTCGGGAAAGTCTTAGCTCATCTGGTCGACCTTGGAGTGTCCGACAATACTATCGTCATGTTCACCGCGGACAATGGTCCGGAGACGCTGACGTGGCCGGATGGAGGCACGACACCCTTTCATGGCGAGAAAGGAACGACTTGGGAGGGCGGTTTCCGCGTCCCGGCGATCATCCGGTGGCCCGGCAAGATCCCCGAAGGGCAGGTGTTGAACGGTATTTTCAGCGGCTTGGACTGGATGCCAACATTTGTTGCTGCTGCGGGTGGTCCGGCGGACCTCAAAGAGAAACTGTTAGAAGGTTATGAAGGCTTCAAAGTCCACGTCGATGGCTACAATCAACTTCCTTATCTGAGCGGAGAAGCGGAAGAGAGCAGCCGTCGGGAACTGCTCTACTACCAGGGAACGGACCTTCAAGCTGTGCGCTATAATGATTGGAAAGCTCATTTCGTAGTTCAAAACCATGGATGGTCTGGCCCAAAAGAAGAGTTGGTAGCTCCGTTGCTCTATAACTTGCGCAGAGACCCGTATGAGAAAGCAGCTGATGAAAGTGGCATGTATGTCCGTTGGATGGGAGAAAAAATGTGGGCGTTCGGGCCCGCCGCACGCATTGTGCAATCGCACTTGGCGACCTTCCAAGACTTCCCGCCGCGAGGACGACCGGTAGCAAATCAGAGCCACGTAGAAGAACAAACTTCCAAGGAAGGTGGCATGTCTCAGTAGAAAACTGAACTTCCACTATTCAAATGCAGGGCGAGCTTTCGTTGGACACAGCCGCAAGCTCGCCTTTGTGAAACTACATTTTTGGCGACCCAAACGGGTCATTACTTTGAGTAAATGGCCGACACTTTCTGATTTTTGTAAATGGCGGTTTTGTCCGCAGAGTTCCTGTTCGAGCGAGGGTCGATTTCGCGCCTGCGACGAATGTCCGGAAAGCGGGCTGCAACCGCAGCAAATCGGTTGGCTGCTGGATGTCCGCTTAGGGGCCGTTCTCGCCGGTGGAAGTTGTTTCTATTGCCCTGATGCTGCGTTGCGCCCGAGGCCAGCTATGAGCCCATCTTGACCAATGCTGCGCGACGCACGAACGGGAGCGAACCACCTGATACCGCCATTGGTTACGGTTAGTACGGTCCGAAAGAGCCATTTGGCACCCGCCCACAATGTTGCAGCGGCCCGCATTGCGGACATTCACCGCGCATGCAGAAAAGGGCCGCTGTATTTGTGCCTGCCATTTTTCTGACTGAGGGAAAATGGCAGGTCTAGAGTCAGAACCAGTTTGAAACCGAAACTCAGAGACCAGTAGACGGTTCAAAGCTGTGCAGCTCGAAAGTTCTCTTTCCATCGGCGCTGAACTTCTGGATTGAGTCCCCGAGGCTGTCAAAGATGCGCTTGAGATCAACCCGAAACTGTCAATTTCCGCGATGCGCAGGCAATTCGCAGGATCAAAAACCATCCCGAAAACCGGCGGATCTGGCTGGCAAGCCTACAAAGGGCGGGAGTGCCCGAGTAAGGCTGAGTTCTTTGTGAGCAATCTTATCCGCACCATCTCCATACCGATGGCTACGTACGTTAACCCCCGCTCTCCACATCAAAAGGGGCATACTGTCCTTCCGGCATTCCTACAGTTCGATAAGCTTCAACAAAAGGAAGAATAAGCTCATCGGGTCGCGCAAAGCGCCGATACACCCATACAATGTCTGCAATTTTTATGCCTGGCCGGATTCTGTAGAGCCGGTCTCTCGCCGCAACAGCGGCACTGTGCGGACCAAGCTCGGCCATAATCGCGACCTCGATGGAAACCGACCACCACAGGTCAGGCTGCGCCCCTTTGCGGTAGATTTCCAACGCCGTCTCGTAATTTCCATTCAAGAAATGATACTCGGCAAGCGCCTGATACCAGTTTGGGTCGGCTGCGTTGGGATCAAGTGCAATGGCGTTTTCAACAAGTGCGGCACCCAAATCCAAACGCCCTGACCAAATGAATTCATAGCCGATCTGCCCCTGCAGATACCGGTCCGTCCCCAGTGAAAGCGCGGTCTCGGCTGATGAGAAAAACCCGTCGAGATTGCGTTGAAGCTGCAGGGCAAGCGCCAACAGAAAATGACTGCGCGCAGAATAGGGATTGAGTGAAACGGCCTTACGAGCGGCGTCCTCGGCCCGGGCAATTTTTTCTTCCTGCGTTCCTTCGTACAAGCCGGTGAAAAACTTGACGTCAGTCTGAAGCGCCTCGGACAACTGCGCCCAACCGCGCCAGTAATTGGGTTCCTCTTCCACGACCCGCTCGATACAGGCGCGAACACGCTCTTGCATGTCACGCCGGTTCATAAATCCGACACGCAAAAGCGAACATTCGTAAGACGACAGGTTTTCGGGAGGTTTCGCGCGCGCGTGTCCTGCGTGAATCCGCTTGATAGCCCCGCCTGCATCACCCACGGCAGAGGCGACCTTTTCCGTAATGTGCAACTGAACGTCGAGAATATTGGAGGTTGTGAGGTTTTCGTCATACGCATCCGACCAGACCTGAAGGCCCGTTGAAGTATCAATCAGCCGCGCAGTCACACGCAGGCGATCTGCAACCTGCCGAACCGAACCTTCCAGCACATAGTCCGCTCCGAATTTCTGCCGGATACTGCGCGGGTTACTTTCGTCCGATCCAACGGAATGGGTGGATTGGCGGGACAGCACATTGAGGTCCTGGTAGCTCCCCAGCTCAACGATGATGTCTTCGCCAATGCCAACGGCCAATAAATCGCGAGCGTCCGTATTGCTAAGGTTTTGAAACGGCAGAACCGCAACGGTCGGACCCGTTGGCTCTGTTAACAGAGCGGCTTCATCAAAGGTCATTGCCTCGGGCGGCTCGTGATCAAAGCCGATCCACCATGTTAACAAGCCTACAGCCCCCAGACCAACCAGTACCAATGCACCGGTCATCAATGGAAGCTTGTTTGATCGCCGTTTGGATGCGGGCGATCTAACAGGCATTACGCGGAAAACCCGAACCGGTTCAGCGATGTTCTTCAGGTTTTTCAGACCGAGATCCTCAAATTCGGCATCTACCTTGCCCATTGCCTGGTGCGCGACACTCTCAGAAACTGCGACACCGCCTGGGTCAGCCAGACCTTCAATGCGGGAGGCAACATTCACCCCGTCACCATAGAGGTCCCCATCAGCGATCATGACATCACCGAGGTTTATTCCGATCCGAAGTTGCAACCGCCACCCGTTGGCGAGGCTCGGAGCAGCCTCAGCCATTGTCCGCTGGATTTCGACGCCACAAGTTACGGCATCGACAACCGAAGCAAATTCGACAAGAGCACCGTCCCCCATCAACTTGACGAGACGCCCGTGATGTCTTGCAATTGCGGGATCAAAAATCTCAGAACGCAGCGTTTTGAGAGCGGACAATACCCCTGCTTCGTCGCTGCCCATCAACGACGAATATCCAACGACATCGGCAGCCATGATCGCGGCGAGTCGGCGCAGCATAGAACCCTCCTGCTCGCAGTCTAACTGATGTCACGAAATATCGACAATGCGCGGCCTTTGAGTAGTCCAGTTAAATTTGGCTTTCATAACCAAGGCTGAACGTCCGCTTCGCCTCGAGGGCATCACCTGCTTGCACCCGCAGTGGAGGTCAGCTCTTCGCCCTTGGTGCAGGAGATCGAGGTCGCGATGCGCAGATTACAGAAGTCGGGGTTTGCGACGTGAATTCACGCTACGTCCCGCGGTCTGTGAGTTCGATCTAATCAAAACTGTGCGCCTGCAGCGAATGGCCGGTAAGCGGACTGCGACCGCAGCATCGGAACTGGATGATGAATGTCTCTTATGGGCCGTCCGTCGCTCACCACTTTTCACCGTAGGGTCGCAGTTCTACGTCAAACGACCAAGTAGATCGGTCTTGATGGGCGATATGGAACACCTCCTCTGCTATGGTATCGGGTTTACTGAAGAAATCTTCGGGCGCGTCCGGGTTGAAGGGCATACGGGTCCAGGGCGTGTCGATGGCGGCATCGATGACCACATAGGCCGGTATTGCCAAGTTGTTGGCGGGCTTCATTGTAGGCTGGTCAGTTCTTGGTCTTGTAGCTCGGTGGGATAGGTCTGCTCATACAGCCAGCTACCATGCTGGATTCACGAGATTAATCCCTCACCCAGCCTTTGCGCAACAAAGCCAATCAACAGCTAAAAGAATATTTGACGGCCTCTTCTGACAATTTGAGGTACGAACCTCAAAAAAATCTGGACATGAGGTGCGTACCTCAAATAGCCTTGGAGGTATGCCGCGATTCGCACATCCTCGATTGACGGCGCAAAAAGGGAGGAATGGATGACTTACACAAAACTGGCCTCGGCCAGCGCAATAGTCCTTGCCACTACTACTCTTTCTACCAAGGCAAATGCTGAAGATCTGACGCTTTGTTGGGCTGCATGGGACCCGGCCAACGCACTTGTTGAGCTATCAAAAGAATTCGAAGCAGAATCCGGCCACACGATGAACTTCGAATTTGTTCCCTGGCCAAATTTTGCGGACCGGATGCTGAATGAGCTGAATTCCGGTGGTAAGCTCTGCGATCTGCTTATTGGTGACAGCCAATGGATCGGCGGTGGCGCTGAAAATGGCCACTATGTCAAACTGAACGACTTCTTCGATGCTGAAGGCATCAGCATGGACGATTTCGCGCCGGCCACTGTCTACGCCTATTCAACTTGGCCCAAGGGCACACCCAATTACTATGCCCTGCCTGCGATGGGCGATGCGAATGGCTGGTTCTATCGCAAGGACTGGTTCGAAAATCCTGAAATCCAAGCCGCATACAAAGAAGCAACTGGTCAGGATTTACGTGAGCCTGAATCTCAGAAAGAACTATTACAGATCGCCCAGTTCTTTCAGGGTCGTGAGATCGACGGCAAGACAGTCTACGGCGCAGCTATCTTTACCGAGCGCGGCTCGGAAGGGATCACCATGGGTGTGACCGGAGCACTGTATCCTTGGGGCTTTAAATACGAAAACACCCCGGGCTCATATGACATGGAAGGCGCCGTAAACTCACCCGAAGCGGTAGAGGCGCTGGAATTCTATAAGGAATTCTACGAAACGGCGACGCCTCCGGGATATACCAACTCTTACATGGGTGAGAGCTTGGACGCCTTCAAGTCCGGTCAGGTCGCCATGGCCATGAACTGGTTTGCGTTCTTCCCAGGTCTCTATGCTGACCCCAATACCGGCGGTGACAAGATCGACTTCTTTGTGAACCCACCGCAAAATCAGGCAGGTTCGACGCTGGGCGGACAAGGTATCTCTGTTGTCAGCTACTCTGACAAACAGGACGCTGCACTTGAGTACATCAAGTGGTTCGCACAGCCTGAAGTGCAGGCCAAGTGGTGGGAGCTAGGCGGCTACTCGGCGCATAACTCAGTGCTGGAAGATCCTGGTTTCGTGGACAGCCAACCGTTTGCCGGTGACTTCCTGGAAGCAATGGCTGGGGTTCAGGATTTCTGGCAAGAGCCTGCCTATGCAGAACTCCTGCTGGCCATGCAGAAACGCATCCACGACTACGTCGTTGCTGATCAAGGTACAGCTCAAGAAGCTCTTAATCTTTTGATCGAAGATTGGACTGAAGTCTTCGAAGACGAAGGCAAGCTGTAGTCCGGACACAGGCAGGAGCGGGCGCAATCCCGCTCCACCTTCACCCGTGAGTCCTAAACCAACAAGAACTGGCAAAGAGATGTCTGACCGGACCGTAGATCGCGTTGCCCAGGCAACGCCCGAGCGAGTTGCGCGAAAAATCCGAGGGTTATCCGACCGCGCGATCGCCTGGATATTCATCTCCCCGACGATTTTTCTATTGCTGGCGATCAACATCTTTCCGTTGATCTGGACCATCCAACTGAGCTTTACCAACTACAAGGCCAACCGGATCGGGCGCGAAGTCAAAGATGTCGGGCTCAGGAATTACGAGCGTATTCTGACAGACTCGGACACCTGGCTAAATATGCAGGCGACGGCGCACTTCCTGTTCTGGACGATCTTTTTCCAGGTCTTGATCGGGTTTACTTTGGCCTGGTTGATCAACAAGAAATTCAAGGGCAACGATCTTTGGACCACGATCATCGTGCTGCCGATGATGCTGTCTCCTGCAGTCGTCGGGAACTTCTGGAAGTTCCTGTATCAACCTCAAATCGGGCTGTTTAACTACATCGTGTCATGGTTCACAGGCAAAGATCCATCGAGCTTTGAAATGCTGGGATCCGTTACTTTGGCCCCTTGGGCGATCGTTATTGTCGACACCTGGATGTGGACCCCCTTCGTGATGCTAATCTGTCTGGCCGGGCTGCGCAGCATTCCCGATTACATCTACGAGGCGGCTGAGATCGACAGGGCCAGCAAGCTGCGGCAGTTCTTTACGATCACCATCCCGATGGTCCTGCCGTTCCTGATGCTTGCCGTGCTGTTTCGAGGGATCGAGAACTTCAAGATGTTCGACCTGGTGGTTCAGCTAACCGGCGGAGGGCCCGGTTCTGTAACGGAACTCACCTCAATCAATCTCAAGCGGGAGGCGTTTGAGAAGTGGCGTACGGGCTACGCCTCGGCCTATGCGATCATCCTTTTCGTCACCGTGTTCGGCCTTGCGTCGATCTACGTCAAAGCCTTGAACAAGGTGAAACAGAGATGAGCAGTTTTTCCGTAACCGAACCTTCGAACCGTTCCAAGTGGATCGCCGGTTTTCTGGTCATCACTTATGCGCTGATCACAATGATCCCGCTGGTTTGGATTTTACTGACAGGTTTCAAGTCTCCAGCCGATGCGATCAGCTACCCACCCAAAGTGGTCTTTGACCCAACGCTTGAAGGGTATGTAAATCTCTTCACCACGCGCACGCGGCAGACGCAGGAGTTTTTGGAAGCGAACCCGCCGCAGAACTGGGCCGATGAGATCGTCCGCCAATACGACATGGTGATTGTCGGGCCATCAAAGTTTGGCGAGCGCTTTATGAATTCGGTTATCATCGGATTTGGCTCGACGTTCTTGAGTATCTTCCTTGGTACGCTGGCCGCCTATGCGTTCAGCAGGTTCAAGGTCCCGCTCAAGGACGACCTTTTGTTCTTTATCCTGAGTACAAGGATGATGCCACCGGTCGCTGTCGCCATCCCAATCTTCCTGATGTTCAGAAACCTTGGATTAAGCGACACGCATCTGGGGATGATCCTGCTGTATACGGGCGTGAATATTTCCTTGGCGGTCTGGTTGCTAAAAGGCTTCATCGACGAAATCCCAAGAGAGTACGAAGAAGCCGCGCTCATAGATGGCTACACGAGGTTTCAGGCGTTTTACAAAGTGGTGCTGCCGCAAGCCGCGACCGGCATAGCCTCAACAGCTATCTTTTGCCTGATCTTCGCCTGGAATGAGTACGCGTTTGCCGTGCTGCTGACATCCGCGAACGCGCAGACTGCACCACCGTTCATCCCAACCATTATCGGTATTGGCGGCCTGGACTGGCCTGCAGTGGCGGCAGGTGCCACGATCTTCCTGATCCCTGTCATGATTTTCACCATCCTGATGCGCAAACACCTGCTGCGTGGGATCACATTCGGAGCCGTGCGCAAATGAGCGAGTTTCTTACCGGATTGATGCGTTTTCGCCGGGGCCCATGGGAGATGATCGCGACCATCCTCATCGCTCTGGGTGTCTTCATGCTTATGCAGCCCTTTGTCCTTTGGGCCTTCACATATTCTTTCATCGTCACGCTGATCGGAACCGTCATGTTCATCATCGTCAGCCATTTCCCGGAGTAGAAATGGCCCAGATCGTAGTTAAAAACGTAAAGAAGATGTTCGGCGATTTCACGGCTGTCCGCGAAAGCTCGTTCACGATTGAGGACGGTGAGTTCTTCATGTTGCTAGGGCCATCCGGCTGCGGAAAGACGACGACGCTGCGGATGATCGCAGGCTTGGAACTTCCGACGTCGGGTGAAATCTACCTGGACGGCGAGGAGATCAGCCAGCGCCCCCCATCGGAGCGAGACATTGCCTTCGTGTTCCAGATGTTTGCGCTGTATCCGCACATGAACGTGCGAAAAAATATCAGCTACCCCCTGATATCGCAGGGCATGCCGCGTGCTGCTGTCAAAGCCAAAGTAGAAGAAGTCGCGGGAATTCTGGGGATCAAGGACATCCTCGATAGCCCGGTAGGTGGGTTGTCAGGCGGCGATAGGCAGCGCGTGGCGCTTGGACGCGCGATTGTTCGCGAACCCAAGGCGTTCATGATGGACGAACCTCTTGGTGCCCTGGATGCCGAATTTCGTGAGCACATGGCCGAAGAACTGCGCGCGCTTCATGATCGCATGGGGGCGACCACTGTTTACGTCACACATGATCAGCTGGAAGCCATGCAAATGGGGGACAAGATCGTGGTGATGAACAACGCTGTGATCGAGCAATTCGGCACACCTCAGGAAATCTACGACAAACCAGCTACGATGTTCGTTGCAGATTTTATCGGGTCTCCTTCGATGAACTTCCTGCCGTTTCAGGGAAAGGTCGCGCCTGGCTCGGAAACGGTGCGACTGAATGGTCACGACGAAGCCGTACCCACACTGTTGGAAGGGGCGGAAGGTGACTTGGTTTTCGGTGTTCGCCCTGAGCATGTTTTTCTGTCGGATGCCAGCGCCTACCGAGCCAAGGTCCTGGCCGCAGAATATCTTGGAACCACCCAGATCGTGACGCTGCAAAGCCCGAACGGAGAGCTGAAAGCCCGCATTGATGCGCGCGAAACCGTTAACCCCGGCGAGACGGTTGGCTTGAAGTTCCGCTCATCCGCAGTGACCCTTTTCGAAAATTCTACCGGACGCGCGTTGAGGTCCGCTCTGAACGACGAGGTACTAAGCAATGGCTGAAGTCGTTCTGGAAAACATTTCGAAGTCATTCGGCGAAATCAAAGCGGTGGATGATATCTCAATGACGATCCCCAACGGTGCCTTTGTGGTTTTGTTGGGTCCGACGGGCGCGGGAAAAACAACGACGCTGAGATTGATATCCGGGCTTGAGAAACTGGATTCCGGAACGGTGCGCATTGCCGGGCGTGACGTTGGGATAGATACACCTGCCCAGCGTGATGTGGCGATGGTCTTCCAGCAATACTCGCTGTACCCCCATATGACGGTGCGTGAGAACCTGTCCTTCCCTCTGAGGTCACCGATCCTGAAGACGCCAGAGGATGAGATCGCCAGGAAGGTCAACGAAGTCTCGGAGATCCTGCAGATCCCGCACAAGCTGGACAACAAAGCCACTGAACTGTCTGGCGGCGAAATGCAGCGCGTTTCAATTGGACGGGCACTGGTGCGCGATCCCCAGATTTTCCTGATGGACGAGCCGCTCAGCTCTTTGGACGCCAAGCTTCGGGCGGATTTGCGGGTCGAACTGAAAAGGATTCAGGCCGATCTGGGATCAACCTTGCTTTACGTGACCCACGATCAGGTCGAAGCCATGACAATGGCTACGCATATCGGCGTTTTAGAGAACGGCCGGTTGGTTCAATACGGGACACCCCGGGATATCTACGAAAACCCGGGCAGTGTTTACGTTGCCAGCAGGTTGGGTCTGCCGCGAATCAACATCCTGCCGTCCGAGTTGTTCGGAGGCGATCACAAAGGACCACAGATTGGTCTTCGCCCGGAAAACATCATTGAAGGCGAGGGCAGTGAAGCGCGTGTCATACGTGCCGAACATCTGGGCGACCAAACACGGCTGCACCTGGACCTGAATGGCCACCCGGTTGTCACCCTGATTGATGTTCATCAGGATTACCCCTCTGGAAAAATTATAAAAATTCGCCCCCATAACCCGTTGTATTTTGACGCGTCTGGCGCGCGCGTGAATTAAGGAGCAAAAGCATGGCCCAGTTCCTCAACACAAAAGAAACCCTGGTAACCGAGGCGATAGATGGCCTTTTGGCTTCCTCAGGCGGGCAGCTTACACGGCTGGACGGATACCCGCATATCAAGGTTGTCTACCGGTCGGATTGGGACAAGTCGAAAGTCGCCTTGGTTTCTGGCGGAGGGTCTGGTCACGAGCCCGCCCATGCAGGTTTCGTTGGCGCCGGTATGTTGACAGCCGCGGTCTGCGGCGAAGTTTTCGCCTCACCCTCGGTCGAGGCAGTTCTGGCGGGCATTCTTGCGGTCACGGGTGAGGCCGGGTGCCTGCTTATCGTCAAAAATTACACCGGTGATCGATTGAATTTTGGACTGGCGGCTGAACGCGCCCGTGCATTGGGCCGCGAAGTAGAGATGGTCGTAGTTGATGATGACATCGCCTTGCCCGACCTTCCGCAACCACGTGGCGTGGCAGGTACGTTATTGGTGCACAAAATTGCCGGAGCGCTTGCTGAAGGGGGTGCCGATCTGGACACCGTTACCAAAGCAGCAAGAAGTACCATAGCAAAGGTTGTCAGCATCGGAATGAGCTTGGACACCTGCACTGTTCCGGGCTCTCCAAAAGAAGACCGGATTGCCCCTGGCAAAGCGGAACTCGGCTTGGGCATCCACGGCGAGCCCGGTGTACAACAAGTCGAATTTTCAAATGCTGTATCGGCCATGTCCACGGTGGTGGAGAAGCTGAAGCAAAGGGTGGGTGCCGGGCATTGTGTAGCGTTGGTCAACAACCTGGGCTCTACAACTCCTCTGGAAATGGCTGTCCTCACGCATGCGTTGTCCGAAACTGGTATTGCCCACCATATCATTGGCCCGGCACCGATGATGACGTCGCTGGATATGCACGGGTTTTCGGTATCCATTCTGCCTGTGGATCAGGACGAATTGTCAGCTCTTGAAGCACCTGTTGATCTGGCCGCATGGCCCGGCGTCAATTCCATCGACCCGATCAAAGTAGCCCCGTTGCCTGATGGCCTGACACCAATCGATCCAATCCCTTCGAACAATCCCACCACGAGGGAAACGATCACCCGCTTATCTGAGCTGCTCATCAACGCAGAGAAGTCTCTGAACGAGCTGGACGCGAAGTCCGGAGATGGCGATACAGGAAGCACACTGGCCACCGCCGCAAGAGCATTGCAAGGTAGCCTTGACCGCATGCCTCTTGCTGATCTGACGCAACTGTTTCCGGCGTTGGGCAATGAGTTAAGCCAGACAATGGGCGGGTCGTCCGGTGTGATACTCGCAATCTTCTTCAATGCAGCCGGAGATGCCTGTGCAAGCGGGGCTTCGGTATCGAAGTCTCTGGTCGAAGGCCTGAATCGCGTGAGCCAGGTTGGGGGTGCCAAGGTCGGTGACCGGACAATGATTGACGCTCTGGCACCTGCACTTGCCGCCCTCCCGTCTGGACTGACCGATGCGGCCGAGGCTGCCCGCGAAGGCGCGAACAACACCGCGAATATTCGTCGTGCGAAGGCAGGCCGCGCGGCCTATGTTCCCGAAGAAAACCTAGTTGGACATAACGATCCCGGTGCCGAGGCTGTTGCTTTGTTGTTTGAAGGCTTGGCGCGGGAGATTGAGGGCTGAAGAACACGTGGAAGACCAAAAACAAAAACTAGAATTGGTGAAAAAGCCAACCGTCAACGACCTCGCGCGCGTCGCCGGTGTCAGTCTGGCGACTGTTGACCGGGTCTTGAACAGACGCCCCGGTGTGCGGGCCGTTACCGTACAGAAAGTACAAAAGGCAATTGACGAGCTGGGGTATGTGCGCGACACCGCTGCGGCCAACCTTGCGCGAAACCGAGTTTACAACTTCCTCTTTGTTCTGCCGGACACGGACAACGAGTTTGTGGAGGCAATCAGCAGTCAGATCGCAGAACAGTCACGTGACCAATTTATCGAGCGAACTCGCATTGCGATAAAAAAGGTAGCTCCGTTTGAGCCGCAAGATATCGTCAATATTTTGGATGCTGTCGCCAGTTCGGATGTTGATGGCGTTGCCGTTTTTGGGCCCGAAACGCCTTCTGTTCGTGATGCTGTAAAAAGGCTCAGGGACAAAGGCGTTCCGGTGGTTGCGTTGGTGTCTGACTTGCCGAGTTCTGAGCGAGACCACTTTGTAGGAATTGATAACGTTTCGGCAGGGCGAACCGCAGCTCAGCTGATGGGACGATTTGTGCATCGTGACGGCAAGGTTTTGGTACTTACAGGATCCCGTTTGGCACGTGACCACCTAGAGCGCCGTCAAGGCTTTGATCTAGTTGTAGCTGAGGAATTTCCACACCTCGAAGTCGTAGCGTCTGTCGAGGGCCGGGATGACCCGGATCTGATTTACAAGATGATGCCCGAGATCTTTGAAACCTACCCGGATCTGGTTGGAATTTATTCCTCCGCAGCAGGCAATGCAGGACTGATTCAATTTCTTTCAGAAAACAAGCTCAGCAAAGATCTGGTGATCATAGCTCATGAGCTTACTCCGCTTAGTCGTGAGGCGCTTACGCTCGGTACATTTGACGCTCTTATCTCGCAAGACACTGGGCACATTGTTCGTTCAGCCGTCCGTCTGCTGCGTGCAACTTCAGACAAAGTGCCATTCAACAAAGCCCAGGAACGTATCCGTATCGACATCTATCTGAAGGAAAATTTACCGCCATAGAGACTCAGGTTTTGGGGAGGAAATTCAATGAAGACAATCAAAGGTCCAGCTTTGTTTCTTGCACAATTTGCCGGGGACGAAGCGCCGTTCAATTCGTGGGGCGCGATCACTAAATGGGCGGCTGACTGTGGATACAATGGCGTTCAGGTTCCCAGTTGGGATGGCCGGTTGTTCGACCTCGAACAGGCCGCATCCAGCGTCGGTTACTGCGATGAGTTCAAAGGCAAGGCCCAAGAAAATGGCGTCGAAGTCACCGAGCTTTCAACGCATCTTCAGGGTCAGCTTGTTGCCGTTCACCCAGCCTATGACAGTGCGTTTGATGGCTTTGCAGCGGAAAGCGTCAGAGGAAACCCTAAAGCCCGTCAAGAATGGGCCGTAGACCAGGTCAACAAAGCGCTATCCGCTTCGAAAAATTTAGGCATTTCGGCACATGCGACATTCTCAGGCGCGTTGGCATGGCCATATGTCTATCCTTGGCCGCAGCGCCCTGCCGGTTTGATTGAAACGGCATTTGATGAGCTTGCGCGCCGTTGGGTGCCCATCCTGAATCACGCCGATGAATGCGGTGTCGATGTCTGCTACGAAATTCACCCCGGAGAGGACCTCCACGATGGTGTGACCTACGAGATGTTTCTCGAGCGGACAGGCAATCACCCACGGGCCTGCATGCTATACGACCCGTCGCATTACGTGCTGCAATGCCTCGACTATCTGGACAACATCGACATCTACAAAGATCGAATTCGGATGTTCCATGTCAAAGATGCCGAGTTCAACCCGACCGGGCGGCAAGGTGTTTATTCCGGGTATCAAAGCTGGGTCAATCGTGCCGGGCGGTTCCGCTCACTGGGCGATGGTCAGGTGGATTTCGGTGCAGTTTTCTCAAAAATGGCCGCGAATGACTTTGATGGCTGGGCTGTGGTCGAATGGGAATGCTGCCTCAAACACCCCGAGGATGGAGCGCGTGAAGGTGCTCAATTTGTGTCAGATCACATCATCCGTGTGACCGAGAAAGCCTTTGATGATTTCGCCGACGGTGGCGCTGACGAAGCCGCCAATCGTAAAATGCTGGGGATTGAGTGATGGTCACAGGACGCAGTGAAGAAACCTCAGGACGCATTCGGCTTGGCATGGTTGGCGGCGGAAACGACGCCTTCATAGGGGGTGTTCATCGCATCGCCGCGCGATTGGACGACAAGTTCGAGCTGGTTGCCGGTGCTTTGTCTTCGACGCCAGAGAAATCTCTTGAAAGTGGTCAGGCATTGGGGCTCGAACGGGTCTATGAAGACTTCAAACAAATGGCGATTAGGGAAGCCCGACTGAAATCTGGGATCGAGGCAGTCTCAATTGTCACGCCAAATCACGTTCATTATGCAGCCGCACGTGAGTTCCTGAAACGCGGTATTCATGTAATTTGTGACAAGCCACTCACCTCGACCCTTGCCGATGCGAAAAAGCTGGTCAAAGCAACAGAAAGTGCGAATGCCCTATTCATTTTGACCCACAATTACACAGGCTATCCAATGGTTCGGCAGGCGCGTGAAATGGTTGCCAACGGCGACATTGGCAAGATCCGCGTGGTTCAGGTTGAATACCCACAGGATTGGCTGACCGAGCAGCAGGATTTCAAACAGGCGGAATGGCGAACCGATCCCGAACGCTCGGGCGCGGGTGGATCAACCGGTGACATCGGAACTCATGCATACAACCTTGCCTGCTTCGTGACCGGGCTAAAAGCGGAAAGCCTTGCGGCAGACTTGCAGGCCTTTGTGCTGGGGCGCAAAGTCGATGACAACGCCCACGTCTTACTTCGCTTCAAAGGCGGAGCGCGCGGTATGCTGTGGTCTTCTCAGGTGGCTCCCGGCAACGAAAACGCACTTCGTTTGCGCGTCTATGGCGAAAAAGGCGGGTTGGAGTGGGCTCAGGAAGATCCCAATTACCTGTGGTTCACGCCATACAACGAACCAAAGCGTCTAATCACACGAAATGGAGCTAGTGCTGCTGATGCAGCCAACCGGTTGAGTAGAGTTCCTCCGGGACATCCCGAGGGATATCTTGAGGGGTTCGCGAATATCTATGGAGAGGCTGCTGAAGCGATCCAAGCTTTCCGAAATGGTATTTCACCTGACGCTTCGGTTGTTTATCCAACAGTCTATGACGGGCTCAATGGCGTTAAATTTGTGGCCGCGTGCGTGCAAAGCTCTTCAAGGAATGCGGCTTGGATCGACTTAGCTTAGAATCTGGTTGTGGGCATAGGGCAGACGGGGGTTGTCACGTTAACTTGCCGTTTAATGAAAGTGTCGCAAACTCTTGGAACGACCAAAGGAAAATACGAGCGAAAAACTCTAACTACAAACGGCAGGAAAATCGGGTTTCAGAGCAGGCCCAAAACCGAAGTTTTTTATCCCGGCCATGCAAAAGTCTGCGAAAACCTCATCAGCGCATCGAGAGCCGGCGAGTATTTTCGGCCAGGGACTGTAAAGGCCGCGATAGTTCTTGAAACTTCTGGCTCCACAAGCGGGCGCTGCAACAAGCCCGGCAGAGTAACCGAATACTCAGGCATGAAAGCAAAACCAATGCCTGCAGCGGTCTTGTCAGAAGAACTTTGCTTGAGCGGAGCAGGGCGGTTGCGTAGCTTTTTCCCATGACCAGACCTGCCTCATTCAAATACTTCAAAACCAGCCCCGAGATCATCCGCCTTGCGGTGATGCTGTATATTCGGTTTCCACTCTCGCTTCGAAATGTCGAAGATCTGCTGCACGAGCGAGGCATCGACGTGAGTCACGAAACTGTCCGGTATTGGTGGAATAGGTTTGGGCCGGTGTTTGCCGCTGAGATCCGAAGAAAGCGTGTTCAGCAACTCAGAGCCTTTTCAAAATCGAAGTGGCACGTGGACGAGGTTTTCGTGAAGGTGAATGGCAAGCGGCACTATCTTTGGCGGGCTGTGGATCATGAAGGCGAGGTGCTGGAAGCCGTTGTCACCAAACGTCGAAACAAGGCTGCAGCACTGAAATTCCTCAGGAAATTGGTGAAGCGGCACGGTCGCGCTGAAGAGATCGTCACAGATCGATTCGCTTCCTACATGGCTGCGCTCAGAGAAATGGGCGCGCTCGAAAAACAACAGACGGGAAGGTGGCTCAACAATCGCGTCGAGAATTCGCACCTGCCGTTTCGACGACGCGAACGCGCGATGCAGCGTTTCAGGCGAATGCGAAGTTTGCAGAAATTCGCCTCCGTCCATTCCTCTGTCTACAATCACTTCAACCAGGAAAGATCGCTAGCCAGTCGAGACACCTTCAAGCTGACCCGCACCGCCGCTCTCGCCGAGTGGCGTCAACTTTGTTCCGGATAGGTTCGCGGTTTCCGCGGCAAACTGAGACTGGTTCGAATTCGTCTGACAGCACCTTCGACACAAGTACGCTGGTTGCGCTCACACCTGTTACGGCATTAGAAGCCCGGCTGCAATGAGGGGCGTAGAGTGGCGGCGGGTAGGTATCGGTGATTCCTCGTTAACTGACAGCAATCTTAGATCGAGCGTGCCTTTCAAGCACTAAATGATATCGCGATCTTGGTTTCAATAATTGCCTTGACGTGACATGAACTAAGCTAACGGTATCCGCGCAAAGCCCTTGTTTGTAGAAGAAAGGAACGACTCATGACCTCAGCCAAACCAAATGTCGGCGCGCGAATCGAGCAAATGAGTTTTTTAAGGCTGGGGTCTGATGACAAGGTTACGATCGGTCAACAAAAAGACCGCTGGACCATGTTGTTTGTTTATCGAGGTAAGCATTGTCCACGCTGCAAGCGCTTTTTGAACAAGTTGAATGCGGCGCTGTCGGCATGGGCTGACGTTATGGACGTTATTGTTGTCTCTGCCGACACCAAAGAAAAAGCTGCGGCAGACAAAGCAGAATTCGGCTGGGATTTTGAACTTTGCTATGGAATGACTGAAGCGCAAATGCGCGCGCTTGGTCTTTACGTGTCATCGCCTCTATCTGATGCAGAAACGACGGGTCTGTTCGCCGAACCTGGCGCGTTTGCCATCCGTCCGAATGGAACACTGATGCTGGCCGATATCTCTAACGGCCCTGCGGCACGTCCCGATTTAGAAGAGCTTTTGGACGGCATGAAATTCAATATTGATAATGATCGTCCGGAACGAGGAACGGCCTGAGACCACCAGATCGCATGGCCTCGGTTACTCAAAGTAGCCTGGGTGCGTCTTGTGGATGAAGTCGATGGTTTCGTCGAGGCGGGACAGGTGTTTTCTGACAGCGGCTTGCGCTTGGTCATGGTCTCCTGCCGCCATGGCCTGTGCAATCTCTCGGTGATCGGCGAGGATGGCCTCTGCGGCACTGCCCTTTTCAAGACTGAGCATACAAAGCCGGTCAACCTTTTGCTTGGATTCTAGCATTACATCAAATGCCATCGGATTGCCGCTGAGCACGTAGATCAGTTTGTGAAAATCATAGTCCAGCGAGTGAAACGCCGATAGATCACCGTCACTGATCGCCTGCTCTTGTAAGGCGAGATTTTCTTCAAGTTTTGCTGCACTTGCTGCGTCCCAAACTTCCATTGCTCGATGGACGATCTCTAGCTCCACCGCCATTCGAACCAATCGCGCGAGAGCCACACGCTCCATAGAAAACCCTCGAACTACGGTCGCCTTTTGTGGTCGTATTAAGAGCAGATCTTCGTTACCGAGCCTTGTGAATGCGTTGCGAACAGGTTGGCGTGATACGCCGAATCGGCTGGCTACCTCTGTTTCGGATAGCTTTGTACCGGGAAGAATTTCAAGCGAAACGATCTCGTCGTGTAGCGCTTCATAGACCGCATCGGTTGTGGTTCGTCTGACAATTTCTTCCACGGTATGTTGCTTGCGCCCTCTGTCTTAGTCACGTTTCAAATTACAGATCCACTGTTATGGCATTGAAACAAATAGAATATTCTATTTTGTTTTGCTTGAGTGAACCAATGTAGGCCTGTCACCTATCAAATGCCCTGCGCTTTCGACTGTCAAGCAATCTGACATTCTAAAAGCCTACAGTTGACATAACTTGGATACTAGTGTCCCTTTAAGGGCAGCAGCGATTCTGGTTCTTGGGGGAAATCGAAAGCTACGTGGCTTACGGTCTCTGAAATTCCATGAAAGCCAAATCCTGTCCAAAAATAACCGGGGAGGAGAACCCATGACTTTCACGAAATCGTTCTTTGCAACTGCGACCGCTGTGGCATTCATTGCAACGTCAGCTTCAGCCGAAAACTGGCGAGCCTGGAATATCCACAACGACGGCCATCCCAACACGGCTGCAATGGACAAGTTTGCCGAACTGGTTGACGCCGCTACAGACGGAGAAGTTACCGTCGATGTGTTCCACGGTGGTGTTCTTGGTTCCCAACCGGATGCCCTAGAACAGGTTCGTATCGGCGCAATCGAGGTTGGTAACTTCAACCTCGGTCCTATTGGCCCAATGGTGAAAGAAGCTAACCTTGTATCGCTTCCTTTCATCTTCAAAGATGTGCCGCACATGTTCCGCGTGCTGGACGGCGACGCCGGTGAGGTTGTTTCAGCTGCGATGGGTGAAGCAGGCGTTCTGCCACTGGCATGGTTTGATGCCGGTGCGCGTTCTTTCTACAGCCAAAAGCCGATCAACACGCCCGCAGATGTCGAAGGTCTGAAAATCCGTGTGATGAACAACGATCTTTATACATCTATGATTTCAGCTATGGGCGGTAACCCGTCTCCAATGGCATTCTCCGAAGTTCAGCAAGCGCTGAAAACCGGCGTTGTTGATGGTGCGGAGAACAACTTCCCGTCGTTCAAGAATGTCGGTCACTATGAAGTGACCACAAATTATTCTTTGTCCGAACACCTGATTATCCCCGAGTGCATCTGCGTGAACACGGCCAAATTCAATGCGCTGTCTCCTGAATTGCAAGCCGCTGTGCGCGGTGCAGCAGAAGAAGCCGCATTGGTCCAGCGTGAGCTTTGGGCAATTGGTTCTGAACAAGCGCGTAAAGATGTTGAAGCGGCCGGCATCACCGTCAATGAAATCGCCGACAAAGGCCCATTCCAGTCCGCAATGGATTCGGTCTATGCAGACTACTTGGCTGCAAATCCTGATATGAAAGCGTTGGTAGAAATGGCGCAAGCCACTGAATAAGTTGTCTTAACAGTTCAACTTTGAGCGCCCGGCTCCGACAATTGGATGCCGGGCGTTTTGTCTCAGAGGAAATCCAATGCAAGAGCCCGATACCGCCCCTGCCGCCATGCGCAACATGGACAGGATTCTTGACCTGCTCGCACGAGTTTGCATGTTGCTGTCTGGCATCGCCATTGTCGTTATGACTGCGATCTTTGCCTGGCTGGTGTTCGGTCGCTACGTTCTGAACAACACGCCCACTTGGGTTGAGCAGGTTTCACTGCTTTTGGTTATGGTCATCGCGTTTCTCGGGGCGGCTGCGGGAGTGCACAATCACACGCACCTCTCTGTTGTCGTGTTCCGCAATTTAGTCCCACCCTCTGTGCGAACGGTTTTCGTCGTGCTCACTGATGTCCTGATGGCAGGTTTCGGTGGCATGATGTTTTGGTACGGGATCGAGCTGACAATATTCAAATGGAACACCCTGATCCCGCTCATCCAATGGTCAGAGGGCTTGCGCTCCTTGCCACTGACAATCAGCGGCGCGTTGGTGTTCCTTTTTTCCACTGGCCATCTGATCCGCCTGTTTCTGGGCCGAGACGAACGCCAAGACAACATAGATCAGGGATAGTCATGGGACTCATGATTCTGTTGGGGGTTTTTGCCCTATGTGTCATCATCGGCGCTCCAGTGGCATACGCCCTTGGTATCGCCGCATTGGCTTCCTTTTGGTTTGAAGGATTGCCGATGTTTGTTGGGTTCC
Source organism: Ruegeria sp. AL2 (assembly GCF_056540845.1). NCBI lineage: Bacteria > Pseudomonadati > Pseudomonadota > Alphaproteobacteria > Rhodobacterales > Roseobacteraceae > Ruegeria > Ruegeria sp. AL2. The sequence goes on from NZ_JBQFXM010000002.1 coordinate 27,419, forward strand.
AGCGTATCGTGTCCGGGATCAACGTCTTTTCCCTAATGGCGATCCCGTTTTTCATCTTTGCGGGCGAGCTGATGTTTCACGGTGGAATCGCGATCCGGTTGGTTCGGTTTGCGCAGGCCGCCGTAGGCGCTGTGCGCGGTGGGCTTGGTATCGTCAATGTCTTCTCGTCCATGTTGTTTGGTGGCATTTCCGGATCGGCAATTGCAGATATCTCGGCGCTTGGGTCAATCCTGATCCCGGTGATGAAAGACAAAGGTTATGACGCCGACTATGCGGTGAACGTCACAGTGACATCATCAATTGCCGGGATCATCATCCCACCCAGCCACAACATGATCATCTTTGCCCTCGCAACAGGCGGTGCAGTTTCAATCTCAAAACTGTTCCTGGCCGGAGTTGTGCCCGGTGTCCTTATGTGTTGCTGCCTTGCCATTGCCGCCTATGTCGTGGCGGTCAAGCGCGGCTATCAGGCCGAACAGTTTCCGGGTTGGACCGCACTGGCCATCGCCTTTGTGGGCTCGATCCCTGGCTTGTTGACGGCCGTGATCATTGTCGGAGGGGTCTTGTCAGGCGTCTTTACAGTGACTGAATCCGGTGCATTTGGGGCAATGTATGCCTTTGTGGTGACGCTTGTTGTCTATCGCAGCCTGTCTTGGGAAAACTTTAAAATCGCCGTTATCTCTTCGGTACGCACAACTTCGATGGTGATGATCCTGATCGCTTGTGCCGGTGCTTTTGCCTATATGCTGACGTTCAACCGGGTGCCGACAAAAACAGTCGAATTCCTGTTGGGTATCACAGAAAACCCGATCCTGATCTTGTTGATGATCAACGCTGTGCTGTTGCTCTTGGGGATGATCATGGACATGGCCGCGTTGATCCTGATCTGCACACCGATTTTCCTGCCGGTGATGAACATGCTGGGCATCGACCCGCTACAGTTCGGCATGATCCTTTTGGTGAACCTCGGTCTCGGTCTTTGCACACCACCTGTCGGGACCTGTCTCTTTGTGGGTTGTGCTGTTGGAAAACTACCGATGGAGAAAGCGGTCAAAACGATTTGGCCTTTCTACCTCGCCATCTTGGCCGCGCTCATGCTGATCACTTTTGTACCGGCAATATCGCTGACACTGCCGAACTTGATCATTGGTCCCTAAATCAAAGGAGAATGAGGCGATGCTGACAATAAGACGCCTGGACATCGATGACGCGGGCAAGTTGATCGAAGGAGCGCGAGCCAAGGCGCAGGAAATCGGCGTACCGATGTGTATTGCCGTCACCGATGAAAGCGGCAACCTCATCGCGTTTGAGCGGATGGATGGTGGCAAGATTACCAGCATCATTTTGGCCATCGACAAGAGTTTCACTGCAACCGGTATCCAAAAAGGAACCGATGCTCTTGGTGAAGCAAATCAGCCTGGCATGGCCGCACACGGAATATCCTCAACGCTCGGCGGACGAATGGTGACCGTTGCAGGTGGCCTTCCCGTGACGGTCGACGGACAGGTGGTTGGCGGGATCGGTGTCAGCTCGGGCTCACCAGCCCAGGATCTCGAAGTTGCACAGGCAGGGGTCACGGCGCTCTGCGAAGCCCACTTGGAAAGAGTTTAAGGAGTCAGATATGACAAAACCCGTCATCGGTTTCATCGGCCTCGGTCTTATGGGCGGTAACATGGCAAAGTGCTTGCAAAACAACAGTTTTGATCTGGTTGTTATGGGTCGGAGCAAGGAAGCCGTCGCAGCCACAGTCAACCGCGGTGCTGTAGAGGTTACAACGCCACGAGAGCTTGCTGAAAACAGCGATATCGTGATGCTTTGTGTAACAACATCGGATGTCGTCGAAAGCCTGATCTACGGCGATGACGGCATCCTGGCAGGCATCAAAGATAGTGCTGTGGTCATTGACTTTGGCACCTCGATCCCAGCGTCCACACGCAAAATCGGCACAGACTTGGCCGCAAAAGGTGCTGGTATGATTGATGCGCCGCTGGGACGCACACCCGCGCACGCCAAGGATGGTTTGCTGAACATCATGGCAGCAGGCGATATAGCCACCTTTGAGAAGGTGAAACCTGTCCTGGATGTACTGGGGGAAAATGTCTTTCACCTCGGCGAACTGGGTGCGGGCCATGTGACCAAGCTCATCAATAACTATATGGGCATGACGACAGCTTGCACCATGAGCCAAGCCTTTGCTGTGGCTGAACGCTCAGGGGTTAACAAACAGCAGCTTTTTGACATCATGTCAGCTGGACCGTCCAATTCCCCCTTTATGCAGTTTTGTAAGAACTACGCGGTGGATGGTGTCAGCGATTTGGGGTTTTCGATTAACAACGCCAACAAGGATCTTGGATACTTCCTGAAGCTGGCCGAGGACGTGGGCACTCGTGCCGAGATCGCTGAAGGAACCGCGAACAACCTTCAGGCAGCCGCGGACGCAGGCATGGGTGACGGCAACGTGCCGGAAATCTTCGACTATTTTGCCAAGCTTTAGCGTCAGATCCATCAGTCACGCATAGCAGCACCAATTGAACGGGAAAGAGCAACCATGAGACTTCAGGGAAAGACCGCAATTGTCACGGGTGGTGGCCGCGATATCGGGCGCGCCTGCGCTGTCAAACTCGCCTCCGAAGGGGTGAATGTCGCGGTGAATTACTTCGCCAGTAGTGCCGGCGCCGAGGAAACCGTAGCCGAGATCAAAAAGATCGGTGGACAGGCGTTTGCAAAGCAAGGCGACTTGAACAAACCCGAAGAGGTCGATGCGTTGATCGCCAAGACGGTCGATACCTATGGAAGCCTGGACATTCTGGTGAACAATGCCGGAGGTTTGATCGCGCGCAAGAAAATCGCCGAGATGTCGCTTGAGCATTGGCAGGCTGTCATGGATCTCAACCTGACCAGCACGTTTCTTATGGTCAAAGCGGCACTGCTGCATATGAAATCCGGGGCCATTGTAAACATCGCCAGTCAGGCGGGTCGCGACGGTGGTGGCCCGGGTGCGTCGGCTTATGCAACGTCAAAAGGCGGGGTCATGACGCTCACCCGTAGTCTTGCAAAAGAACTGGGTCCTGATATCCGTGTCAACGCAATCTGCCCAGGCATGATCGACACGGATTTCCATAACATCCATACTCCCGATGCAGGCCGTCGGGGGCTAGAAGCTGCTGCGCCGCTCAAGCGGCAAGGCCAGTCTCAGGACGTTGCGAACCTCGTGGCGTTTCTGGCAAGCGAGGACTCGGCTTATCTGACCGGGACCAATGTCGATATCAATGGTGGGATGCTGTTCTCGTGACCACTGCAGAACAGGTTACCTAATTGTCGAACGCTACCGTTTGTCAAACTTCGAAGTACTGGAAACCGGAATATGCGAATTCTCGCGATAGGTGAATGTATGGCCGAAATGGCCCCAACTGACGCGCCAAGCACGTATCAAATGGGGTTCGCCGGAGACACGTTCAATACAGCTTGGTATCTGGCCCAACTCACACCCGAAACGCCCTTGTCCTATTTTACAGCCGTCGGAGATGACGCCATCTCATCACGGATGCTGGATGCGATGCGCAAAAGCGGGGTCAACACCCAGCAGGTGCGGATCGTGCCAAACCGTTCAGTGGGGATGTATCTTATCACGCTAAACAACGGGGAACGCAGTTTTACCTATTGGCGCGGCCAGTCGGCCGCACGCCTATTGGCCCAAGACAAGCAAGCACTTGCCCACGCCATGACGCAATCAGATCTCATCTATTTCTCGGGCATCACTCTGGCAATCTTGAACCCTGAAGGGCGCGCCGCCTTGCTCGACGTTGCTCAGTCAGCGCGGCGCGCTGGAAAACGGATTGCCTTCGACCCCAATCTGCGCCCGCATCTTTGGGACAGCCCCTCTGAGATGACCGAGAACATCATGCAGGCGGCCGCCGTTAGCGATATCGCCTTGCCATCATTCGAGGACGAGGCACTTTGGTTCAGCGACATTAACCCTGCGGCCACTTTGCGGCGCTATGCAAGGGCGGGTGCAGAAACGATCGTTGTCAAGAATGGCGCAGAAACGGTCCTTTATCGTACTCGCGGCGCAGAGGGCTCTGTCCATGTTCCGCCTCTGGCCTCGGTTGTGGATACGACTGCTGCAGGCGACAGTTTCAACGCTGGCATTCTGGCGGGGCTGGCAACGGATACACCCTTACCTGACAGCTTAGCACTGGCCTGCAAACTGGCAGGGCATGTCGTGCAAGGCAAAGGTGCACTTGTTCCCATCAACCAAAGCCTGCTCGATAGTTGCCAACAGCCTTAGCAGAAGGATCCAGCCCTTGCCGAAACCTCAGCCTGCCGAAACGACCAAACTGCATCCGGATACGCTTGATCGCTTGTCAAAGGTCAGCACAGCGACTGTGGCCACGCTGCTTTACAAACGCGGTTATCAAAACGCCTATGTTCAAGGCGTTGCCCCATTGGGCAAGGGCAGGCCCTCCCTTGTCGGCCCGGCTTTTACACTGCGCTACATTCCTGCACGGCCTGACACCGACCCGATCGAGGCGTTTCGTGAGCCAGATCACCCGCAGCGCGTGGCCGTGGAAACATGTCCTGAACGCGCGGTATTGGTCATGGATTGTCGGCAGGATGCATCGGCGGCCTCGGCAGGTTCGATCCTTTTGACGCGACTGGAAATGCGCGGAGCAGCGGGCGTTGTCACGGATGGTGGAATTCGCGACGCCGACGGTGCCGCAGCACTTGAGATGCCAGTCTTTGCCGCAAAACCATCTGCCCCAACCAACCTTACGAAACATCATGCGGTTGATATCGGTTTGCCAATCGGGTGTGGCGGCGTGGCGGTCTATCCTGGTGACATAGTTCTGGGTGACGGCGATGGTGTCATGATTATCCCACGTCACCTCGCCGATGACATTGCGATCGAGGCAGGCCCAATGGAGTTGTTCGAACGCTTCGTTCTGGAAGAAGTGCGAAAAAACACCCCCGTAATTGGACTTTATCCTGCAACCGACCCAGACGTTCTTGAACGATTTGAGGTCTGGCGCGCAAGGCTCTCTGACTGATGTCTGAATCGCTGCAATGTAGGTTTTGTCAGAAGAACTTGGCTTGAGGCGGGCAAGGGGGCATTCATAGCCTTTGTGGATGGAAAGACGATCACCATTTAAATGCTTCAAAACCAGTCCCGAGATCATCCGCTTTGCGGTGATGCTGTACATCCTTTCCCGCTCTCGCTTCGGAATGTCGATTATCTGGTGCACGAGCGAGGCATCGACGTGAGCCACGAAACTGTTCGATTTTGGTGGCACAGGTTTGGCCCGATGTTTGCTGCTGATATAAGGCGGAAGCGTGTTCAGCTGCTGCGCGCGTTCTCCAAATGGAAGTGGCACGTTGACGAGGTTTTCGTGAAGGTAAATGGCAAGCGGCATTATATTTGGCAGGCCGTTTATCAGGAAGGCGAGGTACTGGAAGCTGTTGTCACCAAGCGCCAAAACAATGCTGCAGCATTGAAATTCCTTGAGAAATTGATGAAGCGACACGGCAAAGCGGAAACCATCGTCACGGATCGCTTTGCCTCATACAGAGCCGCTCTCAGAGAACTGGGCGCGCTTGAAAAACAACAGACGGGCAGCTGGCTCAACAACCGCGTCGAGAATTCGCACCTGCCGTTTCGACGACGCGAACGCGTAATGCAGCGGTTCATACGGGTGCGAAGTTTACAGACATTCGCCTCCGTCCATTCCTCCGTCTACAACCACTTTAACAAGGAGCGATCTCACCAGCAGAGATACATTCAAGCTGACCCGCGCCGCCGCCCTTAGCGAGTGGCGTCAACTTTGTTCCGGATAGGTTCGCGGTTTCCGCGGCAAACTGAGGCAAGTTCGAATTAGTCGGAAAACATCTAGGGAAATCCGTTTTCGGTCGGGCGGGCAGCGCGACGCCATTTTTTGCGCCAGAAATCGGCTCAATGACGGACGACGCCGCAGCTTAGGTTAAGAATTGCGTCCCTCGCGTGCTGATCCGATGCCAAGGATCAGGTCGGCGCATCGTTCGCCAAGCATCATGGCAGGTGCGTTTGTGTTGCCGGCGTTGATGTCCGGAACGGCGGACATGTCGCACACCCGCAAGCTCTCGATCCCCCGCACGCGCATTCTGGCGTCCAGCACGGCCATTCCGTCGCCGTCTTGGCCCATTTTGGCAGTGCCCGCCGGGTGATAGTTGGTTTTCACGAATCGCTTGCAATGTGCTCGTAGCGTCTGGTCGTCGTCCGCTGTAGGAATGACGATTTCGCGAACCCTTTGAGCAAGCGGGCCCGACGTGAATGCCCGGCGAAAGAACCGCTGCCCCCGGATCATCTCCTGCATGTCGTCTTCATGCTTCAGAAGGTTGGGCGAGACCACCGGCATGGCGTGAGGATCGGCCGAGCGAAGCCGGACCTCTCCGCGTGATTTCGGTTTGACCACGACGGTCGTAACGGTCAGGCCAAAGTCATCCTGCACCTCGTCCAGTGCGTCGCGATCCAGATAGACGATGGGCACGCAAAAGGCTTGAATGGTCGGTTCTCCATCAGGAATCGACGGATTGACGAAGGCGCCAGCTTCGACCCCGGCCGAAGTCACCGGGCCGCTGCCGAACAGTTTGAACTGGATGCCGTTGCGAAGCATCCGCCAGCCCTCACCTTGTTTGAAGTATCCGTAGGGACCGTTGGCAAAGGCGGTAATTGGAACTTCAGGGTGGTCAATCAGGTTCTGGCCAACCCCAGGCAATGGGCAGATCACGGGAATACCGTGATCGGCAAGATGTGCATCAGGTCCGATGCCTGATAGCATTAGGATTTTCGGCGTCACCAGAGCGCCCGCCGCAACGACAACTTCACCATCGCACCGGACCGTGTGGGCTCCGCGTTTGTCTCGATACTGCACGCCGACGGCCTTATCGTTTTCGATGATGATTTTGCTGACCGTTGCGCCAAGCTGGATGGTCAAGTTCGGGTTCGTCTCGAGTGGGGCGAGAAAAGCATAAGCCGACGAACTGCGCTTACCGGCGCGATTGGTGAACTGATAGAACCCGACACCGCGCTGCGTTGCGCCGTTGAAGTCCGTGTTGAATGGTTCGCCAAGGGCCTGCACCGACTGAACGAACCAACGTGACATGTCGTCGATATGCCCCGGATCCGAGACCTGCACCGGACCGTTGCTGCCATGCAGGTCATTGTGAAGCCTGTTATTGTCTTCCATTCTACGGAAGTAGGGCAGCACATCATCCCATCCCCAGCCGACTCTGTCGTTGGTCTGTCGGAGCAGGTTTTCCCACGCGTCATAATCAGAAGGGCGGCCACGCATATAGACCTGGGCATTCACAGACGACCCGCCACCCAGCACGTTGGCCTGCGGAATGTCATGCACGCGACCGTCCAGGTGGTCCTGCGGTTCGGTCTGGTGGTAGGTCATGAACTTGGACCCGTTGATCATCTTGAAGATACCCGGCGGCATGTCCAGCAACGGATGGCGGTGCGAATGCCCGGCCTCCAGCACCAGAACCCTGCACTTGCCCTGGTTGACCAGTCGCGCTGCAGCGGCTGCGCCGGCAGAGCCGCCGCCGATGACGATATGATCGAAGGTTTCCGTCACGAGTTCGCCTTCAGGCCCGGCGTTTGGGTTCGCTGATCGAGTCGCGCTCCACCAGTTCGCATTCAAGCTTCACGAGAGGGTGTCGCTGACCATCCGTCGGACCGTGGAACAACTGTTCGATGACCCAGCGTCCCATCGCCCTAGTTGGAAGGATCATCGAGGTCAGGGGTGGCGACAGGTGTCGCGCGGTTTCGTCATCGTCGAATCCGATGACCGAGATGTCCTCGGGGATGGATAGGCCAAGTTCCTTGAGCGCCTCATAGCAGCCGATTGCCATTCGGTCATTCTGACAGAAAATGGCGGTTGGCGGAGAGGGCAGGTCCATCAATTCGCGCGTGGCAGCATAGCCTGCGCTGGGCAGCCAGTTGCCCTCGATGACCAAATCCTCGTCAAATGGGATGTCGGCGGAAGCAAGGGCGTTTCTGTACCCGGTCGTTCGCCCTGCGGCGCATTCCATGAACGGCTCGCCGGTGATGGTGGCGATTCGTTTGTGCCCCGCCTTGATCAGGGCGTTGGTCGCCGTATGTCCAGCGGCGACTTCGCCGGGGATCACCGCAGGAAAAGAGAGGTCGTCGCAAAAGCAGTTCAGCAGCAGAACCGGGGTTGCGGTCTGCCTGAGGATTTCCGGAACGACCACCCGCCGGGTGAAAACGGTTGCGTAAATGATGCCCGCAACCTGTTGGTCGAGGAAATTCCTAAGCGTTCTGGGTTCGACCTCGGGGTCGTTTTGGGTTTCTGCCAGCAATACAAGATTTCCCGTGTCCCGAACGGCCTGTTTCACGCCATTAAACGCGTTTACCATTTCGGGGCTCGACGCCAGATCGTCCACGACAAAAGCGATGGTGCCGTCTAACGCCGAGGGCCGAGGCGCGCTGTCCTGGGGTTTCCTGAGTTGAGAGGGCATGGCGTATCCAAGCGTGTTGGCGGCGTCCAGGACTCTTTGCTTTGTGTCCTCGGAGATTTTGACGGAATCGTTCTTGTTTAGAACCAGCGATACTGTCGTCTGTGAGCACCCGGCGACGCGTGCAATATCATGCATCGTTATGCGCTGCCGGCCCGCGACTCGTCCCACGCCCCTGTGCTGCCCGGCCTTGTTCGCTTGATCGTTCATTGCTCAACCTTTTTGTTCGCTTCCTTTTTATCGACTATGCGGAGGACGCGCAACTAATATTAGTGAATAGTAATTAATATTAGTGTTGACGAAATAATATTATTAGTGTTTTGATCGATGGTGCGGTCGCCAATGTGGTCTGACCGAGTAAGCGCGGGAGGCGAAATTGCGGTCTGTAGTGGGGGAGTTGGGTCAGGTGGTTCGGCATTCGATGTTCATCGATGGCCGCTTTACCGACTCTGACGCGGACACGGTTGGTGTCGAGAACCCTGCAAATGAAGAGATCTTTGCGCAAGTTCCAGATGGCGGTGCCGCTCATGCGGATGCGGCCGTCGAGGCGGCCCATCGTGCTTTTGGCTCGTGGTCCTCGCGCCCAGCGATCGAGCGGGCGCGACTGGTTCAGCGGTTGGCCGAAGCCATCCGGATTGACGCCGGGCGTCTGGCCGCTCTGATCACGGTCGAGCAGGGCAAGCCGATCACGCAGGCCCGAAGTGAAGTTGATGCCGCTGTTACCTTTCTTTGCCATGCGGCTGAAGAGGCCCGGAGGATTTCGGGTGACATAGTGGCATCGGACAACAAGTCCGAGGAAATCCAGATCCGGCGTCATCCTTATGGCGTTGTTGTTGCGTTGACGGCTTGGAACTATCCGCTGGCATTGGCCGCCAGGAAAGTCGGGCCTGCGCTGGTCGCGGGCAACACTGTTGTTCTGTTGGGACACGAAATCACGCCGCTGTCCGGTCTCGCGATCGCCGAGCTTGCCGAAAAGGTCGGGTTTCCGCCCGGTGTTCTGAATGTTCTGACAGGCAAGGGGCCGGTGGTAGGGCAGCGGTTGGTCGAACACCCCGATACCTCACTGATCACAATGACCGGCAGCACACGAGCCGGTAAAGAGATTTTTCGCGCCGCGGCCGACCGGATCAAGGTTGTCCGGCTCGAGCTTGGCGGCAAGGCTCCGTTCATCGTGATGGAGGATGCGGATATTGACGCTGCTGTTTCGGCCGCCATTGCCGCCCGGTTTGCCAATTGCGGCCAGATTTGCACCTGCAACGAGCGTATGTATCTGCATCGCGGTATTGCGGATCAGTTCTTGGAAAAATTCGTGACAGCAGCCCGCGCATTGTCGATCGGAGATCCGATGGAGGACTGCGACCTGGGGCCCAAAGTCAGCAAGGTCGAAGTGACCAAGGTCGTCGAAATCATCCAGCGCAGCATTGCCGAAGGTGCCACGGTCCATCTGGAAGGCGGGCCTTTGACGGACGGCGCGCACCGCGAAGGGCACTGGATGTCCCCAACGGTTCTCGAGGTCTCCGACAACGGCAATGCCGCGATGCAGGAGGAGGTCTTTGGACCCGTGGCGACAGCCATGCGAGTCGATGATTTTGATCAGGCGATAAGTTTTGCGAATGACACGTCATTCGGGCTGTCCGCCTATCTCTTTACGGCATCGCACCGGCGATTGATGGAGGCCCCGAGCCGTTTGAAGTTCGGCGAATTGTACCTGAACCGCTCCAATGGTGAGGCCGTACAGGGATTTCACACCGGTTGGGGTTTGTCCGGGGTTGGGGGCGAAGACGGCGCGTATGGCTTTGATGGCTATCTGAGGAAACAGACGACTTACATGAATTGGGCATGACCTAAAACTCGCGGTCAAAACGGAGGCGACCGCACCAATGGAGGAGGAATAACCATGAAACGCAGAACTCTTTTGATCTCGACGGTTGTCGCGGGTGCGCTGTTGGGCACGACTGCGATAGCGCAGGATCTTCCACCGCTTGAGCAGAAGGATCGCTACAAGGTCGGCTTTGCGCAGATGGAGTCGAACAATCCGTGGCGCATTGCCGAGACAAAATCGTTCCATGACACGGCCGAGGCCTGCGGCTGGGACCTTATCGCGACGGATGCAGCCGGATCTGCAGCAAAGCAGGTTGCGGATGTGGACAGCATGATCGCCCAAGGCATCGACGTTCTGTTCCTGCCCCCGCGGGAAGAAAAGCCGTTGATCCCAGCCGTTATGAAGGCCCGTGCCGCGGGAATCCCGACCTTTTTGGTGGACCGCTCGGTTGATCCGGCCGTTGCCAAGCCGGGCGAGCATTTTGTGGCGTTCCTTGGGTCGGATTTCATTGATCAGGGCAACCGTGCCGCACAGTGGCTGATGGAGAATTTCGACGGCGACAATGGCGTCATCGTCCAGTTGGAAGGCACGACTGGTTCTTCACCTGCAAATGACCGCAAAAAAGGTTTCGACGACGCGATTGCAACGGATGACCGCTTTGAGATCGTGGCTTCTCAGACCGGTGACTTTGCGCGCGACCTGGGTCGTCAGGTGATGGAAACCCTGCTGCAGGCGCACCCCGATGTGAACGTGGTCTACGCCCACAATGACGAGATGGCAATCGGTGCGATCCAGGCTCTGGAACTGGCCGGCCGCAAGCCTGGCGAGGACGTGACCATCGTTTCGATCGACGGGACACGCGATGCACTTCAGGCTATTATCGATGGCAAGATGGGGGTGACGGTGGAAAGCTCACCCTTCTTCGGCCCTCTGGCTTGTGAAGTCATGAATAAATACGCGGCTGGCGAGGCGATCCCGGAATGGGTGAAAGTCGAAGATCGCATCTTTACCAAGGACAATGCGGCCGATCACATCGACGAAGCCTATTGATTCTCCCTGGTGGGTGGTGCTGGCCTGTGGTCGGCGCCACCTGCAAGCAATCGGAGGAAGACATCTCATGAATGCGCTCGTCTCGATGTCGGGAATTGAAAAGTCCTTTGCCAGCGTGCCGGCACTTAGCCAGGCCAACCTGGAAATCGCGCCCGGCGAGGTTCATGCGCTGATCGGCCAGAACGGTGCGGGCAAATCGACGATGATCAAGGTTCTGACCGGAGTTTACGATCGGGATGCCGGCGACGTTCATCTGGCGGGTGTGCCAAGCCGCATTTCCACTCCGCGCGAAGCGCAGGAATCCGGAATTGCCACCATCTATCAAGAGCTCAACCTGGTGCCGCTGCGGTCAGTGACTGAAAACATCATCATGGGGTACGAGCCCAAACGTCTCGGCTTTCTGGTCGACTGGCGCGAGGGCAACAGGCGCGCACGCGAGGTTCTTACGCGCTTTGGCATAGATATCGACGTGACCGAGCCGCTAGGAAATTTCTCGACAGCGATCCAGCAGTTGGTTGCGATTGCGCGGGCTGTTTCGCTGGATGCGAAACTTGTCATCATGGACGAACCCACGTCGTCGCTGGATGCCAGCGAAGTCGAGGTGCTGTTCGGTGTTGTGCGCGAGTTGAAGAAACAGGGCGTGTCTGTTCTTTATGTTTCGCATTTCCTCGATGAGCTGTTCCAAATATGCGATCGAGTCACAACGATGCGAGATGGGCGCACCGTCAGCACGCGTAACGTCCAGGATACGACCAAACTGGAAATGATCGCGGACATGCTGGGCCGCAACAAGGATGAGATCGCGGCAGACGGTTTGACGGACTTCGCAGGTGCCAAGGCCAAGAAAGGCGATATCGTTTTGCGGGCGGACTCTGTTTCAACAGGCCCGCGGCTGACGCATTTCGACCTCACTCTCCACCGCGGGGAAATCGTTGGGCTGGGCGGATTGCTGGGCTCAGGCCGGACCGAGGCGGCGCGCGCTTTGTTCGGAGTGGACGGGAAACGCAGCGGCGCAATCGAGTTGCATGGCGTGGTCGGGCAACCGTCCGGACCGGGTGACGCGATCGCAAACGGCGTCGGCTTTCTGACCGAAGATCGCAAGGCCGAAGGGATCATTCCAGACATGTCCGTGCGCGAGAACATGACGCTGGCCCTGCTGCCGAAACTGGCTAGTCGTGGTCAAATCGACTTTGCCCGCGAGCGCGAGATTGTTCAGGCCTTTATCGACGATCTGGGCATCAAGGCGGCGCATATGGACCAACCCATTCGCGAATTGTCCGGCGGCAACCAGCAGAAGGTGCTGCTTGCCCGTTGGCTGGCGACGCAGCCCGACATCCTGATACTCGACGAGCCGACCCGAGGCGTGGATGTTGGCGCCAAGCGAGAGATCCAATCGTTCATTCGGTCTTATGTCGAGAAGGGGTTTGGCGTCGTTCTCATCAGTTCAGAATTCGAAGAACTGGTGGAAGGCGCCGATCGCATCGTGGTCATGCACGAGGGACGCTCGGTCAAGGAACTGACCAACCCCGGGGTCACCGAGAACATACTGGTGCGCGCGCTTGCGCATCATGAAGAAGGAACTGGTTCATGGACCGCGCAATGAAGTTGCCGCAACGGGTCGCATCAATGCCCTTCCGCTTTCACGGCGGCATCGCCGCGTTAGTCGCCCTGCTGGTGTTCAACGCGTTTTTCACACCTAATTTCCTGCAACTGCAAACCCTGTTCGTAAATATCAGCCAGGTCGCTACGATCGCCATCGTGGCCATGGGGATGACGCTGGTAATCGCCACGGGTGGGATCGATCTGTCGGTTGGGGCGGTCATGGCGCTGGCGGGGGCGCTTGCTCCGTTGATCTTTCTGTCGGATCTGGGCTCTGCCAATCCGATGCTAGGCGTCACTTTGGCCATTGTCCTGCCGCTGTTCATTGCGGGGCTATGCGGGGTATTCAACGGCGTGATGGTTGCCGTGTTGAACGTGCAGCCCATCGTTGCGACGCTCATTCTCTTCATCTCTGGTCGCGGTATTGCCCAAGTCTTGACGAACGGGAACCTGCAGACGTTTTCAAACCCTTCATTCAGTTATCTTGGAACTGGTAAAGTGCTTGGATTGCCGTTCCAGGGCTGGCTGGCGCTGGCCATTGCCTGTGCGCTGTTTTGGGTGATCACCAGAACCACATGGGGCCGTTACTTGCTGGCCATAGGGGGCAATGAACGCGCGGCCTATCTGTCGGGTGGTCCCGTCCGACGGGTCAAGATCGGGGCCTATGTCATCTGCGCGGTGCTTGCGGGCCTAGCCGGTTTGATCGTGGTTGCAATCAACTCAGCCTCGGACGCCGCGCGCAACGGCAATCTGATGGAGCTTGATGCCATCGCGGCCGCGGTTGTTGGCGGGGCTCTTTTGCAAGGCGGGCGAGCGCCGATCTTTGGTGCCATACTGGGTGCCGTCATCATCCAGTTGGTCAAATATACATTGTTGGCCAACGGGGTAGAGGACGAAGTTGCACTGATCGCCAAGGCCGTCATCATTATCCTGGCCGTCTGGGTCCAGCAGTTTCGGAGGGCTTAATCGATGTTGGATGATACGGCTTTTGACCTGCGAAAATACCTTCGACGTAATTCGGCCTCGGTGACGGTTTGGATCGCACTGCTGGCTTTGATTCTGTTCGGGCTGATGCGCTATGACAACTTTGGCAGCGCCTACAATTTCTCGTCTTTCCTGAATTACAACGCGATGTTCATCGCGATTGCGCTGGGCATGTGTTTTGTGATCATGACCGGCGGGATTGATCTGTCGGTCGGATCAGTGGCGGCCTTTACTTCGGTTGTTGCGGCCTATCTCAGCCCGTATGGGATTCAGGTTGCGTTGCCGGGGGCCGTTCTTGCCGGGGTTGGTTTCGGGGCGATCAACGCCTTTTGCATAATCATCCTTCGGATCCCGCCCTTCATCGCCACGCTGGCCACCATGCTGGCCGCAAAAGGCGGCGCATTGGTGATTTCGGGCGCCCAGACAATTTCGGTCGATTGGGGGTCGAACTTCACCAAGCTTGGCATGGGGCAGGCGTTTGGCCTGTTTCCATGGGCAATCGTCATCGTGGCCGGACTGACTCTGGCACTTTGGCTGGTGCTGGAAAGAACCACCATCGGGCGGACCGTCTTGGCGATCGGTGGCAGCGAGGATGCCTCGAACCTCATGGGCCTGAAGGTCAATCGCGCCAAGGCTTTTGTCTACCTGCTGTCGGGTGGCTGTGCGGGGCTGGCCGGAGTCTTTCTGGCCTCGGGTTTTGGAGCTGGGCAACCCCTTGAAGGCATCGGATGGGAATTGTCAGCCATCGCTTCCGTGGTTGTAGGCGGCACTTTGTTGACGGGTGGGATGGGATCGATCCCTGCGACGGTCGCCGGCGCGCTGTTGCTGGGGCTGGTTTTCAACGTTCTAAACTTTGAAAACGGTCAGGGCACCATCAGTTTCAGTGCCTATTGGCAAATGGTCATACGTGGAGGCTTTCTATTTGCGGTCATCCTTTTACAGTCTCGGGTTATTGCCAGGCAGCAGAAGGTCTTGGGTTAATGAATCGCATAGAAAGTGTATCAGCGCGGCTGTTCAACGTTCCGCTCGCAGAGGTCCTGGTCGATGCCAAACATGGGGATCACACGTTTTTTCAATTGATCACGGTCACCATTCAAACCTCGGATGGGGTCGAGGGGGTCGGGTATACCTATACCGGGGGCAAGGGTGGTCACGCCATTCTGGCGATGATCAAGCATGACCTGGCACCGTTCCTTGTTGGACAAGACGCCGAACAGATCGAAAGCCTGTACGATGCCATGCAGTGGCACGTGCACTACGTCGCACGGGGCGGGATCGCCTCGTTTGCCATCTCGGCCTTGGATGTTGCACTGTGGGATATTCGCGGCAGAACGCAGAACGCGCCATTGTGGCAGATGGCCGGTGGAGCGTCGAAAAGGTGCAAGGCCTATGCCGGCGGGATCGACCTGAATTTCTCGTTGGAGAAACTGCTGCGTCAGACCGAAGGGTACCTTGCGCGTGGGTTCAACGCAGTCAAGATCAAGGTCGGTCAACCAGACCTGGCCGACGATCTTGCACGTGCCCGGGCGGTGCGCGAGATGCTGGGGCCGGACCGGTTCTTCATGGTCGATGCGAATTACTCTATGAGTGTCGAACAGGCCATCGTCGCTGCCAGAGGGTTCGCCGACTGCGATATCCTGTGGTTCGAGGAACCGACAATTCCAGACGACTACAAAGGTTATGGCCGAATTGTCGAAGCGACGGGCGTTCCCCTTGCCATGGGTGAAAACCTGCACACCATACACGAATTTGAATACGCCTTTGATGACGCGAAACTGAGTTTTATCCAGCCCGATGCCTCAAACTGCGGTGGAATCACCGGCTGGCTGCGCGTGGCCGCGCTAAGCGCACAACACGGCATTCCGGTTTGTAGTCATGGGATGCAGGAGCTGCACGTCAGCCTTGTTTCTGCGCAATCCAACGCAGGCTGGCTAGAAGTACACTCATTCCCGATAGACCAGTACACGACCCGTCCACTAGTTGTCGAAGACTGTCTGGCCGTGGCCCCGGATGCCCCGGGAACCGGAGTGGAATTCGACTGGGACAAATTGAATGCGGAACACAAGGAGATGCGTAGATGACGACCCAGACGATCACTGCCGCATACTACAGGGGTGAAAAGAGCTTTGCAGTAGAGCAAGCCCAAGCGACAGAGCTGGGTCCCGGCGAGGCTGCCATTCGTGTTGCCTATTGTGGGATTTGCGGGACGGATATGCACGTCTACCACGGCAACATGGATGCCCGCGTCGGCCTGAACCGGGTGATTGGGCATGAGATGTCAGGTGTCGTCGAAGCGGTGGGCGAGGGCGTCGATACGGTCGAACCCGGCCAGAAGGTCGTTGTCCGACCGCTTGATCACTGCGGAGAATGCCCAGCTTGCAAGCGGGGGCATCAGCATATCTGTCAGAATCTCAAGTTTCTCGGCCTCGACACCGATGGCGCGATGCAAGAGATATGGACTGTTCCGGCCCACACGTTGCACGTTCTGCCGGATGACTTGCGCATGGATCACGCGGCGCTGATCGAGCCGGTTGCCGTTGCCTGCCACGATGTGCGGCTGTCTGACCTGCAACCTGGAGAGGACGTTGTCGTTATCGGCGGCGGCCCGATTGGCATCCTGGTTGCCATGGTTGCGCGGGACGCGGGTGGAAATGTCGTAATTTCCGAAGTGAATCCGAACCGTCTTGCGATAGCTGAAAAAATTGGCTTTGACACAATCAACCCAACCGAAACCGACCTGGTGTCCACAATCAATGCGCGCACGGGCGACAAAGGGGCAGATGTGGTTTTCGAGGTGTCAGGAACGCAGCCCGGTGTCGATGCAATGACCGCCGTTGCCGCGACTCGGGCCCGGATCGTAATGGTCGCGATTCATGCTCAAAAACCTCAGATAGACCTGTTCCAGTTCTTCTGGCGAGAGCTGCAACTGATCGGTGCTCGGGTCTATGAGCCAGAGGATTACGAGAAAGCCATTGCAGTTGTCGCCTCGGGCGGAGTGGACGCGGATGTTGTGATCACGGACGTCAGCCCACTGGCAGACATCCAGGCCGCGTTCGAAGCACTGGATCGCAGCCCAACCGCAATGAAAAGCCTGATCGAAGTAGGACCGCGTTCATGAGTGTTTTGCAAAGTTTCGACCTGACGGGAAAGACGGCCCTTGTGACCGGGTGCAAACGCGGTATCGGGCGCGGTATGGCCGAAGCATTGGCATCGGCCGGAGCCAATATCATCGGAGTGTCCGCCTCGCTCGAGCTGTCTGCCTCGGATGTCGAAAAAGCCGTGACGGCGATGGGACGCAATTTCCGGGCCTACCAATGCGACTTCTCGGATCGCGCCGCGCTGCATGGGTTCATTGATCAGTTGAGGGCCGACGGACAAACCCCTGATATACTTGTCAACAATGCCGGCACGATCAAACGCAAACCCGCCGCCGAACACCCGGACGACTGGTGGGACGAAGTGATGGAGGTGAACCTGTCCTCGCAGTTCGTTCTGTCACGCGAGATTGGCAAGGACATGCTGGCGCGCGGCTCGGGGAAGATCATCTTCACTGCATCGCTGCTGACATTTCAGGGCGGCATCACCGTTCCGGGCTATGCGGCCTCGAAAGGCGGGATTGGACAGCTGACCAAAGCCTTGGCTAACGAATGGGCCGGACAGGGCGTAAACGTGAATGCGATCGCGCCTGGCTACATCGCGACCGACAACACCCAAGCCCTGCGGGATGATCCGGTCCGGTCGAAGTCGATCCTGGAACGAACACCCCAAGGCCGTTGGGGTACGCCTGTTGATTTTGCCGGACCGGTGGTCTTTCTGGCCTCTGCTGCGTCGGACTTCGTCAACGGTGAAATCCTTGTAGTCGACGGGGGCTGGATGGGGCGTTAGCACTGCCAACGCTCCATGTGATCCAAGGCATCACGTCCCGATGTAGTGCACCTTCAATCGGCGTGCCTTGGGTGCTTCCCGATGTTCGAACAGGTACAGGCTTTGTACGCGACCCAGCGGAAGCTGCCCTTGTTCGACCGGGATCGATACCTGAGTTTGCGTCAACAGCGCCCGCAGATGCGATGGAGCGTTGTCGTCCTCGGTCGGGCGGTGGTGATACTTGCCTAGTGACTTGGGTACGAGTTTCTCGAAGAACGTCTCGATATCCTTGAGCACTTCGGGATCGGCATTGGCCTGCACCAACAGCGCGGCACCGGTGTGGACGCACCAAAGGGTCAACAGGCCCGAGACAAATTCGTGTTCGGACACCGCACGCTGAACGATCCCGCTGATGTCGATGAGGGATTTGCCCGGCGTTTCAATGGACAGGTCAAAAAACTGTTGTTTCATCCAGCAGGCCCTTTCCTTGATTTCACGCGAACGCGCCCAGCTTTCTACATCCCACTTGGCATTCAGCAATGGGGGTAAAACTTTTGATTTTGAACGCATATTGACTGCATTTTCATGCAAACAGGCTTTTAAACTGGTCCACACACAGACGAAAACCATCTTCGAAGTTCCCGTTGCCGGGGTGATAAACGCTTTCGAAAGAAATGACGCCATCATAGCCGTCGGATCTGAGCGCGTCCGCGATGGGTTGGAACAATGGCGCAAGCTGACCTTCCCCCATGCGGCGCACTTCCAGTGTTGCCCGCGGCGTGTCGACCTTTACGTCCTTGATATGAATGTGACCCAGATATCCGCCGCGCAGTTCTTCATAACCGTCCGGATATGCCAGTTCATGGCACCAGCAGTTGTTTCCGGGGTCCCACAGCACTTTCAAAGTGTCTATTGCGTCCAAATCGTCAATCAGCTTGCGGGCTGTATAGTTGGAGTTGACCAAGGTGCCGTTTCCGGTTTCCACGACAAGCGTCACGCCCTCAGCTCTTGCCAGTTCAACGGCCGGCGCGATCAGCGGCGGCATCGTGTCCCATACCCCATGCGCCACGTTCCACTTCTCGGCGCCGTTTTTTCCCCACAGTATCTGCTCTTTTCGTTGCGTCATGATCCGAACCAGCGGAGACCCAACAACATGCGCCATGTCGATTACGCGTTTCAAGGCGTCCATGTGCCGAGTGTGCAGGTCGTCGCCGGGCCTGTTGGCAGCTGTCATCCCCGCAAAGATATGGCGCGACAGACATGACACAGGCTTGCCTCGGTCGCGCAAGAGCGCGTTGATCTCGGCAACTTCCTGCGGGGAATGATCCCCGACCTCCGCATCGCCAACGAATTGAAGCTCTGCATAGTCCAGGCCGAACTCGTCCATCACGTCCACGGCATGCCGCAGATCGCGGGAAATGCCGTCGCAAATTACACCTAATTTCATGTCCGGTCCCCTCAGCGATGCAATTCTGCGTCAACGATTTCTTCGATGACGCGAGTACACACCCAGTTGTCACCATTCGGGTATTTGGTTTTTCCTGCGTGAAAGATCTGCATAGCGGATGATGCTGTGTGCATTGGAACGCCCAACGCACCGGCCAGTGCCAGCGAGATCGTCAGGTCCTTGTGCATGGTTGCGATATGGCTGCCGGTGGCCTCGAACTTGCGATCAATGATGTTTTCAAGGGCGGAATTCACGACGCCGCACCCCGCGCTGGATGAGGAGAACACATCAAGTAATGCCTGACCGCTGACACCGGCTTTGGCCGCCAGGGCCGCAGCCTCGAATGTGGCGGAAAAGATCGATCCGATCAGGGATTGCAGGCAGGCTTTCACGGTTTGCCCGTCGCCAGCGTTTTCGCCGACCCGATGAATTGTTGCCGACACTGCCTTCATGACTTCTGCATTTCGGTCCAGCACATCCGCAGCACCGGCAGCCATCATCGTCAATGTGCCGTTCTGCGCGCCGGGAAACCCACCTGAGACCGGCGTGTCGATTAAGTTAATGCCCGAGCCTTCCATATCGTGCCCGATGGCGCGGGCTTCGGCCGGGGTAATGGTCGCCGACAGGATGACCGTTCCGCCTTTGGCTATGTTCGCAACCAGCCCGTTTTCACCCAGAATGACATCGCGGGCCTGATCTCCGTTCATCACCATGACAAACACACTGGAGGCGTGACGGCCGACCTGTCCCACGCTGTCCTTGGGCCGGCCGCCCATGTCAGCAAAAGCCGTCATGCGCGTCTCGCTCAGGTCGAAACCGGATGTTTCGAAGCCATTCTTGATCAGGTTCTTGGCAAGGCCGCTGCCCATGTCCCCAAGACCTATTACGCCTGCAGTATTCATTTGGGCTCCTCCCGATATTTCGCCGTTGCCGTATGGCAGGCGTTTCGAAAAATGATGCCTAATCGCATCGGTTTTCGCGGGAGTTTCACGCGTCTTGAACAGACGTCGGGCGAGTCCGGAAGACACCCCGCTGCCCGTTTACGTACAGTAATTAAACGAAGAATGCGGCGCTCAGGCAAGCATAGAAGTGTTGCGGGCGAAAAGAAACCGCCTGATCCGACGCGTTACGAGAACGCTGCCATGATGCCGCGCAGTTCCGCAAGCCCGCGCATACGCCCGATCAACGGATAGCCGGGAGTACTGTGTCCACCCAGATCGCTCAGCAGTTCTTGTCCGTGGTCGGGCCGCATCGGAATTTGCCAGTCGCAACGCCCTTGGGATTTGCGGCGGCGCTGTTCGTTCATCAGTTCGCGAATGGTGCCGACCATGTCGGTGTCGCCATCCAGATGCGAGGCCTCAAAGAAGTCCGGCTTCTGGCTGTCTGACCCGGCGATGCGTTGGGTATTCCGCAGATGGACAAAGTGAATTCGGTCGCCATGCCTGCGCACGAAGTCCGGCCCATCAAATTCGGGGGACACTCCCAGCGATCCGGTACACAACGTTGCGCCGTTCGCCAACAAATCAACCGCATCCAGAACGGCGCCGTAGTCATCGGTACTGGACATGATCCGCGGCAGACCAAGCAACGAGAACGGCGGATCATCCGGATGACAGCACAATCGTAGTTCCAGTTCTTGGGCGACTGGGGCGACTTCTGACAGGAAGTCGATCAGGTTTGCGCGAAGCCGGTCACGGTCGATATGTGCATAGGTCTGCAACAAAGCGCGCACGTCCCGTACGCTCCACTGATCGTTGGCGCCGGGCAACCCCGCAGTGACATTATGCTGCAACTGGGCCATGGATTTATCCGACATGCGCAAGAAGCGATCCTTGGCCGTTTGCTGGACGTCGCTGGAATAGTCTTCGGACGCGCCCGGCCGCTTGAGAATATGTATGTCGAAAACAGCAAAATCGGTCAGGTCGAACAGCATGGCCGCTCCGCCGTGCGGCTGCGGTGCGCGAAGGGCGGTGCGTGTCCAATCCAGGATTGGCATGAAGTTGTAGCAAACGACTTTGATGCCACGGGCGGACAGGGCCCTGAGGCTGGACTTATACGCCTGCAGATGTTCAGCCATGTCTGCGGACTGTGTTTTGATCGCCTCGGAGACGGGCAGGCTTTCGACAACGTCCCAACTGTACCCGGCAGTAGCCAGAACTGCCTGCCGATCGGCGATGCTTGGTTCGTCCCAGGGCTGTCCCGGCGGGATGTGATGCAGCGCGGTGACGATGCCCTGAACCCCGACTTGATGGAGAGCGGCCAAGGCGATCGGATCATCGGGTCCGAACCAACGCCAGCATTGTTTCATGGCAGCCATCCTTCATACAGCGGGTGATCGGGCCTGATGGGGAGAGCAACGCGCTGCCCGGTGCGCGCCGCGTGATAAATCGCGGTCACAAGGCCGATGGACGCAGCACCGTCCTGCAGTGTAACGGCCGAATTTGCCTCGGACCGCAGCGCCCTGCCGACTTCAGTAAAGAACCCTTCGAAACCTGTTTGTTCGTCAGCGGCGGCTGCAAGGGCCTCGTCGATAGCGGCTTGATTCACAGGGTCTCGCGCGACGAATGTCCAGGGCGTTTGACCCGGGGCATAGGGTTCGGTGCCAGAGGTGGCGGTCACCTTTTCAAAGACGAGCCGCAGGCGGGTTTCGTCCGTGGCAGCGCCCAGGGTGATATTGCTTGTACACAAAGCTCCGGAAGTCATGCCAAAGCAGATCGCGGCGCAGTCTTCGGTCTCGATCGGGTTTACCCGCGTTGTGGCCATTGCAGACACCCAGGCGATATCACCCGCGATATGAGTCAGCAGATCATGGTTGTGGATGGCATGGCCCAGCACTGCGCCGCCGCGTTCACCAGCCCATGTTCCCCGCCACGGCACCGCGTAATAGTCTGCCCCTCGGGACCAATGGGTCTCAAGCGCGGCAGTTTGGACCGCTCCGGTCAGGCCTGCGCGTTGCAAGTGGCGCAATTGGGCAAGTGACGGGCCCCACCGGTATTGAAACACCGGAAACACCTGCTTGCCTGCGTTGCGTGTGGCTGCCGTGATCCGATCCACATCTTGCATCGAGGTCGCAAGAGGCTTTTCGCAGACAACGTGTTTTCCTGCGGCCAGTGCCGCAAGCGTGGTTGGTACATGCAGATGGGGCGGCAGGCAGACGTCGATGACATCAATCGCCGGATCATCCAGAGCGTCCTGAATGTTGGTCAGTGCTCGAAAATCCGAGTTCTGCCGTATCTGTTCGATCCGGTCCGTATTCTGGTCGACCACGGCGGTTACGCGGAAGGTGCGGTCAAGCCGTTCCAGAGCGTCCAGATGTTGCGCACCGATACCTGCGCCAAGGATCGCAACGTTGATCATCTGCGTTCCGCCATTTCCTGCGCGTGCAGTGCCAGTTCCATGACCGTAAAGCAGTGGGTCTGTGTCATCGCGGTTTCGGTCCGGTTGCGGATGTCATCGGCCAGGCGCGCGAAGTAGGGAAGGCCGGCGTCGGCTGCGTCGATCTTTTGGCAGGTTTCACCATTGACGAGGATCAGATGGTCTGTCCCTGAGGCCCCACCCACATCGACGTATTTCCGCAACTCGATATATCCTTCGGTTCCGAGGATCGTCAGACGACCATCCCCCCAGTTTGGCAAGGCATCCGGCGTGAACCAGTCAACCCGGATGTACCCGGTACCATTCTCGCTGCGCAGATTGAGCTCTCCGAAATCCTGCAACCCGGGATCTTTGGGGTTTGCGTAGTTCGCCACATAGGCGTTTGTAATTTCTGCGGTTTCCGAACCTGTGTAGTGCAAGAACTGATCGATTTGATGCGAGGCGATGTCGGTCAGAATACCTCCATAGCGGTCACGCTGAAAAAACCATTCCGGCCGCGTTGCCGGGTTCAAGCGGTGCGGGCCAAGTCCGATCGTTTGGATCACGCGCCCGATGGCACCGGCCTCGACCAACTCGGTCGCCCGCGTGCTGACGGGTGTTTCAAATCGTTCGGAAAAATTCACCGACCAGATTCGACCGGTGTCGGCGACCGCTCGCTTGATCTGGTCGAGTTGCTCGAACGTCGTGCAGCCTGGCTTGTCGCTCATGACATCCATGCCGTTTTGCATGGCGCGGATCGTCAACGCGGCCCTATCTGCCGGTATTGCCGAAATCAGCGCCAGATCCGCCCCACTAGTTAGGGCGTCTTCCAGTCGGGCCAGCCGCGGAATACCGGGAAACCTTTTGACGTAGCCCGGCAGCGTTTCCGGATCGCCTTGTGTCCAGTAGCCAACGCAGTCCACGCCGGTTTTATGCATGTTTTCCGTCATGCCATAGATATGGCGGTGGTCCAGGCCAAGGGCGACGCAGGTCAGGCTCATGAGATGACTCGTGTTTTCTGGCCGGTTCGATTGGCGATCTGCATCGCGTCTATGACGGCGTGGGTCAAAAGGGTACTGCGTCCGGTGGCCATGGGCTGCGTTCCACCGACAACGGCCTTGGCGAAATCCTCGATAACCGCCTGATGCCAAGCATGGGTGAACGCCATGGGATCGGCCCCTCCGCCTGTGGCGGACGTTTCGCCAACCGTGGATTTATAACCATCGAAAGTCGTTAAGGTCAGGACACCTGACTCCAAATGCGCTTTGGCGCGCGTGCCTTGGATCGTGATAGATTCGGCGGCCCCGGGAAATTCGGCAGTAGTCGCCATCAAAGTGCCCACGGCGCCTCTATCCGTTTCAAAGACTGCACCTGCCCAATCCTCAGCTTCGAGATCGTGTAACGGAGTTTTTCTCATCATGGCTTGAATGTCCGAGATCGGCCCCAGCAGCCACATCGCAAGGTCAAGCGTGTGGATTGCCTGCGAGATCATGACACCGCCTCCGTCGCGCGCATAAGTGCCGCGACCCGGCTCGTCATAGTAGCTCTGATCGCGCCACCAAGGGACACGGATTTCCACCGTGGCGATCGCGCCCAGCTCACCCTGTTCAATGGCTGATTTCAGCGCCTGCGAGGCGGCGCGGGCGCGGTGCTGAAAGACGATGCCTAGCGGCACGCCAGACACCTCGCACTGCTCGACAATGGCTTTCGCGGCGCCCAGCGTTCTTTCAATGGGCTTTTCCATCAGGATCGGTTTCGACGCGGTCGAAAGAATTCGTACCAACTCTGTGCGCTGATCGGGCGGGGTTGCGATGATCGCAAAGTCGACGTTTGGGTCGTTTGCGATTTCCTCGATCGAGCCGAATGCGCGGGTGCCGTTTCGCTGCGCGAACTCAGCTGCTTTTTCAGAGTTGCGCCCAAGAACGCCGGCAAGACTGAGGCCTTGATCCGATGCTTGAATGGCAGCGACATGCGTGCCCGAAACCATCCCCAAACCAATCAGCGCAATATTCATTCATTCCCCCGGATCACCCGGTCAGTCTGCGGGTTCGAACGGGAAAGATGCAACCATTAAAAACTGTGTTAACAATTGCGGGCAGCAGTATCGGAGGCAGAAATGACTGGTAATTTGAATGGCATGGCAGAAGACCTGTACTTGGGCATCAAGGACCTGCCGATCGTGTCTCCGCATGGTCACTGCGATCCGGGGTGGTTTGCAACCGATGAGCCGTTTCCCAACCCGGCAGAGCTGCTGGTGGTTCCCGACCATTACGTGTTCCGTATGCTCTACTCTCAGGGCGTTCCCTTGTCCGAACTTGGCGTTGGGGAAGAGGGGCGAAAGAAGGATCCTCGCGCCGTTTTCCGCACCTTTGCCGAGCACTGGCATCTGTTTCTGGGAACGCCTTCCCGGATCTGGATGAATTTTGTGCTGCATGAAACGCTGGGCGTGTCTGAGGAGTTGTCTTCGCGCACGGCAGATCTGATCTATGACACGATCTCAGACAAGCTGACGCAACCCGATTTTCGCCCGAGGGCTTTGTTCGACAGGTTTGGGATCGAGGTTCTGGCCACCACAGATTCGGCTCTCGACAGCCTCGCGGAGCATCGGAAGATCCGTACAAGCGGTTGGGGCGGGCGAGTTGTTCCGACGTTTCGCCCAGACGGAGTTTTGGATGGGGCGGACCCGGGGTTCGTACAGAATCTGAACAAGTTGGCCGACCTGACAGACTGCGATCTGGGCAGCTATGATGGCTACCTCAACGCGCTGCGAATGCGGCGGGCTTATTTCATCCAGCTGGGATGTACTGCCACCGACCACGGTATCGAACGCGTACAGACCGAGTGGCTGGACGACCCGGATGCGCTGTACCAGCGGCTGAGACGGCGGGAAGGTACCGAACAGGATGCTCGTCGGTTCTATGGGCATATGCTGATCGAAATGGCGCAGATGTCTGTCGATGATGGTCTGACAATGCAGATACATGCTGGCAGCAAGCGCAACACGAACCACGCGGTAATGCGGGACTTCGGACGGGACAAGGGGGGCGACATTCCAATCGCGATGGATTGGGTCACGGGCCTCGAGGCGCTGTTGAACCGGGTCGGAAACTCAGCGGAACTGCGCATCATTCTGTTCACACTGGACGAAAGCACCTATGCCCGCGAACTGGCCCCGATGGCGGGACATTGGCCGTGCCTTAGGATCGGGCCACCTTGGTGGTTCCACGACAGCCCAGCTGGGATTGCGCGGTATTTCGCTCAGATCGTTGAAACGGCCGGATATTACAATTTGGCCGGATTCAATGACGACACGCGGGCTTTTCTGTCCATTCCTGCACGTCACGACCTGTGGCGACGGGGTGTGGCGATTCATCTGGCCGAGCAGGTTGCGCGCGGCTATTTCGCTCGGGACAGTGCCGAGCATCTGGCGCGGTTGTTAGCGGTCGATCTGGCGAAACAGGTTTACGGGTTGCAAAGCTAAATGGGTACAATTCTTCATTTCGGCCTTGGAAACTTTGCTCGGGCGCATTTGCTGGATTACACCGATCAAGTGGGCGGTTGGGACGTTGTCGGCGTCAGCCTGCGTTCATCCTCGGTTCGGGATGGATTGGCCCGGCAGGGTTTCGAGTACGATTTGTGCGTGCAGGGGCAGGGCGTCCGGCGCATCAAAGCTCTGCGTGACGTTCTGGTCGCGCCCAAGGATCGCGCAGAAATTTTCGATGTGATGTCTGATGCCGAGATCATCTCGGCGACCGTCACCGAGAAAGGTTACCACTTGGACGCCGCGGGCAAGCTGAACCTTCAGGATCCAGCGATTGCCGCCGATCTGGCAGGGCAAGGGCCTTCGACGCTGATCGGGTTTTTAGCTTATGGCCTTGCGGAACGGCGCAAGCCAGTAACGGTACTAAGTTGTGACAATCGCATGGAAAACGGCAAGACGCTCGAAACGGCAGTTGCCGATTTTGCGGAAGCAGCCGGTCTGGACGTGAATTGGGACTCTGTTCGCTTTCCCAACGCGATGGTCGACCGGATCACCCCGGCTACCACGGACGCCGTTCGCGCAATTAGCGGCGATCCTATGGCTGTTCCGACCGAGGCGTTCTCGGAGTGGGTGATCGAAGACAGTTTCGCCGGTCCGCACCCGGATTGGCCGGGTGTGCAACTGGTCGAAGACGTAGCCCCGCACGAGATGCGAAAGCTGCGCATGTTGAACGGTGCCCATTCCCTGTTGGCTTATACCGGGTTGGAGCGGGGCCTGACCTACGTCCACGAGGCGGTTCGAGACCCGGTTTTGCGCCCGCTGGTTTCCGAGTTGATGAAGGATGCGGGCGCAACGCTGCCCGCAGCACTGCAAGCACAGGTTCCGGACTATGCCGAAGCTTTGCTGCGCCGCTTTGAAAACCCCGAGCTGGCGCACCGTCTGGGCCAAATCGCGATGGATGGCAGCCAGAAGCTGCCGTATCGGTTTGTTCCCACACTCCGTGAGACCGGCTCTCAGGCGGTGATTGCAGGGATGCGGGCCTGGATCTCCTATTGCATGTCCGAGATCGCAAAGGGCAGGGCGCTGAACGATCCTTGCGCGTCGGAAATTGCCACGGCCGTCAAGCAGCCGGACCCGGTAGCGCCGTTTTTGGGTCTCGTTGGTGCTGAGGATCTCGCGCCACTTATCCGGGAATGATCGCGCCGCGGAACTGAACAACGGTGGAAGCCAGATTGTGTCCAGCCATCAGGGCCTCGGCCTGTGATTTTCCCATCAGCAAGGCCGCGAGGTACCCACCGTTGAAACTGTCGCCCGCCGCTGTCGTATCCAGCACGTTTTTGGCAGGTTCATAGGTTTGGTCAGTGTTCTGACCGATGGACAAAGGGCCATTCTCTCCGCGTTTCAACGCACCAACACCGTGATGATCGGCAAAGCGTGCAGCCACTTGGTCCGCGCTTTCCCCGAACAATGCCAT
Organism: Ruegeria sp. AL2; assembly: GCF_056540845.1. Classification (NCBI taxonomy): domain Bacteria; kingdom Pseudomonadati; phylum Pseudomonadota; class Alphaproteobacteria; order Rhodobacterales; family Roseobacteraceae; genus Ruegeria; species Ruegeria sp. AL2. Next base: position 55,008 of record NZ_JBQFXM010000002.1, read on the forward strand.
CTCGTCGTCAATGGACGGCAGGGCAATGTCTGCACGTTGCCAAAGCCGTTGGTTAATCTGCCGAGCGTGTTGGACGCTGTCCCAAAGACGCGGACGAAAGTTGCTGTCATATACCAGCCGGACGGAAGAGCCTTCGAGCCAGTCCAGAAGCGCAAGCCTGACTGCATGCGGAAGAATGGCCACGGAAATCCCTGACAAGTACAGCACGTCGTAACCGTTCAGCGGGCTGAAGTCGTGATCGGCAAAAAGCTGACGGGCGGCCGCCTCGCTGCGCCAATAGGTAAAGCTGCGTTCACCGTCCGCAGATGTCGTGATAGCGTATAGTCCCGGAGAGGCGTTCGGAATGATGCGGATCCCGGATGTTCCGATGCCATGACTGGCGATGAAGTCCACGATGCGCGTTGAGAACGGGTCGTCGCCAAGACATGTCACATACTCCACCTGCAGGTCAGGCGCGGCACGGTGCATGTAGATGGCCGTGTTCAGCGTATCCCCCGCGACGCCCACCTTTGCGCCGGTTTCCAGCATGGACAACTCGATCATTGCTTCGCCGATGCAGGCAATTCGCGTCATTTCTTTTCTCTTTTCCAGATGATGAGACCGGCGCCCATGATTAGCGCAGCTCCTGCCAACGTGAAGGCGTCCGGTACTGTGTCAAAGAACAGATAACCCCAGATTGCCACGTAGATTAGGAACGAATAGGTGAATGGCATCAACTGGTTCGCCGTTCCAAACCGATGCGCGTTCGTCAGCAGTTGATGCCCGCACCAGCCAAACACACCAAGGCCAATCAGTACAATCAGGCTCCACGTGTTTTCTGGCTGGACCCAAAACCAGATGGCGAACGGCAGCAGGACCACCGTCCCGGTAAGCCCGAGGTAGAATTGCATAGTGTCCACGGCAACGACCCCGGACAGCTTGCGCGTCATGATCGAGTACAAGGCCAAAGCGGTGGCATTATATACGATCAGCAGCATGGTCGGATGAAAGGCCGAACCAAACGGCCGTACGACAACCAACACCCCCAGAAAGCCCAGGATGATAGCCGCCCAACGCCATGGGCCCACGCTTTCTTTCAATACAAAGACGGACAGAAAGCACACGATGACCGGGCTTGAGAACATGATTGCCGACACAACGGTCAGTGGCAAAAACCGTAGGGCATAAAAATTGAAAACGGTCGCCGAGATCAGCAGCAAGGCCCGGCTTATCACCTGCCATGGATGGGCAGTCTTGAACCGACCGGCCTCTATCCCGCCCTTGGCGATCACGCCCACTGAGATCACGAAGTGCCCCGCATAGCGCATGAACGCCAACTGAAATGCCGGCACTCCGGCCAACGCCAACCACTTGGCCCCAAGGTCAACCAACGAAAAGAACAGCCACGCCATCAGCATCAGCACAATGCCAAGGCGCGGCAGGTCAGCGGTGGGGTTGGCGGAGACGGCCATCGATCAGGTGTTGAAACGCTTGACGTAGTAGTCAACCATCTGGCTTACCATGTCATCCGCCTGACCGTGGTCGCGGGCGTCATTCAGCGCCGAAAGCGCGCCCTGCGACATCACGCTGGTAACGCCTTCCTCGCGCGCCATTCGGTCATAATACCCGAGGTCTTTTGCCGCGTTCTTGATGGCAAAGGCCAGCTGATTTGGGTCGCTCTCAACGCCATAGGCTTTGACGAAATCCATCATTCCGGAATGCAGCGGCCCTGCGGCCATCACATCATACAGCTGCTTGCGGTCAACACCGGTGATGTCAGCCATGGCAAAGGCTTCGGCCATCGCGTTCGCAACGGTCATTCCGAAGAAGTTGTTGATCAGCTTGATCGTGTGCCCGGACCCAACGGGGCCAAGGTAAAAAACGTTTTCGCCCAAATCTTTCAGTGTCGGCTCGGCCTTGTCAAAGGCAGCCTTGTCGCCAGACGTCATAATGTTGAGCTTGCCTTCTAGCGCGTGTGAAGGTGTCCGGCCAAGCGGTGCATCAAGATAGCTTCCGTCGGCTGCGGCAACCTCCTCGGCCAAGGCGCGTGTGCTGCCAGGAAGCGAGGTGCCAAAGTCGATGACGATCGCGCCGGACTTCAATCCTGAAATCACTCCATCTGCACCGTGCATTCGGCTCTCGACCTGTTCGGAGGTGCCCATGCACAGCATCACGATGTCGCTGGCCTGAGCCAGTTCTTGGGCGTTTCGCATCTCGCGGGCGCCTCGGTCAATCGCGGCGTCCAGGTACGTGCGGTCGCGGTTTCCCAATACCGTGACCGAGTATCCTTGGTCCAACAGTCGGCTCACCATGGCTCCGCCCATTAGTCCCAAGCCGATAAACCCGATTGATGGTTTGCTCATTGGTTTCCCTTTCCTTGAATGTGTCTGGTTTTTATTCTTGTGTTTGTTGCGGGCGGCTTTGCTTTCTTAATGCTCATATTGCCCGGTGGATAATCATTGGTTTTTGGGTGGTCCGGCATTTGGCCGGGCCGCATGTCCATCAGGCCGGCGCCCGCGCTCGAGTCGTTTGCGCCTTTAGCCCCTGTTCGACCCGTGATGTGACCTCGAGCGTTCGGGCTGCATCTTCGACGTCGATCAGTGGGGGAGCGCCATCGATCACGTCAAGGAAGTGATCCAGTTGCACCTCCAGCGGTGCGCGTTGTTGTTCCGGTCGTGTAAGTTGGTCTTTTTGGGCCGCAGTGCCCCAATCCTGTCCGCGCCACAGGGTCATGGATGGAAAACTGACGGCGCCCTTAGTTCCCGTGATCCACATCATGTCCTGATGGGTCGTGCCGATGTTCGGGTTTTCGCCGGTTCCGGCCTCAAACCCCCAGGGGCTGGGTGCGGTATCGGCAAAGCTGATAGTGCCCGTCGCGCCGTTTTCGAATGCGATCGCGATAGCCCCGCTTTCTATCCGTTCCGATCCGCGGATGGGCGCTCCGGGCAGGGCGACGACATCCGAGATTTCTCCGATCACAAAGCGCAGGACATCGATATCATGCACCAGATTGATCATGACTGGGCTGCCATCGGAAGTCCGCCAGTTCTGTTCAAAATAGCTGTCGGGTTTGCGCATGGCCCACAGCAACGAGACATTGATGACTTGTCCGATCGTACCTTGCGCGATCACCTCCTTCAGGTGTTGCAAGATTGTATGATACCGCCGATGGTGGCCTACAAGGCTGCGGACATTGGCCTGGCGAACGGCCGTCTTCAGGCGCAGGGCGTCATCGACCGATGCTGCAACCGGCTTTTCGATCAGCATGTGCCAACCGCGGGATGCGGCCAGAATGCCATGTTCGGCATGCAGGCGGGTTGGCGTCGCGATGATGACGCCATCCACTGGGCCCTGCACCTCGTCCATACTGGCAAAACGCGGCGCGTCGATCTGGATCGAGCCATCTGGATCGGCCAACCCGACCAACATGCAGCCGGGATGCTCAATCACGGCGCGGACGTGACGGATACCGATCAATCCGCCGCCGGATACAAGGATTCGTTTCACATCACCGCTCCGATTTGCCAGGGAACAAATTCGTAGTCACCCAAGCCCTGCGCCTCGGACTTGGTCCGCGCGCCGGAGGCGACTTGGAGCAGCCGTTGGTATATTTCCTGTCCTTTTTCTTCGACGCTGGCGCCTTTGGTCAGAATGTCGCCCGCATCCACGTCCATGTCCTCGGGCATGCGTGCTGCCAATTCAGAGTTGGTAGCGATTTTCAGCGTGGGTGCCGGTTTGGACCCAAATGCAGAGCCGCGTCCCGTGGTGAAGCACACAAGGTTGCACCCAGCCGCGATCTGCCCGGTCACCGAGGCCGGATCATATCCGGGGCTGTCCATGAAGGTGAAGCCTTTGGCGGTGATGTGTTCGGCATATTTGAATACACCGGTCAAAGGGGTGGTTCCGCCCTTCGCCGCTGCCCCCAGCGACTTCTCTAGGATGGTCGTCAGACCCCCTTGCTTGTTGCCGGGGCTTGGGTTGTTGTCCATCGAACCGTGATTGCGAGCGGTATAGTCCTGCCACCAATCGATCAGTCCGATCAGTTTTTCCCCAGTTGCGCGACCAAGGGCGCGGCGGGTCAAAAGGTGTTCGGCTCCGTAGATTTCAGGAGTTTCCGCAAGGACACCTGTGCCGCCTTGCGCAACCAACAGGTCGCAGGCATGTCCGAGCGCCGGGTTCGCAGTCACACCGGACCAAGCGTCCGAACCACCGCATTGCAGCGCAACCATCAGTTCGGACGCCGGGGCTTCGCTGCGCCTCGCCTCATTGGCAATGGGAAGCATCTGGTTGATCTTGTTGATGCCCATTTCCACGGTCCGACGTAATCCGGCGACGTTCTGGATGTTCATCGTCTGGAAGGTGGGACTTTGCTTCAGCCCATACGCGTCCAGCAGCCAGTCGATCTGGTTCATCTCGCAGCCCAGACCGACCATCAGGACGGCAGCGTGGTTGGGGTGTTTTGCAAACCCCCACATGACCCGTTGAAGGGCTTCAAAACCGTCGCCGGAATCGGCCATTCCGCAGCCCGTTCCATGGACAAAGGCCACCACGCCGTCGATGTTCGGAAACTCGGCCAGCTTGTCCGGCGTGAAGTGATTGGCGATCATGCGGGCCGCAGTCGCCGAACAGTTCACGGTGGTCAGAACCGCGATGTAGTTGCGCGTGCCGACCCGACCGCTATCCCGGTGGTAGCCCATAAACGTATCGACCGAGGTGACGGGTTTCATGGGCCTGTGATCCGTCGCAAACTCGTAGTCCACACTGGTGTTGCGGAACTCGACATTGTGGGTGTGCACATGGTCACCGGGTTCGATCGGTTGGGTGGCGTAACCGATGATCTGGGCGTATTTTCTGACCGGATCGCCGAGCGCAAGATTCCGCGTGGCGACCTTGTGCCCCGAGGGGATGCGCGCATTGGTCGTGACATCCTCGACCATACTGCCGGCCTCCAGATGCCGAGTTGCAACCACCACGCTATCCGTTCGATCTAAACGTACAAAAGTCATAATCAGCTTTCCTGGCGGCAGCAGCTAGGCGCAGAACGGTGAGTCCGATGTCCACCGGTGAATATCTATATGCGGCTTGCCGGACAGTCTTGCTCGCGCCGCCTCCCAATTGGACTTGCAGATGCGCCAATCTCGCAGCTCGGTTTCGGGGCGCGATCTGGACCTCGCGATGAAGCTGGGGAAATGATCTCGACCGGTCGGCTGGCCTGCCGCGCTAAAGCGGATGTCGAACGACCAGCGGAACCGGCCCGTTTTATTGATCAGCGAAGCGTGTGGCGTCAAAGGGTGAAACAGGATGATCCCGCCGGCCTTGACAGGAAGGGGTACGGCGCGGCCTTCATCAATGAACCCGTCAGCAATGCCTGTCTGCGTCCGGGCACAATGCGGCAGGATGGTTTGGTCCTGTGCCTTCGGCAGCACTTGCAGGCAGCCGTTTTCGACGGTTGCATCGTTGACGGCAATCCACACCGTGACCATGTCGGTCTGATCAGCATCCTCCAGCGCAACCGCTCGGTCCTGATGCCAGTCCGTTGCGGTGATGTGCGCGCGCACCTCGTCCTTGGACAGCTTCAGGGCAGGGGGCTTCAGCCGAACGTGCTGGATTGGATTGCTCACCAACTCTGGCCCGATCAGCTGCTCGACAATGTCAAGCATGGGGCGGGCCGTCAGCAAGTCGAACACTGCGGGCCCAATATGGAACGGTGTGTCCGCAATGATCCGATCGCCGGGCAGCGAGATGTCCAGCGGCTGGAAATAGTCGCATCCGGCTTGATAGGCGGACAGAAGTTTGTCCCAGAAGGTCATTCCGGACGGCTCGTCCTTGACCAGCCCTTTTTTGTACCAACAGTCATAGAGCCGGTTCAGGACATCCGAGTATTCCGCTTGCACCCGACCCAGGACATCGCGGGGAATAACATCCTCAACCACGAGGTATCCATCGGTCTGGAACTTGCCAATCTGATCTTGTGTCAGCATGGGTGCAACCTCACAACAGCAGCGCGATGATGCCCGGCCAGATCAGAAGAACGGAAAGCGCCAGCAACTGGATCCCGATGAATGGCAGGAAGCCGCGGAAGATATCCGTCAGGCTGATATGCGGCGGGGCCACTGACTTCAGGTAGAACGCGGCCGGGCCGAAAGGGGGCGAGAGGAAGCTGACCTGCATGTTCATACAGAACACGACGCCGAACCAGATGGCGACATGACTCGGCTCCAACTGGCCAAAGACTCCGATTTCCTCGATAGGAAGGCGCATGACGATCGGCAGAAAGACCGGAATGATCAACAGTACGATGCCGACCCAATCCATGAATGCGCCCATGAACAGCAAGATCAGCATCATTACCAGAATGACCAACATGGTTGGCAGCTCTTGGCCGACGATCAGGTCGGCCACGTATTGGGGCCCCCCAGCAATGGTGTAGGCACCCGCCAGCGCGGCGGCCCCGATCGTAACCCAGATGATTGTGCCTGTGGATTTTAGTGTCCGCATCAAGCTGTCCCAAACCAGCTCGAACGATCCTTCGCCCCGTAGGATGGCGATGATCAGGACGGCGAAGGCGCCCATACCAGCAGCCTCGGTGATGCCCGTGATCCCGCCATAGATCGAGCCGAGCACGACGCCGATTACGACCAGCGGCGCGACGAGACCCTTGCCCATTTCCCAACCGATTTTTGCGCGCTGTCTGCCAAAGACGACGAAAATCAGCAGAAGGGCGACGATCGTGATACCGGCAAACCAGGGCAGGTAGTCAGCTGTCCCCAATCGCGCTGGTTCGCCCTGGCTGGCAGCGTTGGAGCCTGACAGTTCGAAAAAAGCGGCCCGGATAAACAGAACGGTGGAAAATCCGGCGACGACGATGCTCATGAAGGCACCAAACAGTTTGCGTTTCTCGGCTGGTTCGGGGTCGTTCGGGTCCGGTTCCGGCAGCGGAGCGTGATGAGGATTCAACCGAGTGCGGATGATGATGTACAGGATGATCATCGAGGCTAGCATGAAGCCGGGAATGAAAGACGCGGTGAACAGCGACTTGATCGAGGTTTCGGTGATCAGCCCATAGATGATCAGAACGATCGAAGGAGGGATCATGGTGCCCAACGACCCAGAGGCGCAGATGACGCCAATAGCGAGATTCTGATCGTAGCCCAGGCGCAGCATCTGGGGCAGGGCGATAAGGCCCAGCAGGACAACCTCACCGCCGATGATGCCGGACATGGCAGCCATGATCACCGCCATGATCGAGGTCACGATCGCGATGCCGCCGCGTGTTCTGGACAGCCAGACATTCAGCGACGAATACATGTCGCGCGCGATCCCGGACCGCTCTAGTAGCGACGCCATGAAGATAAACAATGGCACGGAGATGAGCACGTAGTCCGTTAAGAGCCCGTATATCTTCTGCGCCAGGATATAGAGCGGCCCAGTCCCTGGCCGACCGGTGAGAATCCCGTCGCCGAATGAAAACGGGTTTAAAAGCAGTGTCGGTTCGAACTTGAGCACAAGAACCAGAACCGCAAGCGAAGCCGAGGCCAGACCCAAGGGCATCCCGATCGCCAGAAGCACAATCAGGGCGACCATCAGGATGAGTGAGATTGTTCCAATGTCCATTAGTCTTGTCCCACCGCCCGTTTGATCATTTCAATTTCGTCTTCGTCCGGTTCATCTGTGTGGATTTCCGGTTCTTTGTTCCAATCCGCGACCAAGTTCAAAATTGCTTGCATTGCGACGAGCGTAATCACGATCAGCACCATCGGCTGCAACGTCGCCGGGATCGGAGGATTGAAGGCAGAGCCATAAAGCTCCCATTTGTAGAGCTTGTTGACGAACACCTGTTTGTAGCTGCCGTAGACAAGAAAGAAGGCAAATAGCACGATCAGTATAGTCGAAACCGTATCAAAAACGCGCTGAAGCCAACGTGGAACGGCGTCGTACATCAGGAATATTCGAATGTGACTGCGTTGCTGCATGGCGTAGTAGCCAGACATCAAAAACACAAAGCTGGCGAACCACAGTGTCATTTCGTTCGCCCACTCGGTCGGCTTCTCCAGGATATAACGCATGAAGACTTCGTAGAGCATGACGACAGTCATGATTGCGATCATCATCATCGTCACTCGGCCTATGAACAGGGCGAAACGGTCCATAACCGTCGAGCCTTCGAACTCCATCGTTGCCGGGCGCACGGTCTTGGTACCAATCACTGCAAGAAACGGTAGAAGGACGAGCGCGGCCATGTCGATGATGTCGACATACCCCCCGAATACGCCAGACAATTCGGGCGTGACGTCGCTGCGCAGATATATTTCAGTTACCTGGCTTTTGAGGGATTCAGAGGTGTAAGGCAGCCAATCCAATAGGAATGCCGGGAGATGCCAAACAAGCCAACTGGCAGTCGCGACGAAGGCCAACGGTATGAGCCATTCAATTGGTCCGCCTGAATTCTTGTGCATCGCGTAACCCTCGTCCCTATCCTTCGATCCTGTAGTGATCGATAAAGTCTCGATCCGGCTCGACCCCCAGTCCGGGGCCAGTCGGGATCATGACACGGCCGTTGTTGGCCTTGACCTGATTTTGAATTTCCAGCGGTACGGTCAGCAGATCATCCCGAAACTTGTTGTCCGTCGTGTCGAACTCCAGCATCGGCTCCCAAGGATGCAAGCCGCCTGGAATTGGGGGCATGGCCGCCAGTAAATGCAGATTAGTTGCGACAGCGATGGCGCTACCCCAGACGTGATTTACGACCGGAGTGAAATGTGCGTGGCATAGTGCTAGAATCCTGAGATACTCTGAAACACCGCCCAAAGCGCATACTTCTGGCTGCGCTATATCGATGCCGCGATTTTCAAGAAGATTGCGCCAAGCCCAGCGATTGAAAACTGCCTCCCCGCCCGAGATGTTGACTTTCAGCGAAGTGCGCAATTCGCGGTACCCGTCAATGTCTTCTGGCGCGACAGGTTCTTCGAACCAATATACGTCCAGTTCTTCCAACGCCCGACCGACAAAAAATGCGTCCGAAGTCGTATAAGCATGGTTTGCATCGACCATATAAGGAAAGTCGTCACCAACTCCGCGTCGAACTGCTTCGCACAGCTTCACATCAGGCTTCGGGCCAAAGCCCGTTTTCATTTTGGTGGCGGTAAATCCCATTTCTTTGATCTTTGCGGCTTCCTCCTCAAAACGGCTGGCCAGACTAGAAATCGGTTCATCCCGAAGCATCATGCCGTAGCCGTAGCAAGGAACGCTTGTGCGATGCGCGCCGCCGACAAGCTTATGGAGGGGGAGGCCAGAGATTTTGCCGGTGATATCCCAAAGTGCGATGTCCACCCCGGACAAAGCCTGTATTGGCATTCCGCTTTGGCCATGGTCTCGCAGAAGGTTGTACACCTTGTGCCAGATCACGTCTTTGTCCAAAGGGTCCATGCCAAGGACCAATGGTTGGATTACCTTTTCTACGATAGACTTGTTGGCAATGGCTACGTTTCCGGGACCAAAGCACTCGCCCCAACCGGTTACCCCTTCATCTGTCTGAATCTCGACCAGATGGGTTGTACGCTTGTCATAATACTGTTGCGAGTAGCCCAGAACTTCCGGCATGTCGTACTGCAGTATGTGACTTATTATTCTGTTGATTTTCATGAAGTTCTGGATCCCGGCGCCAATCCGGAGGGGCCGCTAGTGCGGCCCCTCCGTGCGTCGTAATTCGGTCGAAGCCTGACTACTGCATTGCTCCCAGGTCACGCAGGAAGTTGATGTGGCTTTCCAAAAGCGCCTGTGCCTCAGGGGTCGTCGCGAATTCAGTCCAACCGACCTGAACGGCCGCGCGATACGCTGCCAGGTCTTCAGGCGACCATTCGTACAACTGAACACCTTTTGCTTTCAGGTCTTTTGCAGTCTGAGCGTTCTGCACTTCATTGATTGTGGCATTGTGCAATGCCAAGCTATCCATTGCGACTTCCATGATCTTCTTGTGATGCGCGGGCATCGCTTCCCAGACGTCTTTGCGACAAGCTAGGTGATCTGCAGGCATCGAGTGGAAACCGGGATAGTTTGTGTGACCTGCGATCTCGTACAGACCGAGGCCCACGTTGTTCGTCAGGTTCGCAGCATCCGCACCATCAATGATACCGGTTTCCAAAGCCGTGAAGATTTCGTTGAAGTCCATCACGATCGGAGAAGCACCAAGTTCCGCGAACACCTTGGTTGCAAGGCCTGGAGGCGAGCGAAACTTCCAATCTTTGAAGTCTTCCACTTTCGCAATCGGCTTGGTCGAAGACAACGACTCTGGCCCGGGAATCCACCATCCGATGAATTCCATGTCGTAGCCGTTGTATAAATCATTTACAGCTTCTCTTCCGCCGCCATGAAGAAGCCAAGCCATTTGCTGATATGGGTTCTGATATCCGCCGAGCAGGTCGCCCGCAAACTGGAAGGCCGGGTTTTTACCGGTCTGATAGCCGCCGCCCGTCATGTCGCAATCCAGAATTCCGGTAGCTGCGGCATCGAAGGTTTCAACTGATTTGACCACCGAAGAGGAATAGAACATTTCAACTTCGATTTCGCCGTTCGACATTTCCTGAATGTCTTCAACGAATTTTGCAGCCATCTGGCCTGACAGAGTTTCGGGCGAAAAATGGGTTTGAATTCTAAGCTTCGTTGTTTCAGCCATCGCGAAACCGGCTGCCATTGTCGTGGCTACGGCCGCCAGGGCCGCTGTCTTGACTATTTTCATATTGTCCTCCCAGACGTTGAGCGTGCGCGGTGTGGAAGATCTTGCCGCCTCCTTTGCTGTCGCGCAGGTAAACGTTAAGCCGACGAATCGAATGCAACAAGAAAAAATTGAAATTTCTAAAAATTTCGAGATTCTTGCGATAATTCGAAAATAAGGTTAGGACGCTACTTGGACAAAACTTGAAGGTGCATACTGGAATGAACGACGAAATAGATATTTATCAAGATCTTAAGATGCGCCTGATCTCTAATGGATTCGAGCATGGAGCCAAGGTGCGGGCTGAAGAACTTCGTAAAGTGTATGGCTGTTCCGCGAGCGCCGTTCGTGAAGTCCTTTTTCGTTTGGCCGCTGTTGGTTTGGTGGACTTTCAGGAACAAAAAGGTTTCCGCGTGCCAATGCGTTCGCCGCAGAAGCTTATCGAATTGACCCACGTTCGTGTTCTGTTGGAGGCCGAAGGCACCGCAATGTCGATCCGTAATGGCGGGGTGGATTGGGAAGCAAGATTGACGGCCGCACATCACAAACTCAGCCATATCGAAAAACGCATTCACGCCACAGACGACCCGAGCGGCCTTATCGAGATATGGTTTGCCTCGGAAAAGGAATTTCACCAAACACTTATTTCTGCCTGTGGCTCGGAAACTTTAAAACAAATGCATAGCCGAGTTTACGCGCAATTCAGACAGCAGTTGATGGTGGCAGACCGGAACTTTGAATTCATTTCTCAGAACATAAGACACCATGCCGATATACTTGAAGCAGCATTGTCAGGGGATGAGCAGTTAACACGAGAGAAAATTCACGACCATCTGGAACGCCATCTAACTGGAAAGACGATGGGCGACTAAAGCCGAAAATCGTCTTCCAAATACACGCGAATGATTTCGTCGAAGTTTGACTCCGCCTCGAACCCCAACTCCAGAGCGCGATCTGTTTGAAAGTCTCGCGGCCAATTCTTGACTATTCGTTCGATTGTCTCGTCGGGTTCTTGCCTGATTAGTCCAACAGCTTCTTGGCCGGCCACTTTGCGCAGAGCTTCGATTTGTTCGGCGACGGTGCAACTTACGCCAGGCATGTTCAACGCGCGTCTGTCATTCAAAAGCTGCGTGTCCATTGTTGCTGCGTGGGTCAAAAAAGTCGCAGCGGCGCGGGGGCTGGCGTGCCAGTGACGAACGGTTTCGGCAACTGGCAAGACAGCCTCATCCCCATTCAATGGCTCTCGGATTATACCTGAAAAGAAGGACGAAGCGGCAGCGTTGGCTTTGCCCGGGCGCACACACAAAGTAGGCAAGCGCAAGGAAATACCGTCGATATATCCTTTCCTGCTGAAATCCGTGATCATCAATTCAGCCGCCGCTTTCTGCGCTCCGTAACTTGTCAAAGGTGCCGAGAGGAATTCATCGCTTATCTTCTCGGGGAATGGTGACCCGAAAACTGCTATGGACGAGGCAAAAACCAGGCGAGGTGTGTACTCGCTTTCTGAAGCCTCGTGTTCATCCTTAAGTGCGTTCAGCAGTGCCCACGTTGCCATAAGGTTTACATCCCAACCCAACGCAAAGTCTGTTTCAGCTTGGCCTGAAACGATAGCTGCAAGATGAAAAATGACGTCTGGCCGCTGCGTAGTAAAAGACTTAGCTATGCCTGACGCAGTCAAGTTCCCCACAATTTGATTACCTGCCGCACTGTCGGGCGGGAACGAGAGATCGAACAGTGAGACTTGGGCATCGGCTCCAAAGGTTTCTTGGGTCGACACGCGATGGGCCAGTTTCTGGCCCAGCATTCCTCCGCCGCCTATAATCAGGATCCGCGTCACAGCATTCCGTTCCGTTTTTTGAGTTCTAGATACAAAGCCGAATGATCCAGTTCGGCCCCATCCATTTCGTCTATCAGATATTCGAAACGGTCGCGCACAGATCGGGTGCTAGGTAGCTGAACGCCAAGGCTTCGCGCTTCCTCCAGCGTGTTGTCCAAATCCTTTAGTTGAAACTTAGACAAACCCCCAGGTGTAAAATTTCCATCAGACATGCGTTCGCCATGTTGTTGCAAGATAATACTATCCGCAAAGCCCCCCTTCAGTGCGGCCCTCAACGCGGTGGGGTCTGCACCGCCTTGCTGAGCCAGTAGAGTCGCTTCGGCGACAGCCGATATTGTTACAGCGACAATTGTTTGATTGGCCAATTTGCACAATTGACCAGAACCACTTGGGCCAACATGTACAGGCCGGCCCATTGCTGTCAGAACCGGTCGCACGCGCTCCATAACGTCCTGATCGCCACCGACCATGATCGCAAGGGTGCCAGCTTCAGCACCTTTGGTGCCACCGGAAACCGGGGCGTCCAGATGCAGCACCCCCATCGAGGAAAGCTGCGCGGATTGCTCTCTTGCGTGTTCGGGTTTGGCGCTCGACATATCAATCCAGATCATCCCCGGTTTGAGTTGCTCGCGGAAAGCCTCGTCAGCAAGTAGCGCGCCGGTCGCGTATCCATCCGAGAGCATGGTTATTATTACGTCTGCACCCGAAACCGCCAGCGGGGCAGTTTCCACCAATGTCGCGCCTTCTGCTGTCAACGGTTTGGCCTTTTTCAAGCTGCGGTTCCATACAGTGAGCGGAAACTCGGCGCACAAAATATTCCGCGCCATAGGAGCTCCCATCAGCCCGGTTCCCAACAGAGCCACTTTGAACTGCTTGCTCATCATCTACTGTCCTTCCGAAGCTGTGCCACGCATGGTTATGGCCAAACCAAAATCTCTGTCATACGCTAACGGCTCTGTGCCCACATGCCAGAAGTCGTTGCAAATCCGCCAAGGTTTCTTTGCTTCTCGGTTGATCTGTGGGACGAAGTAACACTTGTCCAGTCGCCACTTTTGAGGTCGGAATATTTATATGTCAGAAAGACTTAAGGGAAAAAGCGTCCTGGTCACAGCCGCCGCACAGGGGATCGGACTTGCAAGCGCAATTGCAATGGCAAGAGAGGGTGCAAAAGTCTATGCGACGGATATTAACCCTGAAAAACTAAATTTGATTCGCGGTCAGAATCTCGAAAATCTCGAAATATTCGAGATGGATGTGACGAATAATGACAGCATTCATCATGGGGTCGCGCGAGCGAAGCCGGACGTTTTGTTCAACTGCGCAGGGTTCGTGCATCACGGAACTATTCTGGATGCAACCGATGAAGAGTGGGATTTCGCAATGGACCTTAATGTGCGCTCGATGGTGCGCACGACAAAGGCTGTATTGCCGGGAATGATAGAGCGCAGAGGAGGCTCGATAATCAATATGTCTTCCGCGCTGGGTTCCATAATCGGTGCGCCAAATCGTTTTGTATATGGAACGACAAAAGCCGCTGTTGTCGGGCTGACGAAATCGGTAGCCGTGGACTTCATAACAAAAGGAATCCGGTGCAATTGCATTTGTCCGGGAACAGTCGATAGTCCCAGTTGGCGTGACCGCGTAGATGCGTTGGGCGAGCAACTGGGCAGCAGAGAAGAGGCCCTTGCACAATTTGTGGCGCGTCAGCCTATGGGGCGTGTAGCGAAAGCAGAAGAGATTGCTGCCTTGGTCGTCTATCTGGCGAGCGATGAAAGTGCATTCACCACAGGACACACGCACATAATTGACGGGGGTTGGTCAGGCCAATGACAAAAGTATCAAAAAACGATTTGCGATCTCGCAAGTGGTTCATGAATTCTGAGAACCTTGAGATGACTGCATTGTATCTGGAAAGATACCTGAATTACGGTTTGACCCGTGAGGAACTGCAATCAGGCAAACCGATCATTGGCATTGCTCAAACCGGCAGTGATTTGAGCCCCTGTAATCGGCATCATATCGAATTGTCCAAACGTGTTCGCGATGGAATCATCGCCGCCGGCGGAACGTGCATCGAAATACCGGTCCACCCGATACAAGAGACAGGTAAACGGCCAACGGCCTCACTCGACCGCAACCTGGCTTATCTGTCCTTGGTTGAGAGTCTATTCGGGTATCCGATTGATGGCGTTGTTCTGAACATTGGTTGCGACAAGACCACGCCCGCGCTTCTTATGGCCGCTGCGACCGTCAACATCCCAGCGATTGCCCTGTCGGTCGGCCCCATGCTCAACGGTTGGTGGAAAGGTGAACGCGCTGGATCGGGCACGGTTATATGGAAAGCGCGCGAAGACCTTGCGGCTGACGAAATCGACACCGATGAGTTCATGGAAATCGCAGCCGCCGCAGCACCTTCGGTGGGTTATTGCAATACGATGGGAACAGCAACGACCATGAATTCGCTTGCTGAGGCCTTGGGTATGCAATTGCCCGGATCAGCAGCCATTCCAGCCCCGTATAGAGAGCGCGGCCAAATCAGTTATGAAACGGGTAAACGCATTGTGGACATGGTCTGGGAGGATCTACGCCCCAGCGATGTGATGACACGTCAGGCTTTTGAGAATGCGATTGTTATCAACTCTGCGATTGGCGGATCGACGAACGCGCCGATCCACCTGAATGCAATCGCCCGGCATCTTGGTGTTCCGTTGACCAACGATGACTGGCAGAAACTTGGCCACGACGTTCCTCTGTTAGTTAACATGCAGCCAGCGGGTAAGTATCTGGGCGAAGACTACCAACAGGCCGGAGGTGTACCCGCCGTTGTCGGAGAGCTTCTTGATGCTGGATTGCTGCCGCATTCCGATGCGATAACGGTGAACGGTAAGACGATGGGCGATAACTGCTCGACGCGCCGGTCTCAGAATAGCGACGTAATCAAGCCTGTCAGTAGCCCGGTTAAGCAACAGGCGGGGTTCATCAATCTCTCGGGCAACCTGTTCGAGAGTGCGATTATGAAGACGTCTGTGATCTCACAGGCATTTCGAGAGACCTACCTGTCGAACCCGGATGATCCGGATGCATTTGAGGGCAGGGCGGTTGTGTTTGATGGGCCTGAGGACTTTCACCATCGGATCGATGATCCTGCAGAAAACATCGACGCAAACTGTATTCTGATTATGCGCGGAGCGGGACCAAAAGGATACCCTGGTGCTGCAGAGGTCGTGAACATGCGGCCGCCCGCATATTTGTTGAAACAGGGCATCGAAGCCCTTCCTTGCATCGGTGATGGACGGCAATCCGGTACATCAGGAAGCCCGTCTATCCTGAATGCCTCACCCGAAGCTGCAGAGGGTGGTGGGTTGGCCTTGGTGCGAAATGGCGACCGACTGCGCATCGATCTTGGCAAAGGCACAGCAGATATGCTGGTTTCGCTCGAAGAACTGCATCAACGCGCCCGCGATCTGGAGGCAAAGGGTGGTTATTCAACCCCGCCCAACCAATCCCCGTGGCAGGAAATATTCCGCGAAAAAATAGATCGCTTGGATCGCGGTATGACGCTCAAGGGTGCAGAAAACTACCGCGATATCGCGCGAGGCTTCATGCCACGCGATAACCACTAAAAGGAACGGAAATGAAACTTGTGCGTTACGGAGCCAAGGGCTCGGAAAAGCCGGCCCTGGTCGACTCTGAGGGTCAATTGCGGGATCTGTCCGCTCATATCAATGATATCACGGGGGATATATTGGATGACGGAACGCTTGATAACCTGCGGTCATTGAATCCGAACAACCTGCCAGTTGTAGAGGGTGACCCTCGTATCGCGCCGTGTGTCGGTGACATCGGAAAATTTCTTTGCATCGGTCTGAACTACTCGGACCATGCTGCAGAAACCGGCGCAGATATTCCCGAGCATCCGATACTCTTTTTCAAGGCGAACTCAGCCGTCATTGGTGCCTATGACGATGTTGTTATGCCGCGGGGGTCTACACATACCGACTGGGAATGCGAACTGGGGGTCGTCATTGGTAAGACGGCCAAATACGTCTCCAAGGCCGACGCACTCGAATATGTTGCGGGCTATTGCATCGTAAACGACGTGTCGGAAAGGCATTTTCAAACGCAACTGACAGGTCAATGGACCAAAGGAAAATCCTGCGACACATTTGGCCCTACCGGCCCGTGGCTAGTGACCCGGGATGAGGTGCCGGATCCTCAGAGTCTTGGTATGTCTCTGGATGTAAACGGTCAGCGCATGCAAACCGGGAATACTGCCACGATGATCTTTTCCGTTGCCGAGATCATTGAGCATCTAAGCCAACTTTTTACACTGCACCCCGGTGACGTCATTTCAACCGGAACACCGCCCGGTGTTGGAATGGGGATCAAACCGGAACCAGTTTATCTGAAAAAGGGCGACGTCATGGAGCTTCGTATCGATGGGCTTGGTGTTCAACGGCAAAAGGTTGGCCAGGATGGCTGACTTGTTGCAAATTGGTGGGATCACCGAACGGATGAGAGAACGCCTGTCTTCAGTGTTCAATATTCATCAATTGGACGATTTCAACGCGGAAAGTATTACGCATATCGTAACGAACGGGCATGATGGCGTTCCGCATGACCTAATGATTTCACTCAGTAATCTGAAGATGATCAGCGTCTATGGAGTCGGTTACGACGCCGTCGACGCAAGTGCTGCGGCTGAGCGCGGGATTGTTGTGACTCACACGCCCAATGTGTTGAACAAAGAAGTCGCAACCACCGCCGTTCTGCTGTTGCTGTCATGTTATCGAGAGCTCATACGTGACGATAATTACGTTCGGTCCGGACGGTGGGAAGTTGAAGGTAATGCCCCTTTGACGCGATCAGCGGACAATCAAAAAATAGGCATTCTTGGTCTTGGTCGTATTGGTCAGGCGATTGTTGATAAATTGGAGCCGTGGGCACCCGAAATCTCATATCACACCCGCAATCAAAAGGATGTCCCGTACCGATATTTCGACAATTTGGTTGAAATGGCAGAGCATGTGGACGTCCTCATATGCATCACGCCCGGCGGCCCGTCGACCAATAGGCTGGTCAACGCTGAGGTGTTGCGCGCGTTGGGGGCAGGCGGCACTCTGATAAACGTTAGTCGAGGTTCGGTTGTCGACGAAACTGCCTTAATTAGTGCATTGCAAAACGGTGAGCTCGGGTGGGCAGGGCTTGATGTCTTCGAGGACGAACCGCGCGTTCCAAAAGCATTGCGCGAGTTGTCCAATGTCGTTCTGCTCCCTCACGCTGGTAGCGCGACTTTTGAGACGCGTGCAGCAATGGGTGACCTGACTGTCGACAATCTGCTGCAACACCATAAGGACGGATCGGTGATCATAGCTGTGCCGGAATGCAGAGATCTGTAATAGGCCAATCTGAAAAGTGTTTGAGTTTGCTGTCGCGGTTTTCTTTCTGCTGATTACGCCGGGCCCGGGTGTTCTAACAACCGCGGGTATTGGATCAGCATTTGGTTTTCGAGCTGGACTCGCCTTTGTGGCTGGTCTGATGCTGGGCGGGTTCATCAACATGATGTTAGTTGTCTCTGGAGTCGCTGCGGTTGCTTTGGCTGTACCGGTGCTTAGAACTTTGTTGCTATTCGCATCTGTCGGGTATTTGGTATTTCTCGCCTGGCGTATTGCCAGCGCCGGCTCAAAGGTCGGATTTTCCCCTGCGGTTTCGCCGCTTGGTTTTGCGAACGGTCTGACACTTCAGTTCATTAATCCCAAGGCTTACGTGGTCGGCACAGCATTGTTTTCAGGGTTTGCCTTTTTGCCCGATGCGCCCGTTTGGGAGGTCGTCATAAAAATCGTAGTATTCAATATGATTTGGGTGCCAGTGCACATGATCTGGCTAGGTGCTGGCGCAAAGCTGGGTAGCCTTGATTTAAGCGAGAGATCGCATCAAAGGATCAATATTGCGGTGGCCGCTTCATTAATGGTGGTTGTGGTGATTGCCTTGGCGTCGGCGCTATGAACGATATCTAAGTCGGTCTTACTTAGCAGACGATTGAAAGCCACAAATCAAAGTGACGCCGTTATTCCGCCATCGACATAGAGAGTATGACCATTGACGAAACTGGATGCAGGTGACGCAAGGAAAATAGCGGCGCCTACAAGTTCTTCTACATTTCCCCAGCGACCGGCCGGGGTACGTTTCTCAAGCCATGAGCTAAACTCTGGGTCGGCAACCAAGGCGGCGTTCAAAGGTGTATCGAAATATCCAGGCGCAATGGCATTGCAGTTCAGACCATACTTAGCCCAATCAGTTGCCATTCCTTTTGTAAGATTGGTCACGGCGCCTTTTGTCGCCGTGTAAGGCGCAATACCCGGTCTTGCTAATGCGGATTGAACCGACGCAATGTTAATGATCTTACCAGACTTTCTTTCAATCATGTGCCGTGCCACAGCCTGACCGACGTGAAAGACGGACGCTACATTTGTCTGTAGCAGGCGCTCGAAGGCATCAGCGGGGAAATCCTGTAACTCCGTCCTGTGTTGCATTCCGGCGTTGTTTATCAGGATGTCTATCGGGCCGACCTTTGCTTCAAAGTCGTCGACGGCAGATCGGACACCTTCATGATCGGTTGCATCGAACGAAAGTTCGCGTACCGAGGCGCCTGTTTCGCTCAGCTCGGATGCTGCTGCCGCTAGTTTAGTGGCATCGCGACCGTTCAAAACGACCTGCGCACCGGCGGCAGCCAAACCACGAGCCAATGCAAATCCGATGCCTTGGCTAGAGCCTGTTACGAGCGCGCGTGTTCCCTCTAGGCTAAACATTTCAAGCGTCATGCAAAAATCCCTTGGTTGTCAGCACCGACTATCCGTATCTTTTGGCAATCTGTATAGGGAGTCCGTGCAATGTCTTCGGCCAGTGTTGCTGTTGTTATCCATGCCGCAAAAGATCTGAGGTTGGAAAACCGGGATGTTCACGACGTGGGGCCAGACGAAGTCTTGATTGCCATGCGCGCGGGAGGGATATGCGGCTCTGACCTGCATTATTATAACCACGGTGGTTTCGGCGCGATCAAGTTGCGTCAACCGATGGTGCTTGGACACGAAATCGCCGGGGAAATAGTGAGAGTTGGGTCAAGTGTGCAGGGGTTGTATTTAGGTCAACTGGTTGCAGTTTCTCCATCCCGACCTTGCCAATCCTGCATTTATTGTCTGAACGGGCAGCAAAACCACTGTCTTGATATGAAGTTCTATGGCAGCGCGATGCCGTTCCCGCATATCCAAGGCGCTTTTCAAAGCAAACTCGTGGCGAAAGCCAGTCAATGCGTTCCAGCAGATGGGTTAAGTCCTGCGCAGGCCGCTATGGCCGAACCTTTGGCGGTCTGTTTGCACGCGATTAAACAAGCCGGGAGCCTCTTAGGTAAAACGGTTCTTATCACGGGATGCGGTCCAATCGGCTGCCTCACGATCTTGGCGGCGCGTCGTTCTGGGGCGGCCAGAATAGTGGCGACGGATATCTCGGACCAGCCCCTCGCTGTGGCGCGTGAATGTGGGGCAGACGATGTCATCAACACCTACGCCGATCCGCAAAAACTGGAGCAGTTTGAAAACGACAAGGGCCAGGTTGATGTGCAACTGGAGTGTTCCGGGGCTCAATCGGCTCTGGCTTCTGGCGTCGCATGCTTGCGCCCGGGTGGAACATTGGTTCAGCTTGGTCTGGGCGGAGATATGACTGTGCCGATGCAGGCGTTGACTGCAAAAGAGTTAGTGCTTCGCGGGTCTTTCCGTTTCCATTCCGAGTTTTCAGTCGCGGTCGAGATGATGCGAAGCGGACTAATTAACGTCGACCAGTTGGTAACGCATTCCTTCGAAGTTGGCGAAGCTGTCACTGCCTTTGAGGTCGCGTCTGATCGAAGCCAATCAATGAAGGTGCAGTTAACGTTTCCAAAAAATGACGATGGATAGACGAATGAGTGATATTGCAAAGACTTATGAAAGAGACGGTTTCGTAGCTCCGCTGGATATCCTGACAGCTTCTGAGGTCCAAGCGCTGCGCAATGATTTTGAGAAAGCTGAGCGCATTCTCAGAGACGACCCAGATAAACTCAAGCTTCTATATTCTTATCCGGACAGGCTGATACCATCATTCGATGCACTTCTTCGCCATCCGAAGCTGATTGAGGCTGCTTCAACGGTGTTAGGGCCGGATCTCATGGTTTGGAGCGGTGCACTTTTTGTGAAAGAAGCGCGATCATCGAAGATAGTCTCGTGGCACCAAGACTTGACCTATTGGGTTGCGATTTCAGAAGCGTCTGAGCAAAGCGGGTGTATGAAGTTTGTTCCCGGCAGCCACAAAAGCCGTATCGTGCCTCACGTGGACACCTTCAGCGAAAACAATCTTTTGTCACGCGGGCAGGAAATCGCAGTCGATGTGAACGAAAAAGATGCAGTTGCTGCCGAATCGCGTGCAGGGCAGGCATCCATGCATCACGGGCATCTATTTCACGCATCAGGGCCCAATAACACAGACGATAGACGCATTGGTGCGGCGTTGCGTTTCATAAAGCCTTCAATGAAACAGCAGAATGGCGTGAAAACGGTTTTGTCAGAAAAACTTGGCTTGAGGCGGGCAGGGCGGTTGCGTAGCTTTTTCCCATGACCAGACCTGCCTCTTTCAAGTACTTCAAAACCAGCCCAGAGATCATCCGCCTTGCGGTGATGCTGTATATCCGTTTCCCGCTCTCGCTTCGAAACGTCGAAGATCTGTTGCACGAGCGAGGCATCGACGTGAGCCACGAAACTGTCCGATATTGGTGGAACAGGTTTGGTCCAATGTTTGCAGCTGAGATCCGACGGAAGCGTGTTCGGCAACTGCGCGCTTTCTCCAAATGGAAGTGGCACGTTGACGAGGTTTTCGTGAAGGTGAATAGCAAGCGGCATTATCTTTGGCGGGCTGTTGATCACGAAGGTGAGGTGTTGGAAGCCGTTGTCACCAAACGCCGAAACAAAGCTGCAGCACTGAAATTCCTAAAGAAATTGATGAAGCGACACGGTTGCGCCGAAGAGATCGTCACAGATCGCTTCGCTTCCTACAAGCCAGCGCTCAGAGAAATGGGCGCGCTCGATAAACAAAAGACGGGCAGGTGGCTCAACAACCGCGTCGAGAATTCGCACCTGCCGTTTCGACGACGCGAACGCGCGATGCAGCGTTTCAGGCGCATGCGAAGTCTACAGAAATTCGCCTCCGTCCATTCTCTGTCTACAACCACTTCAACCAGGTAAGATCGCTAGCCAGTCGAGATACCTTCAAGCTGACCCGCGCCGCCGCTCTTAGCGAGTGGCGTCAACTTTGTTCCGGTTAGGATCGCGGTTTCCGCGGCAAACTGAGACTGGTTCGAATTCGTCTGACAGCACCCGAATTAGTCTGCCAGCACCCTACCAGCATGATGCCGACGATGAAGAGCAGAGCCGCACCAAACCGGAACAGTTCTTCGCGGTTTAGGCGAACGGCTTTTTCTACTCTTTCAGTTCTCTACATGTTTGGTCCATCGGTCTCATTTGGCAAGTCAGTTCAAACATTTGGGCAAGTAGAGTTCCTACGCCATGATTTGAATCAATGAGACATGTACGTTGCGGTAGTAGAAACATCGAGGTCAGAAGGCGCCCGGGTTTGGGATTTAGTATCTGCTGAGAATCTTGGCGCTGCACGAACTTGGTCGAGGTTAGCGTGCGGTCTTCCTGTAGGTCGAAATTCGCGCCATTCGGTGTTTTTGCGATCCAAAATTTTGGACTGATTGAATGATCAAGTACTACCTACCCGTCGCAATTGGCGCGCTACTAATTGCCTTCTGGGTAAGTCCTGACGCGCAGGTGGTTGCAGCTGGGATCGCTATCTTTTTGTTTGGCATGCTTATGCTTGAAGACGGCTTCAAGCTACTTGGAGGCGGAACACTAGAGCGAATGCTTCAGCGAGCGACAAAATCCGTTTCGCGATCTCTCTTATTCGGTTTCGTCTCTACTGCGTTGTTGCAGTCCAGCTCACTGGTTTCGGTCATCACGATTTCATTTTTAAGTGCTGACCTTATTTCTCTGGTCGGTGGGGTGGGGATAATCTTTGGGGCCAATATCGGAACGACGACGGGTGCGTGGTTGGTCGCCGGGCTAGGATTAAAGGTGAATATCGCAACCTATGCCATGCCAATTATCGGCCTTAGCATAATTCTTGTGTTTCAGAAGCCGAAGGTGCTCCGTGGGATTGGTTACGCCCTTGGAGGACTGGGTTTTCTGTTTTTAGGCATTCATTACATGAAAGAGGGTTTCGACGCGTTCAAGGACCAGGTCGACCTAATGCGATTTGCTTTGTCGGGATTTTGGGGGCTGGTAGTCTATTGTTTGTTGGGGACTACCGCAACCGTGATTATGCAGTCGAGCCACGCGACGATGGTGCTTACTCTCACCGCGCTTGCCGCTTCACAAATAAGCTATGAAAACGCGCTGGCTCTGGCTATCGGGGCTAATATTGGAACCACGATTACGGCGATTATTGGCTCGATCAGCGCCAATTTTCAGGGCAAGCGACTCGCATTGGCGCACCTGATCTTCAATACAACGACTGCGGCGGTAGCTTTGGTTTTCATAGTCCCGCTGAGTGAGACGGTTGACCTGATCAGTGGTACCGTGGGCATCGGTGCGGAAGATTATGCTCTGAAGTTGGCGGTGTTCCATACCATCTTTAACGTGCTCGGCGTCTTGCTCATGTTACCATTGATGCGTTGGCTGATCTCCTTTCTTGAACGCAGTATCGTCGAACCAACCCCCGATGTCAGTCAACCGCGGTACCTGAACAATGCAGCCGATGATTTCCCACAAACTCTTGAGATCGCACTTCGAAAGGAAGTCATGCATCTCTACGAAAACGCGATGACGTTGATCTTGCATGGCCTGAATCTGCATAAGAAGGATGTACTTGGCGCGAACAGCGTTGCAGAGGTGGTTCGCAGCAGTCGAACACCTACCGACATGGATATCGAGGAAAGCTACCGGCGCAAGATCAAGACGCTCTATTCTGCCATTGTCGAATTCTCGACGCGCGTCGGGGAAAAACGTGTCGAACCAGACGTTGCGGAACGTGTTTATGCACTGAGGGATATCGCCGGTGACATCGTTCAAGCGGTTAAGTCGGTCAAACACCTGCGAAAGAATATCTTGCGTCACACTGTACGGTTTTCCGGGAGTGCAACCGAACTGTATGATGACCTCCGTACTGAAATTGCCAGAATACTCGTCGAAATTAAAGAACTTGAAGACGCAGAACCGGATGAGCGTAGTGCGCTCTGGCTTGATCAGGAACGTGCACAAGTAGAAGAAGATGCCCGGACCGCTGCGCGCCGTGTAGAACAGCTCATTCGAAAAAACCAACTCACTCCCGATGCCGCAACTTCATTTCTCAACGACTCGGACTATGCCTATAGCGCGATGCGTAAGCTGATCGAAGCAGCGAGAACCTTTTACATCGAACGAGACAGCGCTATGGCCGAAGTCGAACGTTTGTTGGCTTTGGAAGAAGAAGAACTCGGTGAGTATAAGACTGAAACCGATGCGCTCTCTAAGGAAGACGAATTCGAAAAACGTCACAGTAAAGTCGTAGAAAGCAAATAGCATGCTGAAATTGCGCGACGATCTGCGGGGGGTATCAGATGGCATTGAAAAAACTTGCCGAAAAATTGGCCGAGTACAACTCACGTCTTGAGGCAGGCAAAGCGGAGAAAATTAAATCCAGCCATGTTCAAAAGGTACTCAAGAAGCTGCGTAAGAAGGCAGCAGATCTTGAGGCCGAAATTCATATGGAGAAGAATTCTGATAGGAAAGCCAGGCTGGTTCGAAAACTCGGAACAGCGCACGAGAGCGTCAAACGGGCGGAGTGGCTATTGAGGGAGATCGACTAATACGCTGGTCCTGCCTTTAGAAATTGGTTTGAGTCGTGCTGAGGGTGCTGGCAGACTAATTCGAACTGGTCTCTACAAGGACAGTGACACTGTCCATTAACTCGCGCCAAGACCACGCCACTCAGCCAGAGCGGCGGCGCGGTTGAGCTTGAAATTTGGTCTCGTTGAAAGGCTGCGTTCCTGATTAAAGTGATTGTAGACTGAAGCGTGGACGGCGGCGAACTTCTGCAAACTTCGCATACGCCTGAAACGCAGCATCGCCCGCTCTCGTCGTCGGAACGGCAGATGTGAATTCTCGGCCCTGTTGTTCAATCAGCGACCGGTTTCCTGTCTGCCTGCAGCGCCAATCTCCTTCAAAGCCGCGCCATACGATGCCAGCCCGTCCGTCACGACCACGTCAGGACTGCCGTGCTTACGCATTGCTTTCTTTAAGAATTTCAATGCGGCTTTCTTGTCGCGTGTCTTTGTAACGAAGCTTTCCAGGACTTCGCCCTCATGATCGACAGCCTGCCATAGATAATGCCGCTCGCCGTTGATTTTCACGAAAACCTCATCCAGATGCCAGCGCCACTTGCTGGAATTCATGCCTGCAATCCGCCGTTTTCTGATCTCGGACGCGAACATCGGACCGAACCGATGCCACCAAAATCTCACAGCTTCATGGCTCACATCGATGCTGCGCTCATGCAGCAGATCTTCCACATTGCGGAGCGATAATGGAAACCGCACGTAAAGCATCACTGCAAGGCGGATTATCTCACGGCTCGTTTTAAAGTAGCGAAATGGATCAGGTTTGGTCATGCCTGAACGCTACAAATCCACCCTGCCCGGCTCAAGCCGGTTTCCTCTGACAATGCCATGCGCGAACAGCTGATTGCATCAGGCGAAAGCACGAAACCGGCCGATGAGCCACGAGAAAAGCACATAGGTAAAAATCTAGCTATAAATTCAGCAGCAGTTCTGACCTCTCCAATCTGGGTCCCACTCGGGTCTTGTCAGAAGAACTTGGGTTGAGCGGGGTAGGGGTGTTGCGTAGCTTTTGTCCATGACCAGACCTGCCTCTTTCAAGTACTTCAAAACCAGCCCCGAGATCATCCGCCTTGCAGTGATGCTGTACATTCGTTTCCCGCTCTCGCTTCGGAATGTCGAAGATTTGTTGCACGAGCGAGGCATCGACGTGAGTCACGAAACTGTCTGGTATTGGTGGAACAGGTTTAGCCCGATTTTTGCTGCTGAGATCAGACGGAAGCGTGTTCAGCAATTGCGCGTGTTCTCCAAATGGAAGTGGCACGTGGACGAGGTTTTCGTGAGGGTGAATGGCAAGAGGCACTACCTCTGGCGGGCCGTTGATCACGAAGGCGAAGTGCTGGAAGCCGTTGTCACCAAACGCCGGAACAAAGCTGCAGCACTGAAATTCCTCAGGAAATTGATGAAGCGACACGGAAAAACGGAAAACGTGTTCACGGATCGCTTCGCCTCATACAGAGCCGTGCTCAGAGAGCTAGGCGCTACCGAAAAACAAAAGACGGGCAGGTGTCTCAACAACCGCGTCGAGAATTCGCACCTGCCGTTCCGACGACGCGAACACGCGATGCAGCGTTTCAGGCGTATGCGAAGTTTACAGAAATTCGCCTCCGTCCATTCCTCCGTCTACAATCACTTCAACCAGGAACGATCGCTCACCAGCCGGGACACCTTCAAGCTGACACGCACCGCCGCTCTTGCCGAGTGGCGTCAACTTTGTTCCGGATAGGTTCGCAGTTTCCGCGGCAAACTGAGACTGGTTTGAATTCGTCTGACAGCACCACGCAATCAATGCGCCACCATGATGTGCCTGACCGCGGTGTAATCCTCGAGCGCATACATCGACATATCCTTGCCATAGCCCGATTGCTTGAGCCCGCCATGCGGCATTTCCGTTGTCAGCATGAAATGTGTGTTCACCCAAGTGCAGCCGTATTGAAGCTTCGCGGCGACATCCATCGCTCGGCCGATATTTCCGGTCCAGACCGACGAGGCCAGGCCGTATTGGCTGTCATTGGCCCAATCGACGACCGGGTCGCCCTCGGTGAACCGGGTGACCGAGACCACGGGGCCGAACACTTCGCGCTGGACGATTTCGTCTTCCTGGCGGGCGCCCGCGACGACTGTGGGTTTGTAGTAGAAGCCCGGCCCGTCCACCGTTGCGCCTCCTGTGGCGATCTCGACATGCGAGAGGTCAGCGGCGCGCTGGACAAAGCTGGCGACCCGATCGCGTTGGCGCGGCGAAATCAGCGGCGGAATCTCGTTCAGGCTGTCATCGGCTTTGTTATAGACGATGCTGGCCGCTGCGGCAGACAGCTCGGCCACAAGATTTTCATAGATCCCGGCGCCCGCATAGATCCGGCAAGCTGCGGTGCAGTCCTGCCCCGCGTTGTAATAGCCAAAGGCTTTGAGCCCTTCGACCACTGCCGATAGATCGGCATCGTCATAGACGATGACCGGAGCCTTGCCGCCCAACTCCAGATGGGTGCGCTTGACGGTACGCGAGGCGGCCTGAAGTACCTTCTTGCCGGTCGCCACATCCCCAGTGATCGAGACCATATCGACCCCGTCATGGTTGATCAGCGTGTTCCCGACCGAGCCGCCCTTGCCGGCGATCACGTTTACCACACCTTCGGGCAGGATATCGGCTAGGATCTTGGCGAAAGCCAGTGCGGTCAGGGGCGTCTGCTCGGACGGTTTCATGACAACGGTGTTACCACCTGCGAGGGCCGGTGCCAGTTTCCAAGCCATCATCATGATCGGATAGTTCCACGGCGCGATCGAGGCGACGACCCCGACGGCGTCGCGGCGGATCATGCTGGTATGGCGCGGCAGGTAATTCCCGGCAATTGGCCCATGCATGTTGCGAACTGCGCCCGCGAAGAAGCGGAAACAATCCGCGACCGCCGGAATCTCGTCATTGCGCACGCCGTCGATCGGCTTGCCGCAGTTCAATGCCTCAAGCTGGGCGAGCATCTCTAGATTGGCCTCGACCGCATCCGCGATCTGCAGCAGATAGCCCGCGCGCTCGCCGGGGGTGGTCAATGCCCAGCCGGTGAAGGCCGCACGCGCCGCCGCGACGGCGCGGTCAATCTGCGCCGGGTCGGCCTCGGGGATCTGGACAATCACCTCGCCCGTGCGGGGGTTCAGGACCATTTCTTCCTGATCCGTGCCTGCTTCGAAGGAATTGCCAATCAGCATGTTGGTTTCCATCAGGGAGTCCTTTCTACTTTATTTGCCTTGCCCGGCCACGCTTTCCGTGCCGCGGGTCAGATAATATGCGCCGAGGATCGGCAGAAAGGTCAGCAGCACCACAACCATGGCAACGACATTCGTCACGGGGCGCTGACGGGGCCGCACCAGCTCTTCCAACATCCAGATTGGAAGCGTCTGCTGTTGACCGGCGGTAAAGGTGGTCACGATCACCTCGTCAAAGCTGAGGGCGAAGGCCAGCATGCCGCCCGCCAAAAGCGCCGTGGCGATATTGGGCAGGATGACATAGCGGAAGGTCTGAAAGGCAGTCGCGCCTAGATCCATTGAGGCCTCGACCAGACTACCCGAGGTCCGCCGGAACCGCGCCACCGCGTTGTTATAGACGACCACGATGCAGAAGGTCGCGTGGCCCAGGACGATGGTCCAGAAGCTGAACGGGATGTCCCCCAGATTAAAGGCCGCCCGCAGCGAGATGCCGGTGATGATGCCCGGCAGCGCGATCGGAAGGATCACAAGCAACGAGATCGTCTCGCGACCAAAGAACTTGGCACGTGCCACGGCCGCCGCGCAGAGCGTGCCCAACAGAAGCGCGATCACGGTCGAGATGCTGGCAACCCGCACCGACAGGGACAATGCCTCCCAGACGTCCGGGCGTTCCCAGGTGACTGCGAACCACTTCAGCGTAAGGCCGGGGGGCGGCCATTGATAGGATTTGTCCTCGGTGGTGAAAGCATAGACGAATATCAGCAGGATTGGCAGGTGCATAAAGGCCAGCCCCGCCGCTGCCGCGAGTTTCAGCCAGAAGGACGCGCGATTAGATTGCATCGAAAGCCCCCTTTCGTTGCGCGATAAAGAGATAGACGCCCATGATCAGGATCGGAACGATGGCGAAGGCGGCGGCAAGCGGAATATTCCCGGCTGTGCCCTGGAACTGATAGACTGCCTGACCGATCATCCGCGCCGAGGTGCCAACGATCTGCGGGATGATGTAGTCACCCAGCGTCAGCGAGAAGGTAAAGATCGAGCCCGCAATGACGCCCGGCAGCGCCAGTGGCAGCAGCACGTGGCGAAAGGTCTGTCCTGGCCGCGCGCCAAGATCACCGCTGGCCTCTAGCATCGAGGCGGGCACGCGCTCGAGCGCAGCCTGAATTGGCAGGATCATGAAAGGGATCCACACATAGAGGAACACAAGGAAGGTGCCGGTCCAGCTGACCGAAAGCGAGTTACCGCCCAGCACCGGGATCGCAAGATAGGCCTCGAGCAGCCAGGTCAGGTGCAGTTTTTCAAAGACCCAGCTAAGGATGCCCTCCTTCGCAAGGATCAATTTCCAGCTATAGACCTTGACCAGATAGCTGGACCAAAGCGGCAGCATCACGCCAAGATAAAACAGCGCCTTCCAGCGCCCGCGTGCAAAACGCGCGGCGTAATAGGCCACCGGAAAGCCGATCACCGCGGCCGCGATGGTCACGCTAGTCGCCATCACTACCGTGCGCAGGATGATATCCAGATTGGACGGGCGGAACAGCTCGCCATAAGTGCGCAGGGTGAATTCGTATTTGATCAGGCCCGAGAACTCGTCAATCGAGAAGAAGCTCTGCGCAAGCAGCGCAAAGAGCGACCCCAGATAGATCACGCCAAGCCACAAGGCCGGCGGGCCGATCAACAGCAGAAGCAGAACCCGCGGCCTGCGCCAGAGCAGGTCCGACAGGTGTCCGAACGCGCCGTTTGGGCGTGTGTCAGCCATTGGCTCCCTCCATCAGGTAGAGGGCATCAGCCTCCCAGGAAAGGTGAACAGTCTGTCCCGGCGCTGGAATCTCTGCGCCCTTGGGCAGAAGGACGGCGACCTGTTCGCCATCCCAGTCCAGCGAAACACGGGTCGCCGAGCCCAGAAAGGCGCAGGACTGCACCGTGGCCGCCGGGCCTTCACTGGTCAGGCGGATCGCCTCGGGGCGCAGGCTGGCATGGGCCGATTTGCCGGTCAGTTTGCGGACCAGCTCTGGGTGGAGCACGTTGGAAGAGCCCACGAAATCCGCCACGAACGGCGTGTCGGGGCGGTCATAGATATCCTCGGGCGAGCCGATTTGCTGGATCTTGCCCTGATCGAAAACGGCAACCCGATCGGCCATCGACAAGGCTTCGCTCTGATCATGGGTGACAAAGACAAAGGTGATGCCCAGCTGCCGTTGAAGGCTTTTCAGCTCTTCCTGCATGGCCTCGCGCAGCTTGAGGTCCAGCGCGCCCAGCGGCTCGTCCAGCAGCAGAACCTTGGGGTTGTTGACCAGCGCACGGGCCAGCGCGACACGCTGACGCTGTCCGCCGGACAGGTCCGAGGGCTTGCGGCCGCCATAACCCGGCAGTGCGACAAGCTCCAGCGCCTCTTCGGCGGCGCGGCGGCGCTCGGCTTTGCCCAGCCCCTTGATCATCAACCCGTAGGCGACGTTATCGGTCACGCTGAGATGGGGAAACAGCGCATAGTCCTGAAAGACGGTGTTCACAGGGCGGCGATAGGGCGGCACGCGCGAGGATTCCGCTCCAAAAATCTCGATCTCGCCAGAGGTCGGCTGTTCGAACCCGGCGATCAGCCGCAGGCAGGTCGTCTTGCCCGAGCCCGACGGGCCAAGCATGGCAAAGAACTCACCGGGCGCAACCTCAAGGTCTACGCGGTCAACAGCTTTCACATTTCCGAAATGGCGGGAAACGCCGCGGAATCGGACGGCAGTAGTCATGGTGTCTCTCAAGGTTAGCAGTCTGCCGCCCCGCAGGACCGGGACGGCAGAGGTTTCAGGTCAGATCAACGGCCGCCAATGACGCCGATATAATCCGAGACCCAACGATAGTAGGGCACACATTCGCCTTGGCTTTCACATTTACTGACCGGGGTCTGCCAAAACGCGATACGCTCGAAATCGTCAAAGCCGTTCTTGGTGCAACCCTCGGCATTCTGCATGCCGCGGCCATCGGTACAGGCGGCGGGCACAGCAGGGTTGGCACCGAACCAGACCGACAGGTCGCTCATCAGGTTCGAGCTCAGCGTGTGTTCCATCCACATATAGGCACAATTCGGATGCTCGGCATCGGCGTGCATCATGGTGGTGTCGGCCCAGCCCGTGGCCCCCTCGACCGGAATGACCGAGGCAATTGAAGCGCCATCGCCTTGCAGCAGGTTCACCTGGAACGGCCACGAGCCCGAGGCCGCCATGCCCTCGTTCTTGAAGTCGTCGATCTGGATGAACGCGTCGTGCCAGTAGCGGCCGACCAGCTTGCGCTGACCACGCAGCAGATCCAGAGCCACAGCATATTGTTCTTCGTTCAGTTCATAGGGCGAGGCAATGCCCAACTCGGGCTGATGGTGCATCAGGTAGAGCGCGGCGTCGGCGATGTGGATCGGGCCGTCATAGGCCTGCACGCGGCCCGAGTTGCTCTGCCCGTCCGGAAGGGTCTGCTCTTCAAAGACCACACTCCATGAGGTCGGCGCGCTGCCGCCAAAGGCGTCGGTGTTATACATCAGCACGTTCGGGCCCCACATGTAGGGCGTGCCGTAATGCTTGCCGTCGACGGTATGCCAGGGGGCGCTTTCCAGACGCGGGTCCAGAGTGCCCCAGGACGGGATCAGCGCCGGGTTGATTTCCTGCACCCGGCGACCGGCGATCATGCGCAGCGACGCGTCGCCCGACGCAGTGACAAGGTCAAACCCGCCTTCGTTCATCAGCGCGACCATCTCGTCCGAGGTGTTCGCGGTTTTGACATTGACGATACAGCCCGTGGCGGCCTCAAAGCCGGTCACCCAATCGAAGGCCTCCATCGTTTCGCCACGTTCAATATAACCGGGCCAGGCGACGATGCTGACTTGGCCTTCGCCCGCGCCGAGCGAGGTCATCATCTCGGCATAGACCGGCTGAGCTGCGATGCCGACCGCAAAGGTCAGCATCGTGCAGGGTTTCAGATAGCGTTTCATATCACTCCTCCCAAAGTTCGATATGTTTTTTGAGAGGATGAGCCCGACGGCCCGATATCGCAAATTCAAAAATCAGATGGTTTGGCATCGGCTTTTCCGATATGCAATGCCATCACCGGACCCCGGACGCGGTTAGTGTTTGCATCATCGTGATAAATTCCTGCGTGGATTCGGACATCCCCGCGCCCTTGCGCCAGACCAGCCCGACCTGAACCACCGGAAGCGCCCCGGATACATCCCGGCTGACGATCCGATCGCCCTCCAGAGACCAGGGGCGATAGACTAGATCGGGCAGAATCGCGACGCCCGCCCCAGTTGCTACAAGCGAGCGAACTGCCTCGACGCTTCGGGTGCGAAAGGCAAGCTTTGGCCGCTTGCCAAAGGCCGAGAGTAGCTTGACCGCCTCCTGCTCCATCTCGTCGACATCAAGTACGATCAGGGGTTCGTCCGACACATCCGGCAGCGCGATGCTATGCTGTTTGGCCAGCGGGTGATCAATGGGAAGCCACAGGCGAAAGGGCGACACCTCGAAAATCTCGGATTGAAGCGCGTGAACATTGCGCAGGTTGGTTGTCACCATAACTGCGACATCTAGCTCCCCACCGACCAGAAGATGCTCCAGATATTCCCCGGTATCCTCGATGGCGGTCACCTCAACTTCTGGGTGAAGGCGACGGAATTTCGACAGCATCTCGGACAGCACATAGCCGGCGGTCAGAGAGGTCACGCCAAGATTCAACTGCCCGCCAACGCGCTTTGAACCCTCGGCCAGCACGCGGGTCGCATTCGCAACCTCCGCCAGGATCGCGGTGACGCTGCGCTGAAACTGCCGCCCCTCCGGCGTGATGTGTAGGCCGCGGGGGTGGCGCTCGAACAGTTTCACGCCCAAGATCGCCTCAAGATCCTTGATCGCCTCAGTCACCGCGCTCTGCGAGATCGACAGCGAATGCGACGCGGCGCTGATCGAGCCCATCTCGGCAGCCGCAGCGAAATACCTGATCTGTTTCAGCGTGAAAGACATGACCCTATCCATGCACATTTCGGGACGCAATTAGAATAGGAAACCATTTAGCCAATGGTTGTTGCAGGTGGGGGTCACATCCCTTTTGTGGCGGACTTACTGGCCGAAAGTTCAGGATTATCGTATCCGGGATCGGCGGAGATACACGATGGAACCAATTTCCATGTTGCCGTGAAATCGCTAAGCGGAAGTTCGATCGCCAGGCAGCATCCGACGTTTTGGGCTCTGAACGGCCTTGTGCCCATGCGGCAATGCCATTGCGGCAGGCTGATTGAGACCGGCCATTTGCCAATCTCGCGAAGCCCCTGATTTTGCAGTGGTTCGGACGGTGCGCTACCGTTGGATGTCAATGAGCCGATGTTCAGGATGTAGGCGGCGAAATCGGAGAGAGAGCCCAAAGTACCAGATGCTGCACCTCGCGCAAATGTCCGACGGATCTCACATAAGCCGCGGCTTCAATGCAATGTTTTTTCAAATCAAGAATTGGTGCTAGCCTTTGTTCCAGTGAGGGAGGAATTGCTCAATGGGGATGGAATATGACGACGCGGCAGCAGAACGTCTAGAGGCAGTCTATCTTGGGCCAGATGTCGTTGCGCAACGAAGCGACACTATTCAAAGAATTGCCGTCCAAGACGGAGAAACCGTTCTTGATATTGGAAGTGGGCCAGGATTTCTTGCTGCCGCCATCGCCGATCAAGCTGGCCCCCAAGGGAAAGTGGTCGGCGTCGATATCTCACAGCAAATGGTTGACCGCGCCGGTCGAAGAAATGAGCGCGACTGGCTCAGCTATAAATGCGCGGATGCTACCGACCTGCCATTTGAGGACAACTCTTTCGATGGTTTTGTCAGAAGAATTTGGCTTGAGGCGGGCAGGGCGGTTGCATAGCTTTTTCCCATGACCAGACCTGCCTCATTCAAATACTTCAAAACCAGCCCCGAGATAATCCGCCTTGCGGTGATGCTGTATATCCGTTTTCCGCTCTCGCTTCGAAATGTCGAAGATCTGTTACACGAGCGAGGCATCGACGTGAGCCACGAAACTGTCCGATATTGGTGGAACAGGTTTGGCCCTATGTTTGCATCAGAGATCCGAAGAAAGCGTGTTCAGCAACTCAGAGCCTTTTCAAAATCGAAGTGGCACGTTGACGAGGTTTTCGTGAAGGTGAATGGCAAGCGGCATTATCTTTGGCGGGCTGTGGATCATGAAGGCGAGGTGCTGGAAGCCGTTGTTACCAAACGCCGAAACAAAGCTGCAGCGCTGAAATTCCTCAAGAAATTGATGAAGCGACATGGTTGCGCCGAAGAGATCGTCACAGATCGCTTCGCTTCCTACATGGCTGCGCTCAGAGAAATGGGCGCGCTCGAAAAACAACAGACGGGAAGGTGGCTCAACAACCGCGTCGAGAATTCGCACCTGCCGTTTCGACGACGCGAACGCGCGATGCAGCGTTTCAGGCGAATGCGAAGTTTGCAGAAATTCGCCTCCGTCCATTCCTCTGTCTACAATCACTTCAACCAGGAAAGATCGCTAGCCAGTCGAGACACCTTCAAGCTGACCCGCACCGCTGCTCTCGCCGAGTGGCGTCAACTTTGTTCCGGATAGGTTCGCGGTTTCCGCGGCAAACTGAGACTGGTTCGAATTCGTCTGACAGCACCGTTGAACCGTATCGCGCCGATTGAGGAGGGCATTGTGGCACCCATGCGCAACGCAAGATGACAATTTTGGACTGGACTGAGCGATTTCACGGGACAAGCCGCCTTCCGAAGGCTGTGCGTGAAAGGTTACGTACGGCGGCCCGTATTGTGCGGTGCCCAAAAGGCGCTCAGGTATTCGGCCCTGACAACGTCCCCGACAGCCTGTTGTTCTTGTATGACGGACGGATCCGCGTTTCTCAAAGTTCGGATTCGGGCCGCGAGATCGTGCTCTATCGGGTCGAGGCGGGGGAAAGCTGTGTGCTGACGACGGCCTGCATGCTGGCAGAAGAAGCATATAACGCTGAAGGTATTGCCGAAACCGACGTAACGGCGGTGACCTTGCCGAAACATGCCTTTGACCGTCTGGTCTCGGAAGAAGACGCATTTCGTGAGTTTGTGTTCGAGGCCTATTCGCGCCGGCTGATTGATCTGTTGCGGGTAGTCGATGACGTGGCATTCGGGCACTTGGATATTCGCCTTGCTGAACGCCTTCTGGTTCTGTCCGGGGGTCGGGAAGACATTCAGGCAACGCATCAGCAACTCGCCAGCGAACTGGGCACCGCGCGTGAAGTCGTATCGCGGATTTTGCAGGACTTTCAAAAACGCGAGATGATTACACAATCGCGGGGGCGCATTGCGATAACCAACAAGGCGGCTTTGGAACAGTTGGCTCAAAGCACCTGACCATTTCGGGAAATTTTCCGGTTTCGTGACTTTGTCACTGAAGTCGGGGTTTCAAAGTTATATTTACTCCTCAACTTTTCATACCGCCATGGTGATTGCAGGTCTCACGCGAAGGCCGGATGAGGGTTGGCAGAAACGGAGGAGACAAAGATGAATGACCGCAATCCCGCCCGGACGTTCGGCGGCATCGCCATTGCGTTGCTTGTTGCTGCTTTGGTCGGCGCGGCTGGCAGTTACATCTTTCTGATGTCCGGGCACGGGCATCGCCAGGGAATGACCGGTGAACGGGCAGAGCATCGTCATGGTGCAGACGGGCAAGGCCACGACGAGGTCAACATGCCGGGGCTGAGGGGCGAGAACGCGACGCCCGAGGAAAGCGCCGAGCTGGCTGTGATGTTCCGCAATTTCGATACGATCACACGCGAGGTTGAAAACCTTCCCAACGGTATTCGCACTGTCACAAGATCTTCCGACCCGGATGTCATGGATGCTCTGGTCTCCCATGTTGCCGAGATGATCGATCGGGTGAGTCGCAAGGATGATCCGATGATCATCATTCAGAGCCCGACCCTCGACATATTTTTTCAACATGGCGACAAGATCACCTCGGATATCGAAGTGACCTCTGAAGGGATCGTAGTGGTGCAAACATCTGACGATCCGGAAATAGCCAAAGCCATGCATATCCATGCGGCCGAAGTGAGCGCGATGGCGGATCGCGGCATGGACGCCGTCCACGAAATGATGATGACACGCGGCGGAAACGGGTAACGGATCCGTGCCAGTTAGGAGGCAAGATCATGAATGATCAGAAGTCGATCGAGATACACAACCAGAAAATGGCCGACGCGATAGCGACGCCGATTGGAAGCTACCCGGTGGATCTGAGCGTGAAGCCCGATGTTCAGGGTTTTTACGACGAGGCGACCGCGACGATCAGTTATATTGTTGCGGACCCGACCTCGAATGCCTGTGCGATTATCGACAGTGTCATGGATATTGATTATGCCGCTGGCCGCATTACGTTTGGCCATGCCGACATGCTGATTGCCGAGGTTGAGAAGAGGGGCCTCAAGCTGGAATGGATCATTGAGACCCACGCCCATGCCGACCACCTGTCAGCCGCGCCTTACATCCAGAAAAAGCTGGGCGGCAAGATCGGCATCGGTGAAAACATCAAGATCGTGCAAGACGTGTTTGGCAAGATCTTCAATGAAGGCACCGAGTTTCAGCGGGACGGCAGCCAGTTTGACGCCCTGTTCGTCGATGGCATGACCTACAAGATCGGCAACATGACCGCCTTTACCATGCATACGCCGGGCCACACACCCGCCTGCATGGTGCATGTTGTCGGGGATGCAGCCTTTGTGGGCGACACGTTGTTCATGCCTGACGGTGGCTCGGCGCGGGCCGATTTCCCCGGGGGCGACGCGGGGACGTTATATGACTCGATTCACAAGGTGCTCAGCCTGCCGGACGAAACCCGGCTATTCATGTGTCACGATTATGGTCCCAACGGGCGTGACATCCAGTGGGAAACCACGGTGGCCGAGGAGAAGGCCCACAACATTCACGTGGGCGGCGGCAAGACAAGGGACGAGTTCATCAAAATGCGGTCCGAGCGCGACGCGACGCTGGCAATGCCGACACTGATCGTCCCCTCGATTCAGGTCAACATCCGGGCGGGCGGCATTCCAACGGACCAGGACGGGAACCAGATGCTCAAAGTCCCAGTCAACAAGCTCTGAACGCAAGAGGCACCCATGGACATCAGAAAGATATCAGGCGCAGTTTCGGTGTCGCCGCAGATTACGCCAAATGACATCGAGGCGATAAAAGACGCGGGCTTTCGTGCCATCATTTGCAACCGTCCCGATGGCGAAGGTGCCGATCAGCCGACTTTCGAGGAGATCGAGGTAGCTGCGGAAAAACTGGGTCTCGAGGTGCGCTATGTTCCAGTGCAAACCGGGATCGTCAGGGACGAGGACGCCGAGGCCTTTGGCAGCGCGCTGACCGAGTTGCCGGGTCCGGTTCTGGCCTATTGCCGGACCGGCACGCGCTCGGCCACTTTGTGGTCGTTGAACGAGGCGGCGCACAAGCGTCCGGTATCCGAGATCCTGTCAGCCACCAAGGTCGCCGGTTATGACATGAGCGGCGTCGCCCGCCGCATTGCCAATGGTGGGAAAACGCCGACCGACACGGGCGACGCATCCTTCGACGTGGTTATCGTGGGCGGTGGGGCAGGCGGTATTGCCACTGCGGCCAGCCTGCACGCGCGCAAATCCGACCTGTCGATCGCCATCATTGATCCGTCTGACGTGCATTATTATCAGCCCGGCTGGACTTTGGTGGGCGGGGGTGTCTTCTCAGCAGAACAGACCGCCAAGACGATGGGATCCCTGATCCCGCGCGGGGTGAAGTGGATCAAGGCGGCAGTTGCTGCCTTCGAGCCGCTGAACAATGCCGTTATTCTGGATGGCTGTCGGGTGGTGAAATACGACCGTCTTGTCGTGTCTCCGGGGCTCAAGCTGGACTGGAGCGCGGTCGAAGGGCTGGAAGAAACCTTGGGCCGCAACGGGGTGACCTCGAACTACCGCTATGACCTGGCGCCCTACACCTGGCAGCTTGTCGAAGGGCTTAAGGAGGGCCGGGCGCTGTTCACGCAGCCGCCGATGCCGATCAAATGCGCGGGTGCGCCACAAAAAGCCCTATATCTGTCGGGCGATGCGTGGTTCCGGCGCGGTGTTCTGAAGGATATCGACATCCAGTTCATGAACGCTGGCGGTGTGCTGTTCGGGGTCAAGGACTATGTCCCGGCGTTGATGGAATACGTCAGGAAATACGACGCCTCGCTGAATTTCTTTCACAATCTGGTGTCGGTAGATGGGGCGGCGAAAAAAGCGACCTTTAAGGTTGCAGTGCCCGACGCCGAGCCGGATTTGGTCACGGTCGAGTTTGACATGATGCATGTCTGCCCGCCACAGGTCGCGCCGGACTTTATTCGCGTGTCGCCGCTGGCGGACGCGGCGGGCTGGGTCGATGTTGATCAGGCGACACTGCGCCACAAGAGCTTCGACAATATCTGGTCGCTGGGCGACGTGATGAACGCGCCCAACGCCAAAACCGCGGCGGCGGCGCGTAAACAGGCACCGACCGTGGCCGATAATATCGTGGCCGACATTCAGGGCCGCGGCCCGGTTGCCGCCTATGACGGCTATGGCTCGTGCCCGTTGACGGTCGAGCGTGGCAAGATCGTTCTGGCCGAGTTCGCTTATGGTGGAGTGATGACACCCAGCTTCCCGAAATTCCTGATCGACGGAACCAAACCCAGCCGGTTGGCGTGGCTGTTGAAAGAGAAGCTGCTGCCGCCGATCTACTGGTCCGCGATGCTGAAGGGCAAAGAGTGGTTGGCCAAGCCCGAACCACTGAAGGTGGCGACCGATTAACTCCCTTCGAAACTGACACCGGAAGAACCGGTGTTAGATCTGGCCTGTCCCGCCTTCACTAAATGTGCGACGGGCCACGGTATGGCGGTCAGAGCCTTCCGCGCTCTGGCCGCCGCTTTCTCAGGACGTGAACCCATGCAGAGCCTTTTACGTTTCCTTCCTATTCTGGACTGGGGTCGCCAGTATAGACGTGCGTCGCTGTCGAATGATCTGATCGCAGCTGTGATCGTCACGATCATGCTGATCCCACAGTCCTTGGCCTATGCCTTGCTGGCAGGGTTGCCGCCTGAGGCCGGGATCTATGCTTCGATTCTACCGATCATCCTTTATGCAGTTTTTGGCACCAGCCGGGCTTTGGCGGTGGGGCCGGTGGCGGTTGTGTCGCTGCTGACAGCCAGCGCCGTGGGGCAGGTGGCCGAGCAGGGCACAGCTGGATACATGGTGGCGGCACTGACACTGGCTTTCCTCTCGGGTGGGTTTCTGGTGCTGCTGGGCGTTTTTCGACTGGGCTTTCTGGCCAATTTCCTCAGCCATCCTGTCATCGCTGGCTTCATCACCGCGTCGGGTGTCCTGATAGCGACCAGCCAGTTAAAGCACATTCTGGGTGTCAGCGCGCATGGGCATACCCTGCCGGGGATGCTGGGTTCAATCTTCGAAAACCTTGGGCAGACCAATTGGCTGACGGTAATCATCGGCGTGCTGGCCACTGCGTTCCTGTTTTGGGTGCGCAAGAACCTCAAACCCGCGTTGCGGCGCATGGGGGTGACGCCCTTGCTGGCTGACGTGCTGACCAAGGCCGGACCAGTGGCTGCCGTGGTGGTGACCACAGTTGTCGTCTGGGGGTTCGGGCTGGATGCGCAGGGCGTCAAGATCGTCGGCGACGTGCCTCAGAACCTGCCGCCACTGACTTTGCCGGGGCTGTCCTCGGACCTCATCGGTGCATTGCTGGTGCCTGCGATCCTGATCTCGATCATCGGTTTTGTCGAAAGCATCTCGGTTGCGCAGACGCTGGCTGCCAAGAAACGCCAGCGCGTGGACCCCGATCAGGAGTTGATCGGTCTGGGCGCAGCCAACCTGGGCGCGGCGTTTACCGGCGGCTTTCCGGTCACCGGCGGGTTCTCACGCTCGGTCGTGAACTTCGATGCGGGGGCGGAAACCCCGGCGGCAGGCATATATACCGCTGGTGGTCTGGCGATTGCCGCGCTGTTCCTGACACCGCTGGTGTACTTTTTGCCCAAGGCCACCCTGGCCGCGACGATCATTGTTGCGGTGCTAAGCCTTGTGGACACGTCGATCCTGAAAAAGACCTGGGGATATTCGCGCGCCGATTTTACCGCCGTAGCCGCCACCATCGTTTTGACTTTGCTGGCCGGGGTCGAAACCGGTGTGGCCAGCGGCGTGGCGATTTCGATCCTTCTGCATCTCTACAAAACCTCGCGCCCGCATGTGGCCGAGGTCGGGCTTGTGCCGGGCACGCAGCACTTCCGCAATATCAATCGCCACAAAGTCGACACCGAGCCGTCACTTGTGACGCTGCGGGTGGATGAAAGCCTGTATTTCGTGAACGCCCGTTTCCTCGAAGATCTGATCCAGGCGCGTGTGACCGAGGGTTGCGAAATCCGCAACGTGGTTTTGATGTTCTCGGCGGTGAACGAGGTCGACTTTTCAGCCCTCGAAAGCCTTGAGGCCATCAACCACCGCCTGCGTGACATGGGCGTTGGTCTGCACTTGTCCGAAGTCAAAGGCCCCGTCATGGACCGCTTGAAACAGTCGCATTTCCTCGACGACCTCAACGGACAAATCTTTCTCGCCCAGTACGACGCATGGCAGCGGTTGACCGCACCGGACAGGGTAACATCAGCGGCAGAGTAACCAGAGCCGAATTAGGGCCAGAATCCCGTGAGAAGTTCCGATGCGGGCTTAATACTCGGGTTCACCTTGAATAGGTGGGCTGCCTTGGGCCGCACTCATTTGCATTCCGGAAGTGGTTTACTTCGACGTCAGATCAATAATGCAACGTAGCGAAATCGAATGGAAGCGCATCAAAGCTTTGCCAGATTTGCTCACAATATTCGGACTGAGCAACTGCAAAACGAACCATCCTGATTGTCAGTTCCTGTGAAGGAAGTGTGCTGTCAGCGCGTTGAAGCTGACCTGTTGCCAGGGACGCAGCAACCAGGGAATGAGGTAACCAGGCAACGCCAATTCCATTCAGGGCATATTGTTGCATCGCAAATGTCAGGGCCGTTTCAGCTCTGGCCACAAGTGTGGTTTCCTCTGGTAATCGCGGCGCGATTTTCCGAGCGAAAACTTGCCCCAGAAACACATCGGACGGATAGCCTATGACCGGAAGTGCCGCGCTGGTGATTTTGTTGCGAACAGAGGGTGCGCAAACGGGAATCAAAGTGTCCGCGCCAAGTGTCTTGGCTTCGAATGCGTCACCAACACTGCTTATTTCGTCGCCCGGGATCGAATACATGATCGCGAAATCGACCTGTTTTGAGATCAGGTTCAAAAGACATTCGTCCTGGTTCCCCGATCGCACGTGAATTGAGATATCGTCATTCTCGGTCAGCGTTTGCACGATCCTTGGCGAAATCGTGGTCGTCAAAGCATGTTGGCACACAAACGACAGTGACTTCCCGGTTTGGTCATTCGCTGTCTTCAGCACATGTCGCAGTTTGTGCAGCCGCGTACTAAGCTCTCTCAGTTCGGGCTCCAATGACTGAATGCCAGGCATAAGTGATACGGGCTTGCGGCGGCGGTCAAACAGGGTGGCTCCGACGCTGTTTTCGATAAGCCGTATACGCCGGGTGAAGGCCGATTGAGTGAGAAGCCGCTTTTCAGCGGCTCGTGTCAACGAACCGCCATCCAAAACAGCCAAAATGTCATCGATCCATTCCAAGCGCATGGGGTTTAAATAGACCAAGCATTTCTAATATGCAATTCATGCAAGTTATGAGTTGAATTTCGAATTAGATACGCGGTTCAAGCGATGATAAATTGCCAAAAGTCAATGTTAGGAGCCTCCACATGCATCTCGCCCGCTTTCCCCGTGTGCACCTTGCCCATCTGCCGACGCCGTTGGAGCCGATGAAGAGGCTGTCCAAAGAACTGGGGGTGGAAATCTGGATCAAACGCGATGACTGCACCGGTATGTCGACCGGTGGCAACAAGACCCGAAAGCTGGAATTCCTGATGGCCGAAGCCGAGGCGCAGGGCGCGGATATGGTCATGACGCAAGGGGCGACACAAACCAACCACGGCCGACAGACAGCCGCTTTTGCAGCCAAGCTGGGATTTGATTGCCATATTCTGCTGGAAGATCGCACCGGTTATCAGGACGGAAACTACAACACCAACGGCAATGTCCTGCTGGATCACCTCCACGGTGCAACCACCGAGAAATTTCCCGGCGGGCATGACATGCCGGCCGAGATGGAAAAAGCAGCAGAAAAGAAAAGGGCAGAGGGGCGCAACGTCTACCTCATCCCCGGTGGTGGATCAAATCCGACAGGTGTCCTTGGCTATGTGAACGCAGCTTTTGAGCTTTTGGGCCAAGCCAACGACCGCGGTTTAAGAATTGACCGGCTGGTGCACGCGACCGGCTCTTCGGGAACGCAGGCGGGGTTGGTGACCGGTATGTGCGCCATGAACGCGAAGGTGCCGGTTTTGGGGATCGGGACCCGGGCGCCCCAACTTAAACAAGAACAGATGGTTTACGATCTTGCCTGTAAAACAGCCGAGAAGCTGGGATGTGCAGGCGTCGTGAACCGCGAAGACGTGATGGCCAATACAGATTACGTCGGACAGGGTTACGGCTTGCCTACCGAAAGTGGTATCGAGGCAATCCGGATGTTCGCCGAGCTGGAGGGGATACTTTTGGATCCCTGCTATTCGGCAAAAGGTGCGGCAGGTCTTATTGATCTTGCACGCAAAGGCGAGTTCCAGGACCAGCGTGTCGTATTCCTGCATACCGGCGGTGCAGCGGCGCTGGGGGGGTATGACTTTGTGTTTGACTATCAGAACCGCTGGGTCAATATCTGACCAATGACGCGGGCCCCGA
Source organism: Ruegeria sp. AL2 (assembly GCF_056540845.1). Classification (NCBI taxonomy): domain Bacteria; kingdom Pseudomonadati; phylum Pseudomonadota; class Alphaproteobacteria; order Rhodobacterales; family Roseobacteraceae; genus Ruegeria; species Ruegeria sp. AL2. The sequence goes on from NZ_JBQFXM010000002.1 coordinate 97,568, forward strand.
TCGGTATTCTTGGTGGCATGGGTCCCGAGGCGACTATCCTCCTCCAGCGCAAGTTGGTGGAGGCTGTGCCTGCAAACGACGATCGCGACCATATCCCGTTGTTGATCGATATGAACCCGCAGGTGCCGTCTCGCATTTCTCACTTGATTGACGGAACGGGCGCGGATCCGGGGCCTGTGCTTGCCGCGATGGCACGTCGTCTTCAAGCTGCCGGGGCTGTGGCATTGGCCATGCCGTGCAACACTGCACATTACTATGCTGCTGCGATTACGGATGCCGCGACTATTCCCTTGTTGAACATGGTGGAACTGGCAGTGGATCGTGCCGACCGGACAATCGGACCGGGTGGGTGTATCGGGATGCTGGCGTCGCCCGCGCTGCGGCGCGTAGGTCTTTTCGACACCGCGTTTCAAGCGCGGGGAATGTCAGTTGTCTGGCCAGCAGATGAGGGCAAGATGCTTGCAGCCATCCGCAGGATCAAGGCCGGTGATCCTTACAATGAGGCACGCGAAACTCTGAATACCGTATCTGCGGAACTGATTGGTGCCGGGGCAGATATGCAACTTATCGCGTGTTCAGAGCTGTCGTTAATCGCCGACAGTGTCGCCGCGGACGTAATAGCCGTTGATACGATTGACCTGTTGGTTGATGCGATCATCGCGTTTTCCCAAGCAAATCGCACCCACTCTTGATCCTGCTGAAAGTGGGGCAAGTGATAAGGCTGGAAGGCAGCGCTGCTGTGCAGTTGTGATCGTTGATCGTCTTGCAGATCACCTCAGCGCATAACAAATGGGTTCGACATCGGTTTGTCCGATGTATTCAGCCAAACGGTCTTGGTTCGCGTGTAATCGTGAATGGCCTCCAATCCCGCTTCCCTGCCATAACCGGATTGATTGAAACCGCCAAAGGGCGCGATGGGTGAGACGGCGCGGTAGGTGTTGATCCAGCAGATGCCCGATTTCAGGCGTGATGAAACACGGTGAGCACGGGCGACATTTTCGGTGAAGATACCCGAGCCAAGCCCGAACGGCGTGTCATTGGCCAGGGCGATTGCCTCTTCTTCAGTGTCGAAGGGCAGCAAGGACATGACGGGGCCGAACATTTCCACCTTCAGGGTCTCCGTCTCGGCATTGGTGCATTCCACCAGCGTTGGGGCCATGAAATAACCTGACCGATCCAGTGGCGCGCCACCGAAACGAATACGTGCGCCCTGTTCCTTGGCCTTGGCCAGCGTCGCCTGAATTCTGACAATCTGAGCTTTTGTGCACAGCGGGCCAATGTGTGTTTCAGGTTTCAATGGATCGCCGATGACAATGCCCGTCATCTTTTCTTCGATTTTGGCGATAAGGGATTCCATAAGGGGGCGATGGATCAGCCCGCGCGATCCTGCGACGCAGCTTTGACCTGAAGCGCCGAAATTACCCGCGATCAGTCCGTTGGCCGCACCATCCAGATTGGCATCATCGAAAACTATGATCGGGGATTTTCCACCCAATTCCAACGTGGTTACAGCAAAGTTTTCCGCCGAGTTGCGCACCACATGGCGCGCCGTTTCCGGCCCGCCAGTAAACGCGATGCGGTCCACGTCAGGGTGTCGGGTGAGAGGGATCGCACAGTTCTCGGCGTCCCCGGTAATGACGGAAACGACGCCGGGTGGGAATCCCGCTTTGTCAATCAAGCGGGCGAACTCCAGCATTGGGGCGGGCGCAATCTCTGATGCCTTCAGCACAACCGAGCACCCCGCGGCCAGAGCTGGCCCAAGCTTGGTAGCCGTCAGAAACATCTGCGCGTTCCAGGGGACAATTGCGACCACCACGCCAATGGGCTCGCGCCGCGTAAAGACATGCATGTCCGGTTTGTCGATCGGCAGGACCGCGCCTTCGATTTTGTCCGCCAGCCCCGCATAGTAGCGATAATAATCGCCGACATAAGCCGTTTGGGTCGCGGTTTCCGCCAGCAGCTTGCCGCTGTCCTTCGTCTCGACCTCGCCAAGGCGTCCTGCGTTCTGTTCGATCAGTTCCGCAAGCCGGAACAACAGTTTGCCACGCGCGGTTTGCGTCATGTCCCGCCACGCCGGTTCGTCAAGTGACCGGCGCGCTGCAGAAACGGCACGCTCTACGTCTTCGGGTGCGGCGCAGGCGAAACTGGCCCATTCCTCGCCCGTCGCGGGGTTCAATGAGGTCATCACTTGCCCACGTGCCCCTTCGGTCCAAGTGCCGTCGATAAAAAGCTGGAAATGTGGCTTATGGTGCATTGCGGCCCCTTACTGAAACTTTGGCATTACATCGTCGATGAAACGGGCAAGCGATGCGCGTTTGCGTTCGAAGCTCATGCCGCTGTCGATCCAAAACGAGTATTCATCATATCCAAGGTCTTCATAGCGTTTCAGACGCTCTGTCACTCCGTCTGCTGTGCCGATTGTCAGATCGCGTGCAAGGTTTTCGGGTGCCATCATTGCGTTGGCTGCCATTTCTTCTTCGGTCAGAGCCTGAATCAATCCCTGTCGGACTGGTCGCTTGTTTTGGAACCACGCGCCGAAATAGTTGTAGAACCGGGACAAATCCCGCGCAGCCCGATCCAGTTCAGCGTCATCGCGCCCGACATAGGTGTGGTGAAGCAGCATGATCTTGGGGCGCGCTCCGCCGTGATTGGCGCAGGCGGTCTCAAAACGGGTCATCAGTGTCTCGATTTCTTCGATGCCTTGCCAGAGCGGGGTGACCTGAATGTTGAACCCGTTCTGAACACCGAACTCGTGGCTGTTCGGATCCCGCGCGGCAATCCAGATGGGTGGCCCGCCGAGCTGCACCGGCTTTGGCGCCGAACTGGTGGCGGGAAACTGAAAGAACGCTCCGTCATGCGCGCAGTCGCCTTCCCACAATTTGGGCAGCAGAGGAGCGATCTCTCGCATTCGCTGACCGGCGGTCCATGCGTCCAGACCGGGCATAAGCCGCTCATATTCATAAGAGTAGGCACCGCGCGCTATGCCCAGTTCGATCCGGCCACCGGTCATGATATCCGCCGCGGCTGCCTCTCCCGCCAGTTTGATCGGATGCCAGAACGGTGCGATCACAGTGCCGGTGCCAAGGCGCACGTTTTTGGTATGATGCGCGATGTCCACCAGCGACATCAGCGGGTTGGGTGCGATGGTGAAATCCATCCCGTGGTGTTCACCGGTCCAGACCGCACGCATCCCTGCCTGATCAGCCATCTTGCACAGCTCGATGAACTCTTCATACAACTTCTCATGCGACTCTTCGGGGCCCAGCCGTTCCATATGGGCAAAAAGGGAAAACTCCATTCCTCAGGTCCTTTCCGACAGGCTGTGCACATCGCCCCGCTGGGCGTCACCCAGATAAAGCGAGAAATTGCGGGTTCGGCTTTCCAGCGCAAAACGAGCCATCATGGTGGCGATGGGTGCTGACGCGTAAGGCAGGGTCGCCAGGTCTTTGGTTGCGACTGCGTGAAACGGGCCATGCCGGGGCAGGGCGGGCGCAGACGCAAGAATGTAAACATGGTGCGTGGTGGCATCGTCATAGACGGAATACGCGACGCCAAGGCGCGCATTGATACCCCTTGCCGTCAGGTTCTGCATAAGGCTGCTTCGCAGATCTTGCCGATCTGACAGCGTAACTTGCGGCGGGCGGAAACCGGCATCTGTTTTCTCCAGAAAGACGTGCCCGTCCTGTTCGATGATCGCGCCACAGACCACATTTCGCCCGGATGGTTCCAGCGCGCCACGCTCCAGTCCGAGGCTGAAATACTGCCCGTTCGCATAGCCAAGTCCGGTGGCATCGTCCTGAGAATACGTTTCGACCTGACCGATCAAAACGCAATGGTCGCCGGCTTCGACAACCTGATGAGTGCGGCAGGAAAACGTTGCGACTGCCCCCCTGATCAAAGGGACGTCATTCTTATCAAAGTAGTGATCGACTTTGGCAAATCGATCACCTTTGAACCCGGCAAACGTATTGGATACGTTTTCCTGCCCCTCGGCCAGAATGTTCACCGCGAAACGGGCGCAGGTTGCAAAAACGTCGAAAGAAGACAGGTTTTTTCCCGGACAGACCAAAAGCAGCGGCGGGTCGAGAGAAACCGAAGTGAAGGAATTGGCCGTAAAGCCAAGTGTATTGCCTACGTCATCACACGTCGTCACAACCGTCACACCGGTCATGAACCGACCGAATGCACGACGAAGGTCACGAGGATCAAGCGCGGTCATGGGCGCAGCTCACTCAGAAAGCTGGAAATCGCAGCGTTGACCTGATCTGCATGCGTCATCGGCATCATATGTGCAGCGCCTTCAATGATTTGCGCGCGCCCGTTCATCGCGGCGTCCGCCATGGCGCGTGACATCTCCGGGGTTGAATTGGGCTCAAGACTGCCGGTTAGAAAAAGCGCCGGGCAGCTTAGTTTCTCCAACGCATCGCGTCGGGGGCACTGGCTGTGGGCGAAGACGGAATAGGCCGTTTTATACGCAGCCGGGTCCATGGCCGTCAGCCATCTACGGCAGGCATCGCGCTCAGCCGAGGCGACATCTCCGAACCATCGATGCAATGTGCTGGTGGGATCAGCGATCGTCTTGCCATCCAGCTGCGCCGCACGGTCGCGCACGGCCTGTGCCGCATTCGCGGCTCTCTCAAAAACCGCGTTCAATGCGACGACCCCACAAACCCGGTCTGACGCTTTGGTGGCAACATCAAGCGCGATCATGGCCCCCATCGAGTGGCCAACCAAAACGACCGCTCCACTCATGCAGTCCAGAACACCCCGAGCCGCTTCGGTGTACGCCGAAAGCCCGATGCTGAGGTCAGTTAATGGGCTGTTTCCGTGACCGGGCATGTCCGGAGCGGTCATGCAACCCTCGGACTCAAGCCCGTCCAATTGCGCACCCCAGGCTTCAGCCCGTAAACCAACACCATGCAACAGAAGGATATTCTGACCCGAACCAGTCTGGATAGCCGCCAGCCCGCCGATCTCAGACCGCGGCCGGGTTGTCCAGGTCATGGCCCAAATCCTTGAGATCCTGATAACGGTCACCGATACGGTGGTGCGGTCTGCCCGAGGTTGCTGCGCCTAATACGACCACAACTTCGTCATCGCGCGGTGCGTCAGAAATTGAGAACTGAATTGTCAGGTAGTGCGACCTCCGCCCGGCATCGTTTTTATCCATCAACGGCACCATGATCGGCGCATTTGCCGGACCACGTGTGTTGGTGAACGCCAGATAGGATTTCGCACCGACGGCCTCACGGTAGTGATTGCCAAAGCGCAACGTGTGAATAAGGCCCGAAGCGTGCTCGACCTCACCATTCAGCCCGACCACGGCGGCTTTGCCATAGGCTTCGATTGCCTCACCACTCCCGGCCAGTTTGATCATACGTTTCGTCATCATCTCACCCAGAACAGGGCCATAGGCCTGTATCTCGGGTTTAAGGTCTTCCACAAACCGTCCTGCCCAGGGGTTGTGAACCACTGCGGCCACGGCAAACATGCGCCATGGGGTTTTGGCGGCTCGGAAGCCCTCGACAAGGACCTCCTCATCGTAGGTGACGATCTTACGTATTTCCGGTTGCATCAAAGCTCTCCTGTCGCGCTCGCAAACGTTAAAAACGGACAGGGTTTTTGACAAATGATTGAATTATGTGCTTTGCCATTAAAAGATTAATGGACAGCTTGACCAAATGGGTAAATCTCTTCCACCACTGACCTGGTTCCGATCCTTCGAGGCGGCTGCACGAACGCTTAGCTTTACGGCGGCTGCCGAAGAGATTGGCTTGACGCAATCGGCGGTCAGTCAGCAGGTGAAATCGCTCGAGATGCGTTTGGGGACAGCTCTTTTTGTGCGGCACCCCAGAAGTTTGGCGATGACGGATGCGGGGCGTAAACTATTGCCCGAGGTTGGCAGCGCGCTTGAAGCGCTTGCCGCGGCTGCCTGGCGCGTGGACGCCAGCGCGTCCGGAGACATCTTGACCGTCGCCACGTCTGTTAGCATCGCCCAGTGGGTTATTGCCCCATATCTGTCAGATTTTACCGGACGCCATCCTGAAGTTCGCGTTCGGCTTCTCAGTGCGATCTGGCCCGACGATTTCCACGCATCCCACGCTGATGTTCAGGTTAGGTTCGGATCAAAGAAACAGGTGGGACAGGGCGCTGTCCGCCTGATGCCTGACCGTCTGGTTGCCGTGAAATCCCCGACGGTCGCGGGCGGCGTGTTTGACCTGCCTCTGATCGAGGCTGTCGGGACATCAAGTGGGTGGGGCACATGGTTTGAAAAACAGGGCTTGCGCCGCCAACCTGGTGTTTTTGTCGATACATTTGGGATGGCTCTGCAATTGGCCGTTCACGGCAGCGGTGTCGCGTTGGTCAGCGAATTACTGACGACTCATGCGATTGCCGCCGGTCTGGTCATACGCGCGCATGAATGTTCGGTTGACAGCAACGAAGGCTATTACCTCTCGTCAAACGCCGCCAATCCGGCTGCCCGATTGTTTCACGACTGGGTGTTGGCCTTGGTAACAGAACAGACCCCGAAGGTCGTCGACGTCTCTGGCTAACGGCAGAGGTTGATTGACAGTGTTCCATCGGTAGGGTCACGTCACCAGATGAACAATTAGGCGAGGGGCGTATGCAGATCATCACCAATCCACATCGGGGGGGCCAAAAGCTTGCACCGTCTGCGCCGTATCCTTCTACAGATGCTGCCCGTGTTGCAGATTTGCTTTCTCGGTGCCCTGTCGCGAAAGAAACGCCATTGGTTGATGCCGGGAAACTGGCCCCTGTAGCCCGGCTTTGGGTGAAAGATGAACGGGCGCGTATGAACCTTGGTTCGTTCAAAGCTCTAGGGGCAGCCTATGTAATTGCGCGTCATGCGGCCGAGAAGACAGGTGAGCCGGGTGAACAAACTCTGGCAGGCGCGACCTATGTGACCGCGAGCGCCGGGAACCACGGCATGAGTGTTGCGGCTGGTGTCAGAATCTTCGGCGCGAAGGCTGTTGTTTACATTGCTGAAACTGTGCCCGAGACCTTTGCGGAACGTCTGAAAGGGCAAAAAGCCGAGGTTGTTCGAAGTGGTGCTGACTATGCCGCCAGCATGGAGGCCGCGAAAACGGCTGCCGAAGACAACGGATGGATATTGCTGTCGGACAGTTCGTGGGATGGATATTATGACCTGCCATGGATGCTCATGGAAGGATATCTGCAAATGGCGGCAGAGGCTGTCAGGCAGTGCCCTGAGATTCCGACGCATATTCTGTTGCAAGCAGGCGTGGGCGGGCTGGCCGGTGCCGTTGCTGCCTATGCACGACACATCTGGGGCGACGCACCGAAGATCGTTGTGGTTGAACCCGAAGCGGCGCCCGCGTTGCAGGCCAGCATAGTTGCCGGAAAATGTGTTTTAGCGGATGGCCCAGACAGCATCATGGGGCGTCTGGACTGCAAGGAACCGTCGTTGATCGCGTTAAACGGATTGGCCCGCGACACAGACCTGTTCCTGACCCTTTCAGATGACGATGTGGCGGCAAAGCTTGACGCGATGGCAAAGGTCGGGCTGGCCACCACGGCGTCAGGCGGGGCAGGCCTTGCGGCGGTGATGAACGAAACCGCACGGAAAGCCATGGGGATCGACGAAAACTCACGCGTGTTGTGCTTTCTGTCGGAGATCGCGGAATGAGAGGGTTCGATCAGACAGAGTTCGAGGCGCGCACCAAACGCGCGCAGGAGCTGATGCGAGCCGCGGATTTGTCGGCGCTGCTGCTGACTACAGAAACTGAAGTGCGTTTCTTTACCGGCTATCTGACCCGATTTTGGGAAAGCCCAACCCGGCCATGGTTTCTGGTCGTACCGGCCACGGGCAAACCGGTGGCCGTGATCCCTTCGATCGGGGCCGCGCTCATGGCGCAGACCTGGATCGATGACATCCGAACCTGGAGCGCGCCCGATTTGCAGGACGACGGTATCTCGCTTCTGGCCGATGTCCTGGCCGAACTGACACCCGTTTCAGGCAATGTCGGAATGCCGGACGGCCATGAGACTCATGTGCGTATGCCCATGGCGGACATTGAACGCTTGCGCGGCGCTCTCGGCACGCGACGCATCACCGGAGATCAGGGTATCCTGCGCCGGCTGCGCATGATCAAATCCCAGGCTGAAATTGCCAAGATCCAAACAGCCTGTGGTATTGCGGGACGCGCCTTCACCCGCGTGCCCGAGATTGCCCGCGCAGGGGTGCCTCTGGACACGGTTTTTCGCCGCTTCCAGATGCTCTGCCTTGAGGAAGGGGCCGATTGGGTGCCGTATCTAGCAGGCGGGGCAGAGCAGGGCGGCTACAGTGATGTAATATCACCTGCAACTTCGGCGCCGTTGGAACCTGGCGACGTACTTATGCTGGATACAGGTCTGGTTTGGGATGGCTATTTCTGTGATTTTGATCGCAATTGGTCTGTAGGCCCAGCCCGGCCTGAGGTGAGATCAGCGCACGCCCGACTGGTGGAAGCCTCAGATGCCGCGTTCGAAATCGCCCGACCCGGTGCAACAGCCTCAGATTTGTTCCATGCTATGAACAAGGTGCTTACCAAAGATGCTGAAGGCACAGATGCAGGGCGGCTGGGTCATGGGTTGGGGATGTCACTGACAGAATGGCCATCCATTATTCCGGCAGACCAGACCGTGCTGGAACCCGGCATGGTTTTGACACTGGAGCCGGGCATCGCCGTTGGTACAAAAATACTTGTCCATGAAGAAAACATTGTCATCACCGAAGGCGCTCCATGTTTTCTTAGCCCGCGTATCGGGCCAGAGGTGATCGAGATATGACCCGAATACATTACGCCCTTGATGAGGACGATCCCAAGGCCACCCCACTTGGTCTGATCGTGTTGCAGACCGATGAAACGTTGGAGCCTGAGTTCAGCTCGTATTTTTCGGACCGCAAGTATCCAATCTATGTGACACGTATTCCCAGCGGGATTGAGGTGACGACGGAAAGCCTTGCGGAAATGGAGAAGGCGCTGCCAGCCGCCGCCGGATTGCTGCCCAGCGCGCGACCTTATCGCGTTGTCGGGTACGGGTGCACGTCTGCAAGCTCGGTTATCGGGTCCGACCGTGTAGCGGAACTTGTTAAACAGACATGCCAGACCGCCGAAGTTACAAACCCTTTGCGTGCGGCTACGGCCTGTGCGCGACACCTGGGAGTTTCGAAATTCGCGCTGCTGTCGCCCTATATTGAAGAGGTAAACCTTCCCCTGCGCCGGGCCTTTGCACAAGGCGGAGTGGAGATGGATGTTTTTGGGACATTCGGGGAATCAGAAGAGGCCAAAGTTGTTCGGATTTCGGTGCAATCCGTCATCGACGCTGCCACGAAACTGGGCTCGGACCCGTCGGTTGATGCGGTTTTTCTGAGTTGTACAAACCTTCGCACGCAACAGGCTATTCCCGAGATACGCGCTCGTATCGGCAAGCCGGTTCTGTCCAGTAATCAAAGTCTTGCGTGGCATATGCGAGTTCTGAACGAAGCCGGGTGAGCTGTTAAATCCCGATATTGTGTAACAAAACCGGGATTCACTGTTGCAATGTGAACATCGCTTGGTCTTAACTAACGGCTACAGATCAATGAAATCCGCAGAAGACGGATAATCATTTGACGTAACAGGGGGTCTTGTGGCCGATACAATGAACGACGCCGCGTTTGTCGAATTCCAACGCGTACAGAAGTCTTATGACGGCGAGAACCTCGTCGTAAAAGACCTAAACCTTGCAATGCCCAAAGGTGAGTTTCTGACAATGCTTGGGCCGTCAGGCTCGGGCAAGACGACTTGCCTAATGATGCTCGCCGGATTTGAAACCGCCACGCACGGTGAAATCCTCCTGGGCGGCAAGCCCATCAACAATATCCCGCCGCACAAGCGCGGTATTGGCATGGTTTTCCAGAACTACGCTTTGTTCCCGCATATGACGGTGGCCGAGAACCTGTCGTTTCCACTTGAAGTCCGTAAGCTGGGCAAGTCGGAGCGGGATGAAAAGGTCAAGCGCGCGCTGGATATGGTTCAGATGGGCGCCTTTGGTGGCCGACGTCCTGCTCAGCTGTCGGGCGGGCAACAACAGCGGATTGCTCTGGCCCGTGCCCTGGTATTCGAGCCCGAACTGGTCTTGATGGACGAGCCTTTGGGGGCATTGGACAAGCAGCTTCGTGAACATATGCAGTTCGAAATCACACGTCTGGCCCATGAGCTTGGGATCACAACTGTCTACGTGACCCACGACCAGACCGAAGCGCTGACCATGTCAGATCGGGTGGCCGTCTTCGACGATGGCCGCATTCAACAGCTTGCGCCACCTGATCAGCTTTACGAAGAGCCGGAAAACAGTTTCGTCGCGCAATTCATCGGTGAAAACAACACGTTGGAAGGTGTTATTAAATCGATTGATGGCGACACTTGCGTCGTACGCCTGGATGATGGCTCGGAAATCGACGCGGTTCCGATCAACGTCCACAACGCAGGCGACCGGACCAAAGTTTCGATCCGCCCTGAACGTGTGGAATTCAACAAAGACCGCCTGCACGCCGACGCGCATACTTTGAAAGCAAGGGTCGAAGAATTCATTTACATGGGCGACGTATTTCGGTTCCGCATGTCCGTTGCCGGAAACAACGAATTCATCGCCAAAACTCGAAATGCGCCTGATGCCGTACGCCTGACCCCGGGTCAGGAGATCGAGATCGGCTGGCTGGCACAGGATTGTCGTGCGCTCGACGCATAGACCAAACCGCGCGGGACAAGCGCGGTTAAGCTGAGGGACCGGCCGGTGAAAACCCGTGCATCGGCTGACCACCACATAAAACGGGATGAACTGGGAGTAACACATGAAACCAACCAAGATCATGCTCACTGCGGCTGCAATTGCGACGGCTGCGGGCACTGTTTCAGCCGAGGAGATGACTATCGTTTCCTGGGGCGGTGCCTATTCAAAGTCGCAGTTGAAGGCGTATCACGAGCCCTATTCGGAAAAGACCGGCATCACGATTCTGAACGATGACAGCTCGAACGAGGCCGTCGCCAAACTGCGCGCGATGAATGAAGCGGGCAACATCACATGGGATGTAGTGGATGTTGTGGCCGCTGACGCAATCCGGCTTTGCGACGAAGGTCTGGCGCTTGAAATCGATTTTGACAGCCAATTGGCTCCGGCTCCGGATGGCACGCCGGCTTCTGAAGATTTCGGGGAACTGTTAGTCAGCGATTGCTTTATTCCGCAGATCGTCTATTCGACCACATTCGGCTACCGCACCGATCTGGTAGGTGACACCCCACCAACCGACGTCTGTGCAGTGTTCGACCTGGAGGCATATCCGGGCAAGCGTTCGCTGGAAAAGCGCCCCATTAATAATATGGAATGGGCGCTGCTGTGTGACGGCGTCGCGAAGGATGATGTCTATGACGTTCTGGCGACTTCGGAAGGTCAGGATCAGGCTTTGGCCAAGCTGGACACCATCAAAGACAGCGTTGTCTGGTGGTCCGCCGGTGCGGACACGCCTCAGTTGCTGGCTGACGGCGAAGTTGTCATGGGTTCGACCTATAACGGTCGTCTGTTCAGTGTGATCGAAGAGCAGAAACAGCCGGTTGCAATGCTGTGGGACGCGCAGGTGTTCGATCTGGACGGTTGGATCATCCCTGCCGGACTGAGCGATGAGCGCAAGCAGCGCGCTTTGGACTATATCATGTTCGCAACCGACACTCAGCGTCTGGCGGATCAGGCCAAGTACATCTCGTACGGTCCGGCCCGCGCTTCGTCAGCTCCACTTGTGGGTCAGCACGCCGATCTGGGTATCGATATGGCACCGCATATGCCGACCGATCCGGAAAACGCCAAGAACACGTTCCTGTATAACTACGAATTCTGGGCGGATTACCGCGACGATATCGACGCCAAGTTCCAGGCATGGCTGGCGCAGTAAGCGATTGATTTCATGACACAGTCGGGGGCGGTGCGCCGCCCCTGAACCAAGACATACCCGAGGGGCTCGAATGACTGACGCAAGCCAAAACGCCGGACCCATGCTGGCAGCGGACGGAACGCCGCTCAAACTATCGCTGGCACGCTCGCTGCGGCGGCAAAAGCTGCGCGCCCTTCTTCTGATCGCCCCTTTGCTTTTGTTCGTGCTGTTTTCCTTTATTGTGCCGATCGCGGCGATGCTTTTCCGATCGGTCGAGAACAGCATCGTTTCGGAAACACTGCCTCTAACTGTCGAGGCGCTTCAAAATTGGGACGAGCAGTCTGGCGAATTGCCGGGCGAAGATGTGTATAACGCATTTGTCCGGGATATGATTGTTGCGATTGACAACAAAGAGCACACACGGCTTGGTTCGCGTTTGAACTACGAAGAAACCGGTATGTCTTCGATGTTCCGCAAGTCAGGTCGTCAGATCAAGAAACTGGATCCTGAAACGGATGGTCCGTTCAAAGAGCAACTAGTAGATATTCACGACGGATGGGGCGATCCACAAACGTGGCGCGTGATCAAAACCCATTCGCCAAAGATCACCAACGGGTATTTTCTGAATGCAGTGGATATGCGCAGAACCCCTGACGGCGCGCAATCTCAGCCTGAAGACAAGCAGATCCTGATCAAGTTGTTTGGCCGGACCCTGTTCATGTCACTGGTTATTACCGGCGCCTGTATTCTTCTGGCGTATCCGGTCAGCTACCTGCTGGCCACCTTGCCGATGCGGGTGTCGAACCTGTTGATGATCCTTGTGCTCTTGCCGTTCTGGACGTCGCTGCTGGTCCGAACATCAGCCTGGAAAGTCATGCTGCAACAGCAAGGCGTCATCAACGAAACGCTGGTCTGGCTGGGGTTAGTAGCCGACGATGCACGGCTGGTGATCATCAACAACCAGATCGGTACGATCACAGCGATGACGCATATCCTGCTGCCATTCATGATCCTACCCATGTATTCAGTGATGCAGACCATTCCGGAAACTTATACACGCGCTGCGAAATCCATGGGGGCGACGAACTGGACGACCTTCTGGCGCATTTATTTCCCGCAATCCATTCCGGGCATCGGCGCTGGTTCCATCCTCGTGTTCATTCTGGCGATTGGCTACTACATCACGCCTGAAATTGTGGGTGGTACCAAAGGTGTCTTCATCTCAAACCGGATCGCCTATCACATCTCGTCTTCACTGAACTGGGGACTGGCGGCGGCGCTGGGAACGATATTGTTGGCGGTCGTTCTGCTGCTCTACTGGGTCTACGACAAGATCGTGGGCATTGATAACGTGAAGTTGGGATAATCAAGATGGCCGCACTTACCCCGATATCCCGCAAACCTCTGTCCATGGTTCTGCCCAGCGTCGCACTGGCCGGGGCATTCGCTGGTATCTTTGTCGGCGCCGGAAACGGCTCGGTCCTGCTGGGGATCGTGGGCGGCGCCATCGTGATTGCCGGTCTGGCATGGATTTACATCAACATTCTAAAGAATGAGCAGTTGGCCCGCTGGATCAATATCCTCGGCTTTGGCATCGCAGGCTTCCTGTTGTCAGGTCTTATGGGAGGCGTTCTTGGCCTGCTGGGCGGCTGGTTCTTTATTTGGTTTACCTACTGGCTGTACGAAGGGCGATACCGGCGCAAGCTGCTGCCATACCTGACCGCGCAGCAAGTTTTTTACCACTACCTGTTTCGGGTGATCTGCGGTGCGATCTTTGTCTTCCTGATTACACCGATCCTTGTGGTCTTGCCGCTGTCGTTCAACGCACAAGACTTTTTCACCTTCACGCCCGAGATGTTGCGGCTTGACCCTGAAGGGTATTCGCTGAAGCACTACCGTGATTTCTTCACCAACAATGAATGGCAACGCAGCTTCAAAAACTCGCTGATCATTGCCCCGATTGCCACAGTCATCTCGGTCTCGCTTGGTACTCTGGCGGCCATTGGCCTCAGCCAGAGCCACGTCCCCGGTCGCCGTGCTATCATGGGAATCCTCATTTCGCCGATGATCGTTCCGCTGATCATCTCGGCCACCGGCATGTTCTTCTTCTACAGCGATATCGGTCGGTTCCTTGAAGGGACGTTGGGCATGAACAAGAACTTTGTGGGCTATCTGAAAGTCATCCTGGCGCACGCCGTTCTGGGTATCCCATTCGTGATCATCACTGTGACCGCCACGCTTGTGAGCTTTGATCGCTCACTAACGCGTGCTGCTGCGAACATGGGGGCAGGGCCGGTACGTACCTTCTTCAAGATCCAGATGCCACTGATTCTGCCGGGTGTGATCTCGGGTGGTCTGTTCGCCTTCATCACCTCGTTCGACGAAGTTGTGGTGGTTCTGTTTGTGGGCTCAGCCAGTCAGAAGACTTTGCCGTGGCAGATGTTCACCGGCCTGCGGGAACAGATCAGCCCGACCATTCTGGCGGTTGCGACAATCCTTGTGGTTCTGTCGATTGCGCTGCTGACCACGGTTGAATTGCTGCGGCGTCGTTCGGAACGCCTGCGGGGGCTTTCCCCCGCTTGACGGATCGTATCGTCTGATCTAACGATTTCCCTGTTCATCCTCGCTGCGATGGCGTCGCGGCACGTAAGGGGGTGATCGGCTCTCGGACCCCGAGACCGCCTGTCCTGAACGCCGGGACATGTGGCCGGGATTTGTCGCCCGGCAAAGTTGAGAGACCAAGTGATGACCGACACAACAAAACGACCCGAATTCTTTACCTGCCACAATGGTGACAAAGCGCCTTTGCCGTTCAGCAAGGGTGAATATGATCGCCGTCTCAGCAAGCTTCGCAGCATCATGGCCGCACGTGATATCCCTGCGGTTCTGCTGACATCGATGCAGAATATCGCCTACTACTCGGGCTTTCTGTATTGTTCCTTTGGCCGTCCGTATGGCTGCGTGGTCACTCAAGAGGCCTGCACCACCGTTTCGGCCAACATCGACGCCGGGCAACCGTGGCGTCGGTCGGTCGAAGACAACGTGATTTATACTGACTGGAAGCGCGACAATTATTGGCGTGCGGTTGCAAGCCTGATCGGCAACGCCAAGCGCATCGGCATTGAAGGCGACCACATGACGCTGGCCGCCCGCGACACTGCCCTGCGGATGCTGGGTACCCCCGAGCTGGTTGATATCGCGCCGGATACAATGACCGCGCGCATGGTCAAGTCCGCCGAAGAGATTGAATTGATCAAGGGTGGCGCACGCACCGCGGATGTTGGCGGGTCGGCGATCCATGCGGCCATTCGTGAAGGCGCGACAGAGATCGAGATTGCCATGGCGGGCCGAGACGCAATGGAAGAGGAAATCGCGCGCGCCTATCCAGATGCCGAATATCGCGACACCTGGGTTTGGTTCCAGTCCGGGCTGAACACCGATGGCGCGCATAACCCGGTGACAAAACGCGCCCTGCAAAAAGGCGATATCCTGTCGCTGAACACTTTCCCGATGATCTCAGGCTATTACACTGCGCTGGAACGTACCCTGTTTCTGGGCGAGCCGGACGCCGACAGCCTGCGCCTGTGGAAGGCCAATGTGGCGGCCCATGAACTGGGTCTGAGCCTGATCAAACCCGGTGCGACCTGTTCAGGCATCACTGCCGAGATCAACCGTTTCTTTGCCGATGAGGGGCTGCTGCAATACCGCTCGTTCGGGTATGGCCATTCTTTCGGCATCCTCAGCCATTATTACGGGCGCGAGGCCGGTCTGGAATTGCGAGAGGATATCGACACCGTGTTGGAACCTGGCATGGTCGTTTCAATCGAGCCCATGCTGTGGATCCCCGAAGGGCAACCCGGTGCAGGGGGCTACCGCGAGCATGATATTCTGGTGGTTGGCGAAGACGGTGCCGAGAACATCACCGGCTTCCCATATGGGCCTGGCCACAACATTATCGATGCCTGATACAAAGAGGGGGGAGCAAACGCTCCCCCTTCATCTCTCGCGACCGGCGCGTTCGTGAAAGATAAAACCCAGGAAATTCAACAATAGCTGCGCGGCCAGAATCTGCGTGCTTTCGCTGGGGTCATAGGCTGGTGCCACTTCGACAAGGTCGATGCCGACGACATTGCCGCGCTTGGCGAGGCCCTGAAGGATTTCCAGAACGTCATGATACAAAAACCCCCCATGGCTTGGCGTCCCGGTCCCTGCTGCGATGGAAGGGCAAAAGGCGTCAATATCTATTGTCACATAGTACCGAGCACCTTCGGGAATTCGCTCAAGAACAGCCTCGGTTCCCAGCTTTCTCACCTGACGCACGGACAAGATGTCTGACCCACGTGCGCGCGCGTCCTCGTATCCTTCCTTGGCGGTTGACGAGACGTTTCGAATACCCAACTGGGTCATCCCCGAGACATAGTCTTTTTCGATCGCCCGTCGCATGGGGTTGCCGTGGCCATTGGTGACACCGTGACGCTCGTCCACGAAATCCAGATGCGCATCGATTTGAACCACGTGGATCGGGCCATTTTGCGCACAATCATCTTCAAACGCGGAAATGCAGGGAATGTTGATAGAGTGATCGCCGCCGATCACAAGCGGCAGCGCCCCTGCGGTCAGGATTTTGCGAACACCATAGGCGATGTTTTCGTGGCTGGCCTCGGTCTTTGTGTGGACGATATCCGCATCCCCCAAATCCACAATACGTACTGAACTGTCCAGATAGGTTGCGTCGTCTTCGTGGTCATAGGCACCGGCATGTCCAAAACTGAACAGGGTCGAAGCTTCACGCACGGCCCGAGGGCCGAACCTTGCTCCGGCGCGCCATTGCGTGCCGAAATCAAATGGCGCACCAAGGATGCAAACATCCGCATCAATATTGTCCCAATCCTCGACATACGGAGATTTTCCAAAGGTTGATATTCCGACGAATGGTAGGTTCAGTCGACCTGACGCATATCCATGATCCTGCATATTCAGTCCTTTCAATGGCCCTGTCGCCTTGCGTGCAATTGAACATGAGAAGGCGGTGCAATGAAATCAATTTCCTTCTATCAAAACGTGTCTGGCGTTCAGACAGGTCTGATCCGGTGCGTTCTTTCCGATTAGCTGTTGGTCGTTTCGCCACAAACGAAATTTCGGTGGGACACGCTGGTATGCCGCGAAATCACTCACGGCAGCGCATGATTTTACGGGCGATACACAGGACCGGCTAAACGCTGTTGAAATGGGCGCAGGTGCTCAATCCACCGATAGCTTTTCCATCACGCCTGCCAAGCCAGCTGCGAGCCGGGCGCAATCGTTGGCTGTGCGCTGTTCAGGGCGTCGCGCGCAAAACCTGCGGCAGCTTTGTATTTGGCCATGAAACTGGCCCTTTCAGCCAAGGGAATGACTGTTTCAATATCGTCGAACACACCGCCACAGCGGTCATTGACCAAATTCAACAGGCCAAAAGGCCCGGCACCCCGATTGCGAAGGATAAGGTCTGACACCGGACCGCACAGCGTGTCATCATAGGCCACCAGCGCGGTTGAGCCCACGCCATGCTTGAGCAAGCTGGCCCCCAATATGCGGGCGTCCATGATCGCCTGGCTGGCCCCATTCGAACCGGTAGGGTACATCGGGTGTGCGGCGTCTCCGATCAGGGCAACCGGCCCGTCAACCCACGTTTCAACCGGATCGCGGTCGATCATCGGGTTTTCATATGTCACATCCGCACCGCGGATCAGGGCAGGAACATCCAGCCAGTCATAGGTCCATCCGTCAAAGTGGTGCGAGAAATCCTTGGCCTCGACCTGCCGGAACCACCCGGTTGCCGCATGCGCGTCCGGGTCATCGTAGGTGACTTCGGCAATCCAGTTTATCAGCGCCATGCCGGTTCCGAGATCGGGGTGTGAGATCGGGTAGATCACCATTCGTTTCTTATGCGTACCCAGTCCGACAAAGGAAGAACCCGTGCGCACGGGCTTTGCCAAAGTTGTGCCGCGCCACATGACGGCGCCTCCCCAATGGATCGGAGGTTGGCTTGGATGCATCTGGTTTCGGATGGCTGAATGGATACCGTCGGCGCCGATTAGAATGGCACCGGTTTCGCGGACGTCCCCCTGGTCAGTTTGCAACCGCACTGTAACCGTCTCATCCGCATTGGTCTGGTATCCCGTGGCCCGAGCACCAAGGCGTACGGCATCCGGGCCTGCGCGTTCGACAAACCGCTGGTAAAGCGCCATGTGAAACGCGCCGCGATGCACCGCGTATTGCGGCCAATTGTAACCAGCGAAAGTTCCGCGCGGTTCCGCGTAAATCTCGTGCCCATTCAAACCAACAAGCGCCCATTCCTGCGCAGGGACGCCGAACTTATTCAGATCCTGAGCCGTGAAACCCAGATCGTACAACTCGCGCACAGCGTTGGGTTGCAGGTTTATTCCGACACCCAGCGGGCGCGGGTGCCGAACGCTTTCAAAGACAGTGCAGTCGATGCCAATCTGATGCAGTGTCAGTGCCAGCGACAACCCGGCAATACCACCACCCGCGATCAGCACTTTTGGATCTGTCATGTTACGTTCCTTTCAGTCCGATTGGTGGCGGGTATCGGTTGTCGATAATCTGCGCGCTTGGATCCAGCCTCAACCGCAAATGCGTTTGATCCGTTCCGGGGATGGATGAAGGCTTGCGGCGTTGCGCAGCCGCACCCGCAGACAAGTCAGAGCGGTATCAATCGTCGTTTGCATGAACCCATGCGCCATCGCCGCGCTGTCACCCTGTTTCAGCTTTCTGCGAGCGGATTGCCAATTGTCCAGTGCGTCCGAGATCGCATCGCATGTCCAATGCTCGGCTTCATGCGCAACAAATTCGGCAAAGGCGTCGCCCGCAGGCTCTGCGGAAAGACGTGTTGCCAGCATACGCGCATGTATGCCGTTGGCCCCTTCATAGATCGAGGTAATTCGGGCATCGCGATAGGTCTGCTCCAGCCGGTATTCGCGCAAATAGCCATAGCCGCCCAGTACCTGCATACCCAATTCGGCGGCCTTGATACCGGCTTCGGTGCAATAGACCTTAGCAACCGGGGTCAGAAAATCGACTAGGTCAGGCGATGTACCCCGTTCCATGGTGACAAATGCAAGATGTGCAAGACTGCGGCTGCTGATTGCCAGCCAGTCGATTTGATCCAGCATACGGCGGATGTCGGCATGTTGATCCAGTGTTGCCGGTTGACCGTCGGCATTGCGTCCCTGCACCCTTTCACTGGCAAAAGTACTGGCAATGTCATAGGCCCGCGCGGCGTGCGCGACGCCCTGTAGGGCGACATCAAGCCGGGCGTGGTTCATCATGGTGAACATGGCCATCAGACCTTCACCCTCGGCCCCGATCAGTTCAGCTTTGGCACCATCAAATGCCAGCTGGCACGTGGGTGAGGCATGCAGGCCCATCTTTTCCTCGATGCGCGTTACGGTAACGTGGTTACGGCTGCCGTCAGTGCAGGTGCTGGGGCATAGAAACAGCGATAAACCTCTGACGCCTTCATCGGACGTGCGCGCAAGCACAAGATGCAGGATGTGATCGCTCATGTCCTGGTCACCGCCAGAGATAAAGATTTTTTCTCCCGTGATCTTCCAGCCATCTTCAGCAGGTTCCGCCCAGCAGCGCACGCGCGAAAGGTCAGACCCGGCCCCGGGTTCGGTCAGGCACATGGTGGCCAGAGTTTCACCCGAGGCCAGAGAGGGAATGTACCGGGACTGCTGATCTTTCGTGCCAAAGCGCAACAAGGTACGCACCGCGCCCGGAACCAACCCAGTAACCATCTGAAGGCTGTGGTTTGCGCCCGAAAACACCTCGGACGTTATGGCCAGTATCAGGGCACCAAGCCCTTGACCGCCATATTCTCCAGGCACGGTGAGCGAGGGCCAGCCCTGTTCCGAATACGTTGCATAAACTTGGGCAAAGCCGGCAGGCATGGATACGCGACCGTTTTCCAGCGAGCATCCCTGCCTGTCTCCCGGCTCGTCCAGCGGGGCAATTTCACCTTGTGCGAAGGCGGCAAAATGTTCGCCGATCTCACCAGCTAGGTCAGCGTCCCAATCTGGAAGATCGGTGGCCCGGACTACGTGGTTCAACGTGAATAAGATGTCCGCAAGTGGGGCTTCGAATGGCTTCATGATCATGTCACCCGATAGCTGGTGACTTCGACGACCACGACGCGGCCCGGTTCTGGCGGTTCGGCACAGTCGAAGTTCAAAGTGACTGGGTAGGGCAGTGATGGGGCAGGGGGCAGCATCACGGGGTCAGTCCCAGCAGGCGCGCGGCATTGCCTTTGATGATGTCCGGGCGCAGTTCGTCCTTGATATTGATCTTCTCGAAATCCGACAGCCAGCGTTCTGGAGTGATCATTGGCCAGTCGGACCCAAACAGGACCTTTTTCTTGAGGATCGAGTTGCAGTATTTCACTAGAATCTCGGGGAAGTACTTTGGTGACCAACCGGACAGGTCGATATAGACGTTGGGCTTGTGCTGCGCCACGGACAGCGCCTCTTCCTGCCAGGGAAATGACGGATGCGCGAGGATGATCTTCATATCCGGAAAATCGACGGCGACGTCATCCATGAACATCGGGTTCGAGTATTTAAGCCGCATTCCGTTACCACCCCGCATGCCCGAACCGACACCGGTCTGACCAGTGTGAAACAGGGCGATGCAGCCTTCCTCGGCGATTGCTTCGTAAAGGTCATAAGCCATGCGGTCATTGGGGTAGAACCCCTGCATCGTCGGATGAAACTTGAACCCTTTGATACCAAATTCGCGGATCAGGCGGCGCGCCTCGCGTGCGCCCATCTTGCCCTTGTGCGGATCAATTGACGCAAACGGGATCAGCACGTCGTCATTTTCCGCCGCCAATGCGGCAACTTCTTCGTTCTTGTAGCGCCGATAGCCGGTTTCCCGCTCGGCATCGACCGGGAAGATCACCGCGGCTATGTTTTGCTCGCGATAGTGCTGTGCAGTTTCGGGAACCGTAGGCGGATGGCTCCACGGCGCGCCAAAGTAGTTGGCCATGGTTGCCTGCAGGTAGTCATAGCCGTCATCCGAGTGGCACCCGCAGGGTTCTTCAGCGTGGGTGTGAATGTCGATTGCGCGAACCTTGGAGATATCGACCATCTGTTCGTTCCTTTCTCAGATCTTTATGATTGCCGGATCGGCGTCGTCATAAAGACGCTCAAGTAAATTTTGCCGGCGTGTCAGTATCTTGCGGAAATTGAGGTTCCCCTTGGCGGTCATTTCGCCCTCGGGCATCGAGGCAGGCTCGCTAAGGACAATGGCGCGCCCGACCCGTGTGGAACTGCCCGATAGCTCGCGGGCGCGCTCTGCCAGGCGGCGGTGAATTTCGCCTTGCAGCAATTTGCAGCAGTAGGCGCCACTGTCGTCGTTCAGGTCAAATCCTTCCCGCTTCAGCTCGGCGACATCGGGAAAGACCATGACGCCGATCTCATTTCTGTCGGCACCTGTAATGACCAGATCTGAGGCAAGAGGCGCAAGACAGGTCAACAAGTCCATCCTCAATTGCGCGGCCCGCACCCATGTTCCGGTCAACAATTTGAAGTCCTCGGATATCCGGCCGTCGAATTTCATACCTTTGTTTACGTCCTTCGGGTCGATGAACCGCATGGCGTCGCCGGTAATGAAAAACCCTTCTTCATCGAAAACGCTGACTGTCTTCTCCGGTTCGTTGAAGTACCCGGGCATCACGTTTGGCCCTTTGATGCGCATTTCGCATCGCATGTCTTCATCCGGTATCAGCTTGAGTGTCACGCCGTTCATCGGAACGCCAACAACCCCAGAACGGTCAATGGGCTCGGACTGCATCATTGTGGCGGGCGCTGTCTCGGTCAGCCCCCAGGACGAGGTCATCAGCGGTATCTCACCTTTGACATCCAGCGCCATCTGTTCAAATCCAGACCAGATGTCCTGTGGCAGTGAAGCGCCCGCATAAAAGATCAGATCAAGTTCTTCGAAAAACCGCCGACGCAAATCGCCATCCCGCTGCAATGCGCCCAGCAGCATGCTGTAACCTACGGGGACATTGAAGCTGAGCGTGCCGGTGACCATGGACAGGTTTTCCAGCGTCCTCTCAAACAGACCGGCTACCGGTTTGCCGTCGTCGATGTAGAAGCTTCCGCCGTTGGCGAGCATCATGTTGAAGTTATGAGATCCGCCAAAGACGTGGTTCCATGGCAGCCAATCGACCACACGGGGCGGACGCGTGCGCAGAAATGGCAACCCGTCGGCCAGCATGGTCTGGTTCACGCACATCATGCGTTGGGTCGTGATGACCCCCTTCGGGGCCGAGGTTGAACCGCTGGTCATTAGGATCTTGGCGACGGAATCGGGGCCAACCAGTTCATAGGCTGCCTCCAGATCGACACTGACATCCCCTTTGAGAAGTTCGTCGAACGCTGTGACCTGACTGTTCCTGCCTTGTCGGCTGGCTACGATTTCGACCCCTTGAAGCGCATCCAGTTCCAGCGCCTCTCGGTATTGATCCGCATCGACGACATAGGCCATCTTCGGGCGCACCAGTTCGATGGCATGGCGCAGGCGGCCATGTGCACCGTGGATCAAGGCGTATTGTTCGGCTACGGGCGCAGTCGGTACGCCAATGTACTGAGCAGCCAGGCTCAGCAGACCATGATCCAAGCCGTTGCCGCTCATGATCAGGATCGGTGTGTCAGGCCCCATCCCACGCGCCAATAGCGAGCTTGCGATTGCCCGCACCTTTTCAAGCGTGGTCGCATAGCTTTCCTTGCGCCATCCTGCGCCGCTGCGTTCAGCAATGAACGTGCGGTCAGGCGCGTCCGAGGCCCAGGCGTGCAGCCAGACACCGGTTTTGTCGACGACAGGACCAAGAGTGTGGTTTGATTTCAGCAGGATGGAACCGTCGGCCCGATCTTCGCGCGAAACAGAATGCACCAGGTATTCCGATGTGCGTTGCATGATCAGCCCCTTTTCCTCGCTTTTTCGATCGTCCTGAGGGCATCGAAAACGGTGGTGATGGTTGCGTCATCCAAACAGGCCAGCAGCTTGCCTTCGTGGGCGGTAACCGCGGCGACGGCCTTTTCATATAATTGCCTGCCCGCCAGTGTCGTCCTTAGCGCATAGGCGCGCCGGTCGGTCGGTACCCGGTCGCGGACGATCAGTTCCCTGCGCTCCAGCTCGTCAATGATGACGACAAGGTTCGGGCGCTCGATATCCATTGCGTCAGCCAGTTGGGACTGCCGCAAACCGGGGTTATCGACGATGAGAACCAGTGCCGTATAAGTCAGCATTCGCAGACCAAAGGGACGCAGAGTTGTTGTCAGGTCTTCCTGCACCACATTGAAGGCCCGTTTCATGCGATACCCGACAAACCCCCGCAGCGTGGCATCGCTGATCGTGTTAGGCGCGCCGTCTTCTGGCGTGTGTTCATGTTTCCTTTTCATGTGTTCACCTGAAGTTCGGGGCGCGCTTTTCAAGAAAGGCCCGCAGTCCTTCCTGCGCATCTGGTGTTGTTTGCGACAGGGCCGCGGCCAGCGATTCAGTAAACAGTCCGTCGTTCTGCGACATTTCATTGATCCGCGCGACCGCCTGAATCATCAGATAGTTTGACAGTGGCGCGTTTCGGGAAATCTTACCTGCCAGCTTTTGGGCCAGCGCCAAAGCCTCGCCTTCACCCACGCTATAATGTGCAAGCCCCAGCGATACCCCTTCATCGGCACCATATTTGCGGCCGGTCAACATCATCTCGGTCATCCGATCGGCCCCCAGCAGGCGACCGACCCGCGCGGTCGCACCGCCACCGACAAATATTCCGCGCCGGCCTTCGGGAAGCTGAAAGATCGTCGAAGGTTCAGCGATGCGAACATGTGTTGCCGCTGCAAGCTCCAGCCCGCCGCCGATCACGGCGCCAAACATGGCCGAGACAACCGCAAGCCCACCCAACTGGATCTTGTCCATGACACTGTGCCAGTGGCGGGAATGGTGCAGGTTTTCCTCGGCCGTACGATGAACATGCTCGGACAGGTCCAATCCGGAACAATAGTGCCCTTCAGTTCCGGTCAGGATCACCACGCGCACGTTCTTGGGTGGAGCTGAAAAGAAATCATCCAGCGCGCCTAACAGTTCCTCGCACATCGCGTTTCGCTTGTCAGGGCGGTTCATGGTCAGGGTCGCGATGGATCCGTTGACCTCAATGTTCAGGATTTGGCTGTCCATGGGGAACTCCTTACCGGGGCGGCAGACGAACGGCGCCATCAAGTCGAATAGTGGTGCCATTCAAAAACGGGTTTTCAACGATCTGTTCGGCGAGCATTGCGAACTCACGCGCTTCGCCAAGGCGGGCCGGGAAGGGAATGTTCGCAGTGATCTTGGCACTGACCTCTTCCGGCAAGCCTTCCATCATTGGCGTGTGGAACAGGCCAGGTGCGATGGCCATCACCCGAATCCCCGACTGCGCGAGCTCCCGTGCGGCAGGCAGGCACATCGAGGCGATTGCCCCTTTGGATGCGGCATAAGCGGCTTGACCCAATTGACCGTCCTGCCACGCAACCGACGCCGTGTTGATGATCACACCGCGTTCACCGTCAGCCAACGGGTCGAGACCGGCCATGTGTCTCGCCGCGTGGCTCATGACGTTGTAGGTGCCAAAAAGGTTCACCCGCAGAGTTTTCTCGAACACGTCGAATGACAGCTTGCCTTCGCGCCCGACGATCCTGGCCGCCATGCCGACGCCCGCACAACTGACAGCGATTCTGGGTGCCGACCCGAAATGGGCTATTGCCGTCTCAAACGCGGCACTGACGGCGGCCTCGTCACTGACATCGGCTTGCAGGGCAAGACCACCAATTTCGTCAGCAACTGCCTTCGCACCTTCAGCATTGAAATCCAAAACGGCAACCTTTGCTCCGCTGGCGGCGAAATGCCTAGCCGTTGCAGCACCCAGCCCGCTTCCGCCGCCGGTGACCAGGGCGACGCATCCACTTAACTGCATCGTACCCTCTCCATTTTAATATGTTCAATCATTGTTGTGTCTCATATCTATTTTCGGATGTGCCCGCCCCGAACCGCTGAAGGTGTTTAAGTTAGGGGATCAGGAACAGGGTAATGGCCGGAAACAGCACCAGGATAATGACCCGAATGATGTCAGAGGTGACGAACCACATCACTGCCTTGTAAGTTTGGGTCATCGGGGTTGAACGATCCATAGCGTTGATAATGAACAGGTTCATCCCGACCGGAGGGGTGATCAGCCCGACCTCGACAACGATCAGAACCAGAATACCGAACCAGATGGCCACATGTTCAGGGCTCATGCCGAAATCCATTGCGCTGATGACCGGAAAGAAGATCGGGATAGTCAGCAGGATCATTGACAGGCTGTCCATCAGACATCCAAAGATCAGGTAGAACACCAGGATCAGGCACAACACCATCCACGGGCTGAGCCCAAGTCCAACGACCCAGCCAGACAGTTCCTGCGGTACCTGAGTGAGCGCTAGGAAACTGTTATACAGCCCTGCGCCCAACACGATGAAGAAGATCATCGCCGTGCTTGAGGCCGTTGCAATGATGCTTTCGACGAAGACCTGCCAGTTCAGATTGCCCGAGATCAGAGCAATCAGCCCGGTTCCCGCCGCCCCCACGGCTGCGCCTTCGGTTGGGGTGAACCAGCCAAGATAGATGCCACCGACAACAAGGCCAAAAACCAGAAGGACAGGCCAGACATCCAGCAGTGCCCGAACGCGTTCAGGATATGGGATCGCTTCGCGGGTGCCCGCGGCGTCAGGATACATGCGCACATAGATCGAAATCGTGATGATATAGCCGAGCGCTGCCAGAATGCCGGGGACAAAGGCCGCGAGAAACAGCTTGGCGATATTCTGTTCCGTCAGGATCGCATAGATCACAAGGATCACCGAAGGCGGGATCAGAATGCCCAATGTGCCGCCAGCAGCAAGCGTTGCGGTTGAAAACCCGCCGGAATAGCCGTAGCGGCGCAGTTCGGGCAGCGCGACACGGCTCATCGTTGCGGCAGTGGCAAGGGAGGACCCGCAGATTGCGCCAAATCCGGCACAAGCGCCGACTGCCGCCATGGCGACGCCCCCTTTGCGGTGGCCCAGCCAGCTTTCAGCAGCTTTGAACAAGGCTGAAGACATGCCCGACAATGTCGCGAACTGCCCCATCAGCAGGAACATCGGAATGATCGTCAGCGAATAGCTGGAAAAGGTTGAGTAGGTTTCGGTTTTGAGCTTGGCCATGAACATGCTGGTGCCACCCATGGCAAAATACAGCCCGCCAATCCCGCACAGCAACATGGCAAGGCCAATCGGTGCGCGCAGAAAGATCATGATCAGAAGTACGGGAAAGGACACGTAGCCAAGTTCGAGCATGGTCAATGTGCGGCCTCCCCGCGGTAGGGCAGGATGTGACGCCCGGTGACAAGCTCGATGACCTGCGCGACGGCGCAATAGACAGCAACAAGTGATGCGACAAGGGCGGCAACAAAGCTTAGCCCATAGGCCCACCAAACCGGAAATTGCAGCAGAAAGGTCGTTTCACTATAGTCCAGCTTGTTTTGCATGCCGACAAACAAGCGCCACGTGATCAAAAGAATGACAAGCGACAGGACGATTTCCCAGAATGTGATTATCACTTTGTTCGCCTTTGCCGGAAGCGTGTTGGTGAATACGTCGACTGTGGCGTGAGAGCCATAGAGCTGGCAGATCGGCAGGAACGAGAATATGGCGAATGCAATGCCGGCTTCGACCAGTTCAAAATCGCCATTCACCGGCCCGACGCCCGATGCAATCAGCGCATTTGCCGCTGCTTCCGACAGTGACGTCATAACGTCCGAGTGGCCCAGCGTATTCAGGCCGCGCCCCAGCACGCTGACACAGGTCAGCAGGACCAGCGCAGTCAGAACCACACCGCCGAGAACGGCCATGAAGCGCGCGATGCGCTCTACCAGTTTCTGCATGATCAACTCCAAAGGGATTGCTCTCCCGGCGGGAAATAGCGCCGGAAGAGCGACCGGATCAGTTGCCGGAGTATTGCGAAATCAGTTCGAGCGCGCGGGCGCGCAAGCCGGTTCCATCCAGACCTTTTTCATCCATCTCGGCGATCCAGGCGTCAGTGGTCGGCTGTGATGCTGCCTTCCATTCCGCGACCTGTTCCGGACTCAGCGTGATGATGTTGTTGCCGCGTTCCATCGCCTGCTTGTGAGGCCCGTCGTCATCGGCCTGCATCTGCTTGCCTGCGAAGGCCGAGAATTCAGCACCCGAGTTGGCGTCGATGACGGCCTTCAGATCATCCGGCAGTGCATCCCAGCGGTCCTTGTTCATCGCGAAGATGAAAGTGGTGGTGTATAGCGTGTCGTCGCCAAAGGTCGTGTGGTTTCCGACCAGCTCGTTGACCTTCAGGGCGCCGGTCACTTCCCAGGGAATCACGGTGGCGTCGATCACGCCTTTGGACAGCGCTTCAGGCACCGCAGGAACAGGCATGCCAACCGGGGTTGCTCCAAGCGAGCTGAAAAGGCCGTTGGTTACGCGTGTCGGTGCGCGCAGCTTTACGCCGTTCAGATCCTCGATGCTTTCGATCGGTTCCTTTGAATGGATCAAACCGGGGCCGTGCACCCAGAGCCCGAGTACTTTGAACTGCTTGAAGTCATCGTCCATCATGGTTTCTTCGGCCAGATCCCAATAGGCGCGTGAGACGGCTTCGGCATTAGTCATGGTGAACGGCAGTTCGAACACCTCGGTTCGAGGAAAGCGGCCTGGTGTATATCCGGACACAGTCCAGACAATGTCTGCCACACCATCAATGGCTTGGTCGATCAGTTCGGGGGGTTTGCCCCCAAGCTGCATGGACGGAAACCTTTGAATTTCGATCCGGCCATCCGAATCCGCTTCGACCTTGTCGGCCCAGACATCCAGAACGTTCTTGGGTACGTTGGCTTGTGCCGGCAGGAATTGGTGCATCCGCAGTGTCACTTCGGCCGCGATGGCAGTGGTTGACATGGCACCGAAAGCAATCGCCGCCACTGCAGATTTGAGTATGGTTCTGCGCAAGTTGGTCATGGTCTCCTCCCTAGATGACCTATGAGTATCATCCCCTGTTCATGATTGCTCATATTAGTTATGTTTTATAACGAGTTATATCCACTTTTTCAGTGTTTGGTTTCAGGTCCTTTTCGGAAAACAGAATGTTCACACATGTGAACCTTTTCGTCGAAACGCTACGCATCAGACAGGTCATGCGCGGACGCAATTTATCCTCTCAGGATTACATTGCCCTCGGTTGGCTCAAAGGTAAATTGAGATTTCTTAGATTTAAGTTTCTGGTTTCGGAAACTAAAGCTCAAAAACGGTGGATTTGCTTTCCTTGTTTCAATTGAACCAGCGTCCGTCATGAAATTCAAGGCCGTGTGTTATCGTCGGTGACAGCATCAACTGCCTTGCCTGCGAGCTTCAGGAACGTTTCGCGTTCATTCGGAGTTAGCCCTCCGAGGATCTCGTTTTGCAGGTCAATTACGACTGGCATAGCCGCCGCAAGGATGTCTTTTCCTTTTTCGGATAAGGTGACCTCTCGCGCGCGTCTGTCACGTTGACTGACCGAGCGTTTGACATAGTTTTTCTGCTCCAGCCGGTCGATGACCCCGCCGATTGTTGCGCGGTCATAGGCGATTTTCGCCGCGACTGTGGCCTGATCAATGCCGGGTTCGGCGCGAATTGTTTCAAGTGCTGCGAACTGAACGGATGTAAGGTCAATCCCGGCCTCCTGCATCCGGACCGAGAACACGTGGGTTGAAATCTGATTGAGCCTGCGGATGAGGTGGCCCGCCATTCCGTAAATACTCACGCAAAACCTCCGAAATCACTTTACGCCGTCACTTATTCCAGAATTACCGCGGCAATTAGTGAGTGTACATATCTTTGTTGACAGGAAATAGTAAGTACAGTTATTAAATTTATGTGAACCTGCGGAGGAGGGGACAATGCAATACTACGTTGATGGATTTCGTCCGGGTGACCCGGATATCAAACCGGCTGCGTTCGGTCGCCCCGGTCGCCCCGATCACCACGACCACCCCGCATCCATCCCCGAAAAGGTTGATGTTTTGATCGCGGGTTGTGGACCGGCCGGGCTTTGCCTCGCGGCGCAGCTGGCCGGGTTCGCCGAAATTTCGACAATGATCGTGGATCAAAAGCCGGGTCCAATGGAGAAAGGCCAGGCGGATGGCGTCAACGTCCGCTCGATGGAGATGTTTCAGGCGCTCGGTTTCGCTGAGAAAGTGAAGCGCGAAGCGTATTGGGTCAACCAAACGGCATTCTGGACGCCCGATCCCGCAAGCCCGGGCCACATCCGCCGGGCGGGCACGGTGCAGGACGTTGCCGAAGATCAATCCGAGATGCCACATACCTTGATGAATCAGACCCGGATTCATGAGCTGTTTCTGGATGTGATGAGAAACGCTCCAACGCGGCTGCAACCCCAATACGGGCTTCGTGTCAGCGATTTGACAATTGATACCGGTTCCACGGATCACCCCGTCACGGCAGAGCTTGAACGCTTGGGCGATGATGGTAGCGTGGTTGAACGGCTTACAGTGCGTGCCAACTATGTCGTAGGCTGTGACGGTGCACGCAGCAATGTGCGCAAGGCCATCGGGGGTAAGCTGCAAGGCGATGCCGCACATCAGGCGTGGGGCGTTATGGACATTCTGGCGAATTCCGATTTTCCCGATTTGCGGCGGAAATGCCTTGTTCAATCGGCATCGGAAGGAAACGTTCTGATCCTTCCGCGCGAGGGCGGATACCTGTTCCGAATGTATGTCGAGCTTGACAAACTGAACCCGGATGAGCGGATCGCCAACCGCAATCTGACGGCTGACCATATCATCGCTGCCGCGAACCGGATCATGCGTCCTTATTCCATCGACGTAAAAGAAGTCGTTTGGTGGTCGGTCTACGAGATTGGCCACAGGCTGACCGACAAGTTCGACGATGTTCCTAAGCATGAAGTTGCTACACGCACCCCGCGCGTTTTCACGGCGGGCGACGCCTGCCACACGCATAGCCCCAAGGCGGGTCAGGGGATGAACGTGTCGATGGGCGATACTTTCAACCTGGGCTGGAAACTGGTGCATGTGCTGACAGGAAGGTCAAAGCCTGATCTTCTTCACAGCTACTCGGCCGAGCGTTTGCAAGAGGCCAAAAGACTGGTCGAAACCGACCATAAATGGGCCCGGATCATGAGTGCGCCTCCGGGCGAGTCAGAGCTTGACGGCACCGATATGCCCAGATTTCAAAAACAGTTTATCGAAAATCTGGAGTTCACCGGCGGGCTTTCGGTTCACTATGGGCCTTCGGACTTGGTCGCCGAACCGGTTCACCAGCATCTGGCGCGTGGGCTGGTTATAGGCAAGCGATTTCATTCAGCACCAGTTGTCCGGCTTGCAGATGCCATGCCCATGCAACTGGGGCATGTGGCCGAAGCGGATGCGCGCTGGAGGCTCTATGCCTTCGCAGGACAGGGAGACGCAGGTACGCAAGGCGGATCGATCCATCAGCTTTGCGAGGTTTTGCAAAGCGATCCGAACTCTCCTCTGCGACGGTTTGTGCGCCCTGACGAAGACATCGACGGTTTGTTAGACCTACGGGCCATCTTCCCGCAGGATTTCATATCGCTGAATTATGAGGATATGCCGTCTCTTTTGAAACCCGAGAAGGGCAGGTATGGCCTGCGCGACTTCGAGAAGGTTTTTTGCGTTGATCACAAGAGGCGTGAAGACATCTACGAAATGCGCGGAATTGACCGGAGAAAGGGTTGTATGGTCGTCGTCAGGCCGGACCAATATGTGGCGCATATCCTGCCATTAGAGTGTCACGCTGACTTGTTTGACTTCTTCTCCAGGCTATTTGTTGCGGGCGGCGGTAGATAAGTGCGACGTCTTAGACCGCAATGGACCGCCGTTACGAGGGGAGAATGGACTGTCGCATCCGTGCTTGGTTCGGCAAGATTACCGCCTGTGCAAAGCTGCATTGACGCTTGAAGCCGCCCGTGTCGTAGGATGGCCCTCTAGCCAGAAAGCTGAGCGCGGGTATTTCAGGACGCGTTTAACGCGGCCAGAACCTCGGTGCTGACCTCAACACCGTCAGCCTCGGCTGCCGCCCGTTTGGCCAGACGCCCATCACCCGGAACACGGGCGTCCCCATTACCGACAATTTCTGAGCAAATGCGCGCGATATATTGATTGAAGGCCTCGTTGCCGAACCGCGTCGGATCAATCGCAATCAGTGTTGCACCGCCTTTGATGTTAAGGGCTCCGAACGCCTCACGTTCTTGATTGTTCACGGAAAGGGTTCCACCAGCCAGGGCGGCACCCAACACTTCAACCATGAAAGCGATTGCGGCGCCCTTGTGCTCGCCAAAAGGTAACAGGCTGCGGGTTTCCAGGATAGCGTTCGGGTCCGTACTGGGTGCGCCGTCAGGGTCCAGACCGGCAGGGTGGGGCAGGTCGTGCCCCTCGGCTGCGGCCATGCGGATATCCATCAAAGCAACCATTGAAGACGCCTGATCCCAGACTATCGGCGCACCGCCCTCGCGCGGACAGGCAAAAGACATCGGGTTGGTGCCAAATACCGGGCGCACCCCGCCTTGCGGCACCACCATGGACAATGAGTTGATCACGGCGAAAGCCACCAGACCAGCTTCGGCAAGCGGTTCGGTGTCAAACCTTAACGCGCCCAGATGGTGGCAATTTGCGCAGGTGAAAGCGGCAATGCCGTTTTCCCGCGTCATTTCGATCAACATGTCGCGGGCTTCGGCTGCCGCGACCTGATAATACCCGTTATCGGCGTCACAGCGCAGAACGCCCGGGGCAGCCTTTTCTATCTTTGGCTTCGCATTGCCGTTTGCATAGCCCGAGGTGAAGCTTTGGACATAGACCGGCAGCATACGCAATCCGTGGCTGCGCGGGCCGTCCCGCTCGGACCGGGTAACAATGTCGGCCAGAATATCGCTGCCCTGTGCATTAACTCCGGCAGAAACAAGTACGGCTTTCGCCAGCGCCCGAACCTCGGCAAGAGAAAGCGTTTTGATCGAGTGTTCGGTCATCTTTTCAAATCCAGTCTTTTTACTTCAGGGGTCAGGCACGCGCACGTGCGTTGGTGGGATCAACGGCGCAAGTATCGATCACCTCGGCATCGCGCATTTCGTTATGGACCAAAACCTGCATCCTTGCACCCGGCGCGGTCATATCGTTTGGTACAAGTGCCATCGCTATGTCGTGGTTGCAATAATAAGAAAACCCACCCGATGTAACGCGACCAATCAGTTCACCGTTTGCATAAACACCTTCATCGAACATCACCGAAGTTTCGCCAAAGGGAAGTTTCAACGTGACCAGCCGTTTGTGATTGCCCTCGTATCTCTGCTTCTCCAGCGCCGCTTTTCCGATGAACTCGCGTCCCTCGGTGACGACAAACCGATCAAGGCTGGCCTCATATGGTGTCATGTCCTTGCAAATCTCACGGTTGATGGCGCGATAGGATTTTTCAAGGCGCATGGACTCCAACGCCTCAAGCCCGAAGGGTTTTACACCGGCTTTCAAAAGCAGGTCGACAAGATGGCGGTTATACCCGACCGGATGGTGCAGTTCCCAGCCCAGCTCGCCTGTGTAAGATACCCGAAGCAGGTGAACGTCTTTGGCATAACCAACTTCACCTTTTTGTGCAGAGAGCCAGGGAAAAGCTGCGTTCGTCAAATCGTTGTCGGTCAGCGGTTGCAAAATCTCGCGCGCCTTGGGACCCGCCAGAGCGATCACACCCAACTGTTCTGAAACGTCTTCAAGGATAACCGATTGATCTTGTGGTAGCAGACGTTGCAGCTGATCCCAGTTATAGGCGCGCCAATTCGGGGTAGAGACCAGATAGAAATCATTCTCGGCATAGCGGACAACTGTGTATTCCGCATCCATGCCACCTTTTGCGTTCAACAACAGCGACAGGCTCATCCGGCCCACTTTAGGCAGTTTGTTTGCCATCAGACCATCCAGCCACCGCGCGGCGCCGGGACCGCGTACAGTAAACTTGGTCATTGGCGACATCTCGATGAACCCGGCCTCTTCGCGGGTGGTGTGCACTTCCTCCTGAACGCGTTCCATGTGATTGGTGCGGCGGAAAGAATGTTCAGGGATCGCCTCTTGCGGCGATTTGGCGAACCAGCGCGGGAATTCATAGCCGTTGAAGCTGGTCCAGACTGCGCCATGCGCCGTCAGCAGATCGTAAGACCCCACGGTTTTCATTGGGCGCGCGTCCGGGAAATCTTCGCCGGGGATATGCGCGTTCATATGTGTGCCCCAGGTTTCGCGAACCTTGTCCATGGTCCAGCGTTTAGAGGCGTAGTCCGAGAAA
The DNA here is from genome assembly GCF_056540845.1 of Ruegeria sp. AL2. Taxonomy (NCBI): domain Bacteria; kingdom Pseudomonadati; phylum Pseudomonadota; class Alphaproteobacteria; order Rhodobacterales; family Roseobacteraceae; genus Ruegeria; species Ruegeria sp. AL2. The sequence continues at coordinate 130,931 of NZ_JBQFXM010000002.1, forward strand.
CGGCGCGGGTCCAGTTCCGACATGTCCATGCCCGGATCACCGTCGACGATCCAACGGGCCAGCCGTTCGCCCACGGTGCCGCCCCACAGAATGCCGCCGGGCATCCCTTCGGCCAGCCACAGGTTATTGTGCCCTGGCGCTGGCCCGGCAAGTGGCAATTCGTCCGGCGTCATTTGGAAGGGTCCGCGCGTGTTGGCCTTGATGCCCACCTCGCCAAGGACCGGAACCCGCTCAATAGCCCGTTCCCATTGGGTTTCCACGGCATCGAAATCCTCGGGCAAGAGGTCTGCGCCAAAGTCAGGTGGAACGCTGTCTTCGGCAAACAGCTTCAGGTCCTTGGTGAACTCATAGGGCCCGAACTGAATGCCGCCGACATCTTCGCGTAGATATGCGCCGTAATCCTCATCCCGCAGGATCGGGAACTCGGGCAAACCCTGCGCACGACGTTCCTTGAGCAGTGGAACTGTTTCCGTGGTCCAGTACTGGTGAACGATGGGAATGCAGGGCAGGTCCAGCCCAACGCGTCGGGCATTTTCACGGGCATAATTGCCGGTGGCAAAAACCAAATGCTTGCACGTGATCTCTCCCTGATTGGTGGTCACTTTCCAATGACCGCTTTCCAACTTTTCATACGCCTGTGCTTCGGTGTTCTGATAGACTGTGGCGCCCGCATCTCGCGCCAGCTTTGCCATTGCCATGGTGATGTCGGCCGGGTTCACATAGCCGTCCTCGGTATGCAGGATACCGCCGCGAATATGCTCAGACTGGTTCAGAAGGGGATGAACATCGGCAATTTCCGCGGGCGTCAGCAGTTTGCAGGGCACACCTGCAGCCTCGGCAATCGAGATATATGACTGGAATTCATCCCAACGTTTCTGGGTGTTGGCAACGCGCAGCTGACCCACTTTGCGCAAGCCTACCGACGTACCCATCTTCTGTTCGACTTCTGAATAGATGCGGATGGTTTCCATCGTCATCTTCGACACGTTATGGGACCGCACGAAGGTGACCAGCAGACCGGCGGCATGCCAGGTCGAGCCTGAGGTCAGTGTGGTCCGTTCCAGCATCACCGCATCGCTACAGCCGTGCTGTGTCAGACCGTACAGAATGGACGCGCCCACACATCCGCCGCCAACGACAACAACTTTGGCATGTGATTTCATTCGCCGATTTCCTTCTTGCGACTGATCATGGTGTCAGAAGCTCTGCCTGCCCGAAATCAGTAAGATGAGAACATTCCGAAGTTTTTACGGAAACATGTTGCCAGACAATCGCAAAAAATTTCTCCCGCGGCTTAGTTCAGGTCACCTCTTATCGGGCACCTTCGTATTGGTCGCTGTCTGGGTCTGGGTCATTCAGTGCTGTCCAGGACGACATCATTTTTATATTCCTTGTCTTGTTTCACCTTGTGATGTTAGCGCAAACTGTGCCAGTGAAACCTGATGCCTTTGCAAAACTGGGTTTCTGTTGCCTCAGTATTGCGGCTTACAAATGGGAGGAGCAGGTGTATCTCGGTCTTGATTTGGGGACGTCAGGTCTTCGGGGAATTGTGGTCAGTGAAGACGGTGACGTCGTTGCCGAGGCCGAAGCGAGCGTGAACACATCGACACCGCATCCGGGCTGGTCAGAGCAGGAACCTGCGGATTGGGTTGAAGCGTGTCAAAAGGTCGTTGCCCAGTTGCAGGGGCAAAACAGCGCTGCGTTTTCGGCAGTGCGGGGCATAGGTCTGAGCGGGCATATGCATGGCGCAACGCTTCTGGACCGAAATGGTAGCGTATTGAGGCCCTGTGTCCTTTGGAACGACACAAGGTCTGCCCGTGAAGCTGCCGAACTGGATGCGCTTTCCGCGATGCGATCGATCACCGGAAACATCGTTTTTCCCGGCTTCACTGCGCCCAAGCTGGAATGGATGCGCAGGCATGAACCTGACGTTTTTGAAAAAACCTCCAAAGTCTTGCTCCCCAAAGACTATTTACGCTTCTGGCTGACCGGAGAATACATAAGTGAAATGTCCGACAGCGCGGGTACAGCGTGGTTGGACGTCGGACGTCGGAAATGGTCGGAAACAGCGCTTGAGCTCAGCCACATGCGCCGGGATCAGATGCCCGAACTGGTCGAAGGCAGCGCCGTCGGGGGCGAGCTGAGGGCGGAGATATTGCAGCACTGGGGCCTGACCGGACCCGTAGTCGTTGCGGGCGGGGCAGGCGACAACGCCGCGGCTGCCTGTGGTATAGGAAGTATCGCCGAAGGCAGCGGTTTTCTATCGCTGGGAACGTCGGGTGTGCTGCTGGTTGCCAAGGACAGTTACGCGCCCGCACCGGAAACGGCGGTTCACTGCTTCTGCCACGCGGTGCCGGACCACTGGATTCAAATGGGTGTCATCCTGTCGGCGACCAACAGTCTGAACTGGCTGTCCCGGAACCTCGGCCAATCCGTTGGTGCACTCGCATCGGCGTTGCCGGATACCGTCACCGGGCCGTCGAAGACCAAGTTCCTGCCATATCTGTCGGGGGAACGTACCCCTCATAATGACAGCGCTATCCGGGGGGCGTTTATGGGGCTGGATATTGCGTCGGATCCAGAGGATCTTGCACAGTCCGTGATGGAAGGTGTCTCGTTCGCGCTGCGAGATTGCCTTGAGGCCCTCAGGAGCACGGGAACCAAGCCTGAAAGCCTGATGGTCGTCGGTGGGGGCGCACGATCCCGTTTCTGGGTCGAGACGCTGGCAACTGTTCTGAACATCCCGCTTGCCTTGCCTAAAGGCAGTGAATTCGGAGCCGCCATAGGCGCGGCACGCCTTGCTGCCTGTGCAGTAAAAGATGCAGACCCGGCGGAACTCATGACATCGCCAGAAATCTCTGAAATTGTTCAGCCGCGCGCGGGGTTATTCGACGCCTATGAGGCTGAATATCAAAGATACCGCCAGTTTTATGCGGCACTATCCCCCTTGTCTGCGCCATGATGAAGGGCGTCACTTCCCTACCCATCGAACAGGTTGTTCTGGAAGATGGTGCGATGTCGGTTTCCCTGCTGAGCTATGGGGCGATCACACAAGGTTGGTGGATCGGTGAAACGCCCTTGATCCTGGGCTATCCAAACCCGCAGGAATATCTGACGGACCCATATTATCTGGGTGCAATCGTGGGTCGCGTCGCCAATCGGATCGGTGGCGCAAAGTTTAAAATGCAGGATGCCGCTTATCGCCTGACAGCGAATGAGGGGGAAAACACGCTGCATGGCGGTGCGCTCGGGCTGTCGCGCAGCCACTGGATTATCAGGAAGACTAAGCCGAACCGTGCGGTTCTTTCCTTGACGTCACCTGACGGCGATGATGGTTTTCCCGGAGAAATCAGGTTCGAGATTCATGTCAAGCTGGCTTTTCCACGGCTGACTTACACGATCACCGCATGGCCGGACCGGCCTACGCCGATCAGCATTGCGCAGCACAATTACTATACTCTTGGGCGCCAAAGCGGTATTCTTGACAGCCGGTTGGCCCTGAATTCAAAGCGGGTACTGGAACTGGACGACAGCTCCATTCCGACAGGCGTCGTGAATGAGATCGAAAACCAAGGGCTGGATTTCTCATCCGTGCTCGTTATCGGTGATGAGGGGCGTGGCCTTGACCACTACTTCGTGTTTGAAGAGGCGGGCAAATCAAATCGACCGGTTGCAACGGTTGAAACACCGTCAGGTTTGCGCATGAATGTTTACTCTGATCAGCCCGGCGCGCAGGTCTATTCCGCCGCGCACCTGTCTGATCCTTTCACGCCATGCGCAGGGCTTTGCATTGAGCCTTCCGGTTACACGGACGCTGTGAACCACCCCTTGTTTCCGTCCGTCATCTATTCTCCGGACAAACCCTATAAACAAGTTCTGACGTTGGAAATCTCAGGGGATCAGGTATGAGAGTTGGGATATCGGTGTATGCTCTGGCCTTTTGCGTGACACTGTCGGCGGCGCAGGCGCAGGACCTCGGGCCGCTTCCTCAATTTGTAGAACCGGACCTTGCCAAGGTCGAACTGGGACAGTTGCTGTTTTACGACCCGATCCTGTCGGGGAACAAAAACATCAGCTGCGCCACTTGTCATCATCCGAAACTGGGAACGTCAGACGCGCTGTCTCTGGGTATCGGTGAAGGCGGTGTGGGGCTGGGGGCAGCGCGCAGGCTTGATCAGGAAAACATGCCCGAGCAGCGCATTCCCCGAAATGCACCGGGGCTGTGGAACCTTGGGGCGCTGGAATTCACCACCTTCTTTCATGACGGGCGTCTTGAGGCAGACCCGTCACAGCCTGACGGGTTCAGAACGCCCTTGGGCACAGATATGAGGCCGGGCTTCCAATCTGCACTGGCCGCGCAAGCGATGTTCCCGGTCTTGTCGGCTGACGAAATGGCGGGCCACTATTCGGAAAACGAAGTGAGCAAAGCCGTACGTCTTGGTTTGCTGACCCAAAAGGATGGCGCATGGGATCTTATCGCGGCGCGTGTTGCCGCAATCCCGGAATACAGGACACGCTTTGACCAGCTCGCGCCCGGAGAAGAGATCACTTTTACCGCAATCGCCAATATCATTGCTGATTTCATCGCTTTTGAATGGCGCGCTGACAACAGCCTGTTTGATCGTGCGCTGCAAGGAAAAGAGGTGCTGCCCGAGCAGGCGCAAATGGGGCTCGACCTTTTTTACGGCAAGGCCGGGTGCAGCACCTGCCATTCCGGCTGGTTCCAGACGGATCATGGGTTTCATTCTATCGCCATGCCGCAAATCGGGCCGGGAAAAGCCGCCCGGTTCGAGAACCATGTTCGCGATGACGGGCGATTGCGTGTGACGGGCAATGCGGATGACGCCTTCACATTTCGCACGCCATCCTTGCGTAATGTAACCCTGACGGCACCCTATGGTCACAACGGAGCCTACGCGCGGCTTGAAGATGTTGTCCGTCATCATCTGGATCCGGTTGCAGCTTTGCGCAGCTACTCGATCGAAAAAGCAGCGTTGCCAGAGTTTCCGGGCGCGGAAGATCAAAAAGCCTTGCTCGACCCCACGTTGATCGAGGCGATTGCAGCGTCGAATGAACTGGCCCCAATCAGCCTGAGTGATGACGAGGTGAACGCCATTCTGAGTTTCCTCAGCACACTGGAAGACCCGGCAGTCCGGCTGGGTGTGCCTGCGCATGTGCCCAGCGGTTTGCCTGTTGATCAATGATCAGCGGTCGATGCGAAGCACCTGATTGCTTCTGAAGGGCTGCCAATCACCAACTGTGCCGTCTGGCCAGATAACCCGCAGCGCCAGTTCGTCCGCGTTGCCCAGGCCAAAGTGATGAAGCCCTGAGATGCCGCTTGCGTGACCGCCGCCAATGGTCACTTCCCGTGTTTGAATTCCGTCGGCGGTTTTGACCTCGATGAAGCTGCCAACAGCTGCGCGGTTGGAACGATCCTGGCCAAGATCAACCTGAACCCAGTTTCCAAGTTGTTGTTCGTTCTGAAATACTTCAAGCGCTGACCCGCGATTGACCACGACCAGATCAAGCGATCCATCCCCGTTCAGGTCCGCCAGAGCTCCACCGCGAGACTTGCCCATAGAGGCAACACCCGCCGCTGAGGCAGCTTCGAAAAACTGATCATTTGCGGATTGCAGCAACAGGTTGTTGGGGTCGGTTTGCGCCGCGTCGGGCATCTGTTCGACATTGCCCTTGGCGACAAATATGTCGTCGCGCCCGTCGTTATTGACGTCGCCGAACTGCGCATGCCAGCCGGTTGAGGGACGGCCATCGCCACCAACATGCGGCCTGTGCGCCGTTGTTCCCCGGTCATAAGTCGCGTCGCGCCATGTCGGCCCCTCGGCAGTGGTATCAAAGATCTGAAACTTCTGGTCCCCCATCGAGGTCAGGTAAACATCCGGGAAGCCGTCCCCTGATATATCCCTTGATGCAATCCCCATGCCCCAGATCGAATAGGGCAGCCACCCATCTTCCGGCGCGTAAAGGCGTGGCGTGTCTTCCATAGCCCAAAGCTGCTCTTGCCCGCCGCGCACATAGTAATGTCGGTCGTTACTGACACGCAGATCCGCGCGCCCGGTGCGCGCCCAGTCGGAAAACAGAATGGACAAGGAACAATGTCCCGGTACCAGGTGGAGAGGTGGGCCATAGGCCGCCCCTTCGGGGCGATACAAAAGCGTCGGCCCGCAGGCTTCAAACGGGCCATCGGGGTTGGTTCGGTCGACATATGTTCCAAAAGCCAGTGTCGGCAGGGTTTGACCGCTTTCCCAGGTGGCGGAGAATCCGGTGGTCCAGTGATCCTGAGACTGGAAATTCAACGAGGTGAACGGTTCGAATGCGCAATTTGGTTTGCCACGCAACAAAACGTCTTCACCAACGCGCAATACTGCCAGGTCCACAAACCCGTCTCCATCGATATCCAGTGGGTAAGCGCCGGTCACGCCGGTCAGAGACAGTGCGCTTGGCGTTTCTGACCGAAAACTGACATTGGGTCCTGATGTGTTGACAAACAATTGAGCCGGATTAGTTCCTCCTGCGGCAAACAGCTCGGGCCGATCATCGCCGTTGCAGTCAAAAACGGCAACGCCTCCGCCGACGAAGTGCTCCCACCCGCCGTCGTAAACATGGCTGGGGACGTCGATGCTGTGAAACTGTGGCAGGCTGATGTCAGCCAAGGCGGCAGACGCTGTCGCTAGCAGGATCGTCAGTTCAACTCGCATTTTCCGCCAGTTCCCTGACTTTCAAAATCGAGACTTGTTCGATCCCATAGGCCGCCGCCCCTTTTGCCCACATTGAATCCCCCCAATGGTTTACGTTGATTTCAGGCAGCGGCGCGTCAACGCTGACAACACCGTTATTGATGCGGGTCATCACTGCGTCGGAATGCAGGTATTCAAAGCTGCCTCGGGTGCCGGACAGGATGATACATTCCGGATCGAACAGATTGATCAGGTTGGAAAGCCCCATTCCAAACATCTGACCAGCGCGCGACAAAACGGAAATGGACCGGGCATCACCGGATTGGGCAGCTGCGTGAATATCAGCAAGAGTGTGCGGGTCAGTAGCCTGGCTGGCAATGGTTGCCTCGCGGATCAGGGCATATTCCCCAACATAAGCTTCAAGGCATCCGCGCTGCCCGCACTGACATAACGCGCCATCCAGCTGAACTTTGACATGCCCGAATTCCGCACCGCAGCCGCGCTCGCCGCGATATAGCTTGCCATCCAACACAATGCCCAGACCAATGCCGTGTTCTATCGTGACAACCAGAAAGTTCTTCAACCCTTTGCCAAGCCCGAAAAGCTGTTCGGCCTTTGCAACCAGATTAGCGTCATTCTCGATGAACGCGGGGCAGGGGAGCACTTGAGACAGAAGCGGGCTCAGATCCACGTTGCGCACTGTCAGCGAAGATGACCAATGTACAAAGTTCCGCTCTGCGTCGACCAATCCGGCAATGCCTATGCAGACGCCGGAGACGTCTGTCAGGGACTTGCTTGCAGAGACGCAGGCCTGTTCCAGCGCCGCGCATATCTTTTTTGCAAACGCCTCCGGGGCCATCCGGGCCTCCTCCAGCGGATGAGTGTAAGAGGTGATCTCGGTGCCTTCAAAATCGACCAAGATGACTGAAATCTGGTGCCGGGCCACTTTTACACCGGCAATCAGGTGACATCCGCCATGCAGCTTCAGCAGCACACGTGGTCTGCCGCGGCGCGCGGATTTTGACGGTGTTTCGCTTTCGATTTCCTGAATCAGACCAGCTGAAAGCAGATCTGACGTTGCCGCCGTCACTGTCGCTGGGCTGGTCTCAAGCGCGCTTGCAATGTCGATCCGCGATATCGCGCCGGTCGACCGGATTTGTTCCAGTACACGCAAACGGGTGATGTTTCGTTGATCCGTAGCGTTTGAAGAAACCTTGCTTTTCAGCATCCTGCCCTCACGAATCTGGTGATTTCCTAAGCGTAAGCGGTTTTTCTTCTTTCCGGTAGCATAAATATTTTACTGACTGAAATAAATATGATACTCAGAATTGTGAGAGCCACGAATCATGAAGCGATGGCTCGATAAACCGGGAGGAAATCATGAAACGAATTCTCAGCGCTTCTGCTGTGGCTGTCCTGATGGGGACGGTTGCGTTTGCAGAAACCACGGTCGGTGTCAGCTGGTCGAACTTCCAGGAAGAGCGCTGGAAAACCGATGAAGCGGCAATCAAAGCCGCGCTTGAGGCGGGCGGTGCCGAGTATATTTCGGCAGATGCGCAATCGTCGTCGGCCAAGCAGTTGTCGGATATTGAAAGTCTGATCGCCCAGGGCGTTGATGCGCTGATCATTCTGGCGCAGGATTCCCAGGCCATCGGACCGGCTGTTCAGGCAGCGGCCGACGAAGGTATCCCAGTCATCGCATATGACCGTCTGATCGAAGATGATCGGGCCTTCTACCTGACCTTTGACAATGTCGAAGTCGGTCGTATGCAGGCGCGTGCGGTGTTCGACGCCATGCCCAAGGGCAACTATGTGATGATCAAGGGCTCGCCCACCGACCCGAACGCGGATTTCCTGCGCGGTGGTCAACAGGAGATCATTCAGGGTGCTGTTGACAGTGGTGACATTGTGATCGTTGGCGAAGCCTATACCGACGGCTGGCTGCCTGCGAACGCGCAGCGCAACATGGAACAGATCCTGACCGCCAACGAAAACAAAGTTGATGCTGTGGTCGCGTCAAATGACGGAACCGCAGGCGGTGTAGTTGCTGCACTGACCGCACAAGGTATGGACGGCATTCCGGTGTCGGGTCAGGATGGCGACCATGCGGCGCTGAACCGGGTGGCCAAAGGCACGCAAACCGTTTCGGTCTGGAAAGACGCACGTGAGCTGGGCAAGGCCGCAGGTGAAATCGCGGTCGCGCTGAGCGGTGGAACGGCTGCGGCGGACGTCGAAGGCGCGGTCAGCTGGACTTCGCCCGGTGGGACTGAGATGACGTCTGTCTTCCTGGCGCCTGTGCCGATCACAAAAGACAACCTTTCCGTTGTGGTCGATGCTGGCTGGATTCCGCTGGAAGACCTGTGCCAGGGCGTCGAAAACGGCCCTGCACCCTGCAACTAAGTCAAGTCTCCAAACCATAACGTCTCTGGCCCGCAAGGCCGGGCCAGAGACCATAGCTGAACATGAAAGATCGGATATGACCGAAACTTCGTCTCAGCCGGTACCCCAAAAAGCAAAGGCCAACCTGTTCCAGCAACTGGAACTGGACATGCGGCTATTGGGCATGATCGGCGCCTTCATCATCCTGTGCATCGGCTTCAACATCGTAACGGATGGCCGTTTTCTGACGCCCAGAAACCTGTTCAACCTGTCGATCCAGACCGTCTCGGTCGCGATAATGGCCTGCGGTATGGTGTTCATTATCGTGATGCGCCACATTGATCTTTCGGTCGGCGCGCTGCTGGCGACCACATCCGCCGTCATGGCGATGACACAGACCGAACTTCTGCCGAACGTGCTGGGGTTAGGTTTAAATCACCCGGCGACTTGGGCAATCACCCTTGTTGTTGGCCTCGCAGTCGGAACCTTGATCGGCGCATTCCACGGTTGGATGGTAGGCTATCTGACCATACCGGCCTTTATCGTGACGCTTGGCGGTTTTCTGGTCTGGCGCAACGTCGCCTGGTACATGACCGATGGCCAGACTATCGGCCCGCTGGACAGCACCTTCCTGATATTTGGCGGAACCAACGGGACATTGGGAACAACGGTCAGCCTTCTGTTCGGCCTTGCCGCCACCGCTATTGCGGTTTGGGCGTTGTGGAGCGGTCGACGCTCCAAGGCTGCCCATGGGTTTCCTGTGAAACCGGTTTGGGCTGAAACTACATTGGCGGGGATCATTGGCATCGCCATTATGGGCTATGTCTTGATCGTCAACAGCTACTCGATTCCCACCCGCAGGCTGGAACGTATGTTCGAAGCGCGCGGCGAGGCCCTGCCTGAGGGGCTTGTTGTGGGTTATGGTATCCCGATCTCGGTTCTGATCCTGATCCTTGTTGCGGTAACCTTGACTGTTGTGGCCCGCAAAACCCGCTTTGGCCGCTATATCTTTGCCACGGGGGGCAACCCGGATGCGGCGGAACTGTCGGGCATCAACACTCGCATGATGACCGTCAAGATCTTTGCCCTGATGGGGTTCCTGTGTGCGCTGTCGGCGGTCGTGGCTTCGGCCCGCCTGGCCAACCACTCGAACGATATCGGCACATTGGATGAGCTGCGCGTGATTGCTGCGGCCGTAATCGGCGGCACGGCGCTGTCCGGTGGTATCGGTACGATCTACGGCGCGATCCTTGGCGCGCTGATCATGCAGGCGCTTCAATCGGGCATGGCTATGGTTGGCGTGGACGCACCGTTTCAGAACATCGTCGTGGGCACCGTTCTGGTTTTGGCCGTCTATATCGACATCGTCTATCGCAAACGTCTGGGAGCGAAATGATGCAAGCACAAGAAACACAGAACCAAACTTCGGGCCGAGGGTCCGGCCAGCCTCCTCTTGTCGAAATGCGCGATATCTCGATTTCGTTCGGCGGCATCAAGGCGGTGGACCGTGTCTCGGTCGACTTGTACCCGGGCGAGGTTGTGGGTCTTCTGGGCCACAACGGGGCCGGTAAATCTACGCTGATCAAGGTGCTTTCGGGTGCCTATCAGAAGGACCACGGAGAGATCCTGATCGACGGCAAGAAGGTTGAGATCAACAACCCCCGCGATGCGCGTGCCAACAATATCGAGACGATCTATCAGACGTTAGCCTTGGCGGACAATCTGGATGCAAGTTCGAACCTTTTCCTGGGGCGGGAGATGGTCACGCCTTTCGGGTTGGTCAACGATGCCGCGATGGAGGCCGAATGCCGCAAGATCATGGCACAGCTGAACCCGAACTTTCAGAAGTTCAACGACCCGGTCTCGGCGCTATCCGGTGGTCAGCGGCAGTCGGTGGCCATAGCGCGTGCGGTATATTTCAATGCGCGCATCCTGATCATGGACGAGCCCACAGCCGCGCTTGGCCCGCACGAAACACAGATGGTGGCGGACCTGATCCAACAGCTCAAGGCGCAGGGGATCGGGATATTCCTGATCGACCACGACGTGCATGCAGTGATGGAGTTGTGCGACCGGGCTTCGGTCATGAAAAACGGGCAACTGGTTGGCACTGTCGACATCGCCGATGTCACGGACGACGATCTGCTGTCGATGATCATTCTGGGCAAAAAGCCTGGCGAAAAGACGGAATGAGGTAAACGAGATGACGAGCGGTTTCTTTCAGGGGATCGAGCAGGTCCAATTCGAGGGCGAGAACAGTAAGAACCCGCTCGCATTCCGTCACTACAACCCGGACGAGATCGTGATGGGTAAGCGTATGGAGGATCACCTGCGTTTTGCCGTGGCGTGGTGGCACTCGTTCGCCTGGGAAGGCGGGGATCCGTTTGGCGGCTCGACTTTTGAACGTCCATGGCATCCGCAAGATGACATGGGCCGCGCCAAAATGAAGGCCGATGTTGCCTTTGAGATGTTCGAGATCATTGGTCAGCCCTATTTCTGCTGGCATGACGCGGATATCCGTCCCGAACAGGGCAATTTTGCAGAAAACCTGCGAACGCTGAATGAGATCACTGACTATATCGGTGAAAAGATGCAGGTGTCTGGCACCAGGCTGTTGTGGGGCACAGCCAATATGTTCAGCCACCGTCGCTGGATGGGGGGTGCCAGTACCAACCCCGACCCAGATGTCTTTGCATTTGCCGCCGCCACGGTGAAATCCTGTTTGGACGCGACCCACAAGCTGGGCGGCGAAAACTATGTGCTTTGGGGTGGGCGCGAGGGCTACGAGACGCTGCTCAATACCGACATGAAGGCCGAACTGGATCATATGGGCCGGTTCCTGAACATGGTGGTCGAGTACAAGCACAAGATCGGCTTCAAAGGCACGATCCTTGTAGAACCCAAACCGCAGGAGCCGTCCAAGCATCAATATGATTTCGATGCGGCAACCTGCATCGGTTTCCTGCGCAAGTACGGCCTTGAGGATGAGGTAAAGCTGAACCTGGAACAAGGGCACGCAATCCTGGCAGGACACAGTTTTGAACATGAGATCGCTGTTGCCGCGGCTGAGGGTATGCTTGGGTCCATCGATATGAACCGGAACGATTACCAGTCCGGGTGGGATACGGATCAGTTCCCCAACAACACACCCGAGGTTGCGCTGGCTTATTACCACATCCTGAAAGCGGGCGGGTTTACCACGGGTGGCACGAACTTCGACGCTAAACTTCGCAGGCAATCCATCGACGCCGAAGACCTGATCGCTGCGCATGTGGGCGGGATGGATATCTGTGCCCGGGGCCTGAAAGCAGCAGCCGCTATGCTTGAAGATGGTGGGCTGGAACAGGCACTGGCCGACCGGTATGCAGGCTGGAAAACGCCCAAGGCTCAGGCGATGCTGAATTCCGACCTCGACGAGATTGCGGCACGGGTGCTTGCCGAAGACCTCAATCCTCAGCCGCGCTCGGGGCGTCAGGAAGTGCTTGAGAATTACGTGAACCGCTTTGTGTAATTCCGGCCGGCTCAGCCAGAACTCAAAATAATCGGTGTACAAAGCCCCGGAAACGCGTGAGTTTACTTAGGCGTTGCCCGGGGCTTTCCCTTGTCGAACGCAGTGGCATCATGGGCCCGTCTGGGTCGCGCAGGTGGGACGACCAGAGTATTGGTGGAAAAATCATCAGGTAAGGCAATCTTTCTAAGCGGCAACCTGATGCTACATGTGACGCGCATGTCGCTGACCACGAGCATCGGATTGATGGCGATCTTTGCTGTCGATTTTGTCGATATGGTCTTTATCTCGATGCTGGGCAACGACGCGCTGGCCGCAGCGGTAGGTTATGCCGGGACGCTGCTGTTTTTTACGAACGCCATCAATATCGGTCTGTCGATTTCTGCCGGGGCGCTGGTCGCGCGTGAGTTGGGCGGCGGGCGGGTCGAACAGGCAAGGCAATACGCGTCCAGTGTCGCCGTGCTGGGGCTGATCGTCGGGTTGGTAACCTCAGTTTTGGTGCTGCTGTACGTCAGCTTTCTGCTGTCGCTGCTTGGCGCAAAGGGCGAGGTTTTGCGGCTGGCGACGCGCTATGTCTCTATCATTCTGCCGACTATGTGGGTGATGTCGATTGCGATGGCGGCGATGGCTGTGCTGCGCGCCCACGGCGATGCGCGCCGATCAATGATGGCAACGATTTACGGCGGCGTTGTGAATGCAGTTCTTGACCCGATTTTGATATTTGCCGTTGGACTGGGGTTGGATGGGGCCGCGATAGCCTCAGTTCTGGCGCGGCTATGTATGTTGGGCGCAGCCTTATGGCCCGCGCTGCGGGTGCATCAGGGGTTTGCACGCCCATCGATGAAACAGGTGGCACAGGATTTTCGGCCCGTGCGGGCCATCGCAATCCCTGCTGTTCTGACGAACGTCGCCACGCCGATCGGGAATGCCATCGTTGTTCGGGAAATCGCGCAGTTCGGAACGGATGCAGTTGCGGGCATGGCGGTGATCGGGAGGCTGTTGCCGGTGGCGTTTTCGGTCATCTTTGCGCTGTCCGGCGCGATAGGGCCAATCATCGGGCAGAATTTCGGGGCAGAAAAATTTGATCGCGTGCGCACTGCGTTTCTGGCCGGGATCAAGTTCACCGCAATCTATGTACTTTGCATGTCGGCTATTTTGTTTTTGCTGCGGTCCCCAATTGCAAATTTGTTCGCAGCCCAGGGGGAAACGCGCGTACTAATTTACTTGTTCTGTGGCCCGCTGGCATTGGCTTCTTTCTTCAACGGTGTGATTTTTGTGACAAATGCCAGTTTCAACAATCTAGGCCATCCGGTCTATTCCACGTGGATAAACTGGGGTCGTCACACCATTGGCACATGGGTGTTTGCCACAATTGGCTCACAAATCGCCGGGGCGTCGGGCGTTCTGTTGGGGCAGGCTTTTGGGGGCGTCATCTTTGCTGTCATAGGATGGGTTCTTGTCGCGCGCGTTGTTGCGCGGCTGGAACGCGTGCAATCGCCCGAGCCTTTTACCGATCAGGGGCGACTTCACTCGCTGTTCGGGCGTCGCGGCTGGTAAGCGATCAGGTCAGTTCCCCTGATTGCGCGCCTCCAGTCGTTCCAAGTTGACCACCGTTGACAGCATCAGGCGGTCATGGCTCCAATCCCGTGTCTGCTGGATTGAGGCCGACCCCAGAGCCAAAAGGGCGCCAAAGATCAGCGTCATGCCGAGGAACAATGCCGGCAAGGCGGGGACCGAAGGCTGAACATCGGTCAGTGCGATTACACGTTGCCGCAGTACGCGCTTTGCCTTGCCGCCTGTCACAAAAGCAACATTCAGAACGCGTGGGCTGTTGGTTGAGATTGTCCGGGCGCAATAGTCCAGCAGGCACGCCGTGTATTCCCGCGCATCAATCCGTTTGCGCGCAACAACCGACTGGTCACAGGCCAACTCGCGCAGCCGGCCGAATTGATACTTGAGCATCAGGTAGGCAGGGTTCCAGAACAAAAGCGGACGCAGCAGCTCAAACCCCAGTTCCCATTCCACATCACCAGTACGGATATGCTGAAACTCGTGAGCGAGCGCAAAACGCAACTCTCGCGGGGTGTCCAGCAAATGGCTAGGCAGAACGACGTGGCGGCGGCGAAGTCCGCGCACGGCGAACGGCACGGTGATGCGATCGGACAGGCGAATATCCACCTTGGCAGACCGCCGCCAAAGAAAACTGGAATTGACAGTCTGACGGATCGCCATTGCGTCCCGCAAGGCACGCGCGGCGTACATGGCTGCGACACAGGCAAGTATGGCGGCAACGAGGGTGATCACAGGTTGCTGTCCCGTCAATGCAAGATCTACCCACCTTTCGCGAGTGTTCAGCAGTGCTTCGAACTGCGTGGCAGGCATTGCGATGTCACCGCGCAGATAGGCCGCAACAGCGATATCGCCAAGGGCCACGGCACTGCCCGGCCATGCGTAAGTCGCCAGCGACGAAACGCCAACCGCCAGAAACGGGCTGGCAAGGACGCAGATGCACAGGGTCTTGAGGGCCCGCAACTGTACAACATAGCCATTGCGCAGGGCGGTGCGGCTTAGGGCCGTGCGGGTCATCAGCCAGATGACCGCCGAAAAGGCCAGCACGATGTTGAGTTCGATGAATGCGTCGAGAACCGGTCTAACCGCTGTCATTTTGCAGTCTCCTCTCTACCAGTGCTCGAATTTCCTCCAGGTCGGCTTCGCTCAGCCCCGCGTCGTCGACCAGCCGCGCCACCAGTGTGGCGGGGGTGTCGTCAAAAAGCGTGCGCGACAGATTTTGCAGCGAACGGGCCTGATATCTGTCCTTTTCCAGAAGCGGAGTATAGATCAGGGTTTTTCCCGACTTCTGGCTTTCCACAAAACCCTTCTCGTCCAGAATGCGCAGGATCGTGGCCCCGGATGTATAGGCCAGGTTGCGTTCTGACGGCAGGCGGTCCAGGACATCACGCACCGAGCCTTGCCCGAGGGCCCAGAGCTCGTTCATGAACTCCAGTTCGACCTCGGTCAGCAGATTTGTCGTCTTTTTCTTTCGCATCGGTCTCGGTGTCGTCATGGTTATTATGCCTGACAGACAAGCATCCTTTCGCGATTTCTCAAAGTCTAAACTTTCCAGAACACAAAAACGCCCCAGCCAATCGACAGGAATAGCGGTGTCCAGACCGGTTGCCCGACCAATCCAAGCCACGCCAGGAAAATGTACGCGGACCCCAGAAGGGTTATGAACAGGCGATCCCCTAGCGTGGTTGTCAGCCCCAGAACCCCGCGTCGTTCAATCCCGTCGCGGAACTTGAAACCTTCCAGCAGGCCAATGCATGCTATGGCCGAGAAGATGCCGACAAACACGGCCAGCGTGGCAGGTGTCCATGCCATCCAGAAATCGGGCCACAAGGGGTCCGTCCACGAGAACCCTTTTTCGGCCTCCTGTCCGACATTGCCCCATCCGGCCTTGGCCTGGGCAAAGGCTGCTGAGGGCACGAAGGGGAGGGTGAGAAGCAGTTTTCGCATGTCGAACCTCACACTCGTCCCATCGCGAAGCCACGCGCGATGTAGTTGCGAACAAACCAGATGACGATGGCACCGGGGATGATGGTCAGGGTGCCCGCGGCGGCCAGCAGACCCAATTCGTACCCGGCACTGGATGCTGTGCGGGTCATCACGGCAGCGATGGGTTTGGCTTCAACCGCTGTCAGGGTCTTAGCCAGCAGCATTTCAACCCATGAGAACATGAAGCAGAAGAACGCCGCGACACCGACACCTGCCTTGATGTTGGGCAGGAAGATTGTCACGAAGAAGCGCGGGAACGAATATCCATCCACATATGCGGTTTCATCGAGCTCCTTTGGGATACCACGCATGAACCCTTCCAGAATCCACACCGCCAGCGGCACGTTGAACAGCGTATGGGCCAAAGCCACGGCCAGATAGGTGTCGAAAAGGTGGATCGACGAATATAGCTGGAAGAATGGCAGGGCGAACACGGCCGCCGGGGCCATGCGGTTGGTCAACAGCCAGAAGAACAGCTGCTTGTCGCCGAGGAACCGATAGCGTGAGAACGCATAAGCCGCAGGCAGGGCAACGCAGACGGAAAGCACTGTGTTCAGAGTTACATAGGTAATCGAGTTGATGTAACCCCAGTACCACGTCGGGTCAGTGAAGATGGTGATATAGTTTTCCAGCGTAAAAGTCTGGGGAAACAAGGAAAAGCCCGACAGGATCTCGTTCGTGGTCTTGAAGGACATCGCCACCAGCCAATAGATCGGAAGCATCAGGAACGCGATATAGAGGATCGGGATGATGGACCGCTTTTTCATTCTGCGTCGTCCTTTGTCATCAGAGTGTAGAAGAGCCACGACACCAGCAGCGTGATGGCGAAATAAATCAGGCTCATCGCTGCCGCCGGGCCAAGGTCGAACTGCCCCAGCGCGATCTTCACAAGGTCAATCGACAGCAGGGTGGTCGAGTTGCCGGGACCGCCCCCGGTCAGAACAAAAGGCTCGGTATAGATATTGAAGCTGTCCATGAACCGCAGCAGAACCGCGATGGTCAGAACCGTCTTCATCTTTGGCAGCTGGATATAGCGGAACACCGACCACGGGCTGGCGCCGTCGATCTTGGCGGCCTGATAATAGGCGTCGGGGATTGATACGAGGCCCGCATAGCACAGCAGCACGACCAGCGACGTCCAGTGCCACACATCCATGACGATGACGGTGATCCAGGCCGAAAGCGGCTGTTGCGTCATGTCATAGTTGATGCCTAGCACGTCATTCAGGAAATATCCCAGCAATCCAATCTTGGGCAGGGTGAAGATGTTCCACATCGACCCTACAACGTTCCAAGGGATCAGCATCGGCAAGGCCATCAGCACCAGACAGACAGGCACCCAAAAGCCTTTGCGCGGCATCGACAGGGCGACGATGATGCCCAGCGGTACCTCGATGATTAGGATCAGGAAGGTGAACAGAAACTGCCGTCCAAGTGCTGCCTGAAACCGGTCGGATCGCAGGATCTGTTCGAACCAGCCCAGTCCTTCCCAGAAGAACTGGTTGTTGCCGAAGGTTTCCTGCACCGAGTAGTTGACCACCGTCATCATAGGCACCAGCGCGTTGAACGCTACCAGCGCAAGTACGGGCAGGACAAAGAACCACGCCTTTTGGTTTTCCGTTCTCATTGCACCCGCTCCTGAGTTGCGATCCAGCCGTCGCGGTAGACGCGGGATTGTTCGGGTTTGAATTGCAAAAAGACCTGTGATCCCGGTTCCGGTACACTGTGTTCGGTCACGACCTTGAGGGCGATGTTGCCGACCACGGCGCTGACCACATAGTGGCGGCCGATATCGGCGACCTTGGTCACATGTGCCGGAATGCCAGTGTCGCCGAAACCTACATATTCCGGGCGGATACCCAAATCGGTGCGGCCGCCGTCACCGTGTGTGGGACCTTCCAGCATGACCTCGTGCCCTTCAAATACGGCGCGGTCGCCTTTGGCTTCACACGGAAGGACATTCATACCCGGCGAGCCGATGAAATGGCCGACAAATGTGTGCTGCGGCCGTTCAAACAGTTCGACCGGCGTTCCGATCTGAACCACTTCACCGTCTTGCATTACCACCACCTCGTCGGCGAAGGTCAGCGCCTCGGTCTGGTCGTGTGTCACGTAGATCATTGTGGCCTGCACGCGCTGGTGCAGCTCTTTCAGCTTGGATCGCAGTTTCCATTTCAGGTGCGGGTCGATCACGGTCAGCGGTTCATCGAACATCACCGCATTCACGTCGTCGCGAACAAGGCCGCGACCCATCGAGATCTTCTGTTTGTTGTCCGGGCTCAGGCCCGATGCGCGGGTGTTCAGCATATCCGTAACATCCAGCATCGCGGCGATTTCCAGAACACGGCGCTTGATTGTCGCGGGATCAACACCCCGGTTCTTCAACGGGAAGGCCAGGTTCTCGCCCACGGTCATCGTGTCGTAGATCACCGGAAATTGGAAAACCTGCGCGATGTTGCGTTGGTCCGGGGACAGGGCTGTGACGTCTTGATCATCGAACAGTATCCGGCCTTCCGAGGGGGTAAGAAGACCGGATATGATGTTCAGCAGCGTGGACTTGCCACAACCTGATGGCCCCAACAGCGCATAGGCCCCGCCATCGCGCCACGTGACGTCGATTTCCTTCAGCGCATAGTCCTCGGGGCCTTTTGGCGATGGCAAATAGCTGTGTCGGAGGTTTGAAAGCTTGATCTGTGCCATGTCAGGCCACCCTTTTGCCGTCTTGGCTGAAGTACCGGCAATGCGCCGGGTTCATATAGAAACTGTGATCTTCGCCGACCTGATAGGGATGCACACCGGCGGCGAGTGAAACCCAGGCTTCATCACCATGTTGGAAATGCGCGCTGGAATCCGAACCTGACAGTTCGGTCACGATCACACGTCCGGTCAGTTCGACGTCGGCGTCAGACGTACGAAATGGCGTCACGCGATGAGGGCGCACGGCGACCATATATTCCCCATCGGCCATGTCCGAGACAGCCCAGCCGACATTGCCTGCCAATTGCGCCCGGGCGCTGGCAACGGTGATACGAGCCACATTGATAGGCGGGTCCGAGAATACACGCGCCGCGGCAATGTTTTCCGGATTACGGTAGATGTCGGTGGTTGGGCCGAATTGGGTCACGCGGCCGTCTTCCATCAGCGCGGTGTAGCCCCCCAGCAGCAATGCCTCTTCAGGCTCCGAGGTGGCGTAGACAACGACGGCCCCGCGACCAGCGAACAGGTCGGGCAGTTGTTCGCGCAACTCTTCGCGCAGTTTATAATCAAGATTCGCCAGCGGCTCATCAAGGAAGACGGCGCGGCTTTCTTTTGCAATGGCACGCGCCAGCGCGGTTCGCTGTTGTTGCCCGCCCGACAGCTCATGCGGGCGGCGGTGGAGCATGGGGCGCAATTGCAGCAGATCGGCGGCCTCTTCCACGCGGCCATCGATCTCGGACTTGGCCATGCCAGCCACGCGCAGAGGCGAGGCGATATTGTCGAATACGGTCATATGCGGGTAGTTCACGAAGAACTGGTGCACCAGGCTGATCTGCCGCTTTTGCGTGTTCAACCGTGTCACGTCCTGCCCGTCCATCAGGACCTTGCCCGAGGCGATCGGGTCCAACCCGGCCATCATCTTGATCAGTGACGTTTTTCCGGAACCTGTCGCGCCCAATAGCACGTTGAAATGGCCGGTTTGCAGCGTCAGGTTTGTTGGCTTGATATGGATGACGTTGCCGACCCGTTTGGTCGCGTCTTGAAGTTCGATCATCTGGGAAACTCGCGGGGCATTCAGGGGTAGGCCGGGCTTAAGCCCGGCCTACGATGTTGCTTTTACTGGGACTGCCAGCGCTTAACCAGTTCGTCATAGTTGACGGTCTGGCCCTGCGGCTTTTCGTTTTCCAGCTTGGCCTTGGGCGAACCCGCTTTTTCCAGCCAGAATGCGTCGTCCTGCGGTTCATTCAAACGCGGGCCACAGCCACCGTAGACACCGGCACTTTCATCCGCGGCCTGCATACGGGCCATGGTGATGTCCATCTCTTCGGCCAGACGGTCCATCGCCTCTTGCGGGGTGAAGGCGCCCGAGTTCACGTCACCGATCTGCTGCCACCAGATCTGGGCCAGCTTTGGATAGTCCGGTACGTTGATGCCGGTCGGCGACCATGCCACGCGGTCAGGCGAGCGATAGAATTCGACCAGACCACCCAGCTTGGATGCACGTTCCGTGAACGACTCGTGGTTGACCGAACTGTCGCGGATGAAGGTCAGACCCACATGGGACTTCTTCACATCAACAGTCTTGGACGTAACGAACTGGGCATAAAGCCAGGCTGCCTGCGCACGATCCGAGGGGGTTGATTTCAGGAACGTCCAGGAACCCACGTCCTGATAGCCAACCTTCTGGCCTTCTTCCCAGTAGGGGCCGTGCGGGCTGGGCGCCATCCGCCACAGCGGCGTGCCTTCGTCATCCACGGTGTTGTTGCCTTCGGACTTCGGCTTCACCATGTCGGCGGTAAAGGCGGTGTACCAGAAAATCTGCTGGGCCACGTTGCCCTGGCTCAGTGCCGGCAGCGACTGGTAGAAGTCGTAAGACGCCGCACCTGGAGGCGCGTAGGCCCGCAGCCATTCGTCCCATTTGCGGATCGCATAGACCGCTGCGGGGCCATTTGCAGCACCACCGCGCGACACCGAGGCGCCGACCGGGTTACAGGTGCCCGCTTCCATGCGGATGCCCCATTCGTCAACCGGAATACCGTTCGGCTCGCCCTTGTCACCGGCACCGGCCATCGAAAGCCAGGCGTCGGTCATGCGCCAGCCAAGGTCAGGCGCGCGCTTGCCGTAATCCATGTGGCCGTAGATCGCCACGCCGTCGACTTCTTTCACGTCATTGGTGAAGAACTCGGCGATGTCTTCATAGGCCGACCAGTTGACCGGAACGCCCAGATCATAGCCGTATTTCTCTTTGAACGCGGCCTTGTTGGCCTCGTCATCGAACCAGTCCTTGCGGAACCAGTAAAGGTTCGCAAACTGCTGGTCGGGAAGCTGATACAGCTTGCCGTCCGGCCCGGTGGTGAACTGAATGCCCATGAAGTCATCCAGATCGATTGTTGGCGAAGTTGTCGCCGCCCAGTCGCCGCCCATCATGTCGGTCAGTGGATAGGCCAGTTGCAGGCGCGAGTGGGTACCAATCAGGTCACTGTCGTTGACATAGCCGTCATACAGGTTCCGACCTGTCTGCATCTGGGTCTGAACAGCCTGGACCACTTCGCCTTCGCCAAGGATCTGGTGATTGACCTTGATGCCGGTGATTTCTTCAAAAGCCTTGGTCAGAACCTCCGACTCGTAAGAATGCGTCGGAATACCTTCGGACAGGACGTTGATTTCCATGCCAGCGTAGGGCTGTGCAGCTTGGATAAACCATTGCATCTCGGCCATCTGTTCGTCTTTCGACAAGGTCGATGGCTGGAATTCGTCGTCGATCCAACGTTGTGCTGCGGCTTCGTCGGCCCAAGCGGACCCGTGCCCCGCAATGACGGCAGCCGCCGCCACTGCGGAAAGTAGATGTCTCCGCATCTGTCTCCTCCCAAAAATTATGGTTCTCCGGCGGGAACCGGATGCAGAACAGCATCAGCGATTTTTTGCGTATGTGTCAAACTAAATTTTTAGTAATTGACGTTCAGGCATTCAGAAGACAGGTGATTCGAGCGTCCTTCCAGTGCAGAGATTGATTGTAAACAACTAATTTTGCTTGTGAAAATCTATTGAGTTCAAGCGGGGTAAATAGGGAAATCCACCGTGACTCAATGCGGGCTTGTAATGACGGCTGGCGCGCAGAATTGCACTCGTGTTTCGTGAGGCACCGACACTGATCCGGCACTGAGTGGGAAGTCAGGCAAACCAGCTTCCCAGATCATTATTGCTAAAACTCAGTGCTCATATAGCACCAATCCGGTCCGACAAAAGGCCGGATGTGGCAATGCGGATGTGGCACTGCCTTGCCGTTCACGGTATTCCGTGTCCATATAAAGAAAATTTCCGGAGCCGGTTCGTGAAGAAGAATACCCTCAACACCCATCGTGAGCTGGAATTGCTTGATGCCCTAAGACGTTTGGGTGGAACGGCCCGGAATTCAGATTTGGCGAATATGCTCGGCGTCTCCGAAGAGACGGTGCGCCGAACGATCAAAGCCTTGTCAAAGGCGGGTACGGTCGAGCGCGTTCATGGCGGTGCCTATCTTGCCGGAGTGCAGGGCGCCCCCAACTTCTTTCACCGGATTTCGCAAGACGCGGATGAAAAGCGTTTGATCGCCGGGCATACCGCGAAACTGGTTCGCGATCAGATGACCGTTTTCCTGGATGTGGGATCGACGACTGCCTTTGTCGCCGAAGAACTGCGCCAGGTCAGTAACCTCACGGTTGTCAGCAACTCCATCGGTGTCGTGCAGACCTTGGCCGGGGTCAACGGAAACCGGGTGCACCTTTTGGGGGGGGAGTTGCAGATCGATGAAAGGGGTACTTTTGGTCACGTCACCCATAAGCAGCTGCAACGCTATGCCTTTGACATCGTGATCCTGAGCACGGATGCGATTTCAGACAGCAAAGGGTTTCTGTATCAAAGCGCGGCCGAAGCGGATCTTGCATCGGTGGTGGTCAGGTGTGCGGACCAGGTTGTTATGGCTGCAGCGCATTCCAAGTTTGGTGAAAGGGCACCTTATGTGGGGCCGGATCCTCGGCTGGTGCATTCGTTGGTCACGGATGCTGTGCCAAAAGGTGGGGTGGCCAGATTCCTTGACCGTTGGGGCATCGAAATTCAGATCGTTGATGACAGCTAGGTTGCTGTTTTCAGGCGCAGCCCGGATGGTCTTGGTGCTTTGGGATGGAAGAAGCTAAGGAAGAGTGGCAGCCCGTAGGGGAATCGAACCCCTCTTTCCAGGTTGAAAACCTGGCGTCCTAACCGATAGACGAACGGGCCACTTGGTATCAGGTCACAAGCGCAAATGGCAGCCCGTAGGGGAATCGAACCCCTCTTTCCAGGTTGAAAACCTGGCGTCCTAACCGATAGACGAACGGGCCACGCTGGCTTGTGGAGGGCCTTTTACGGTTTCGCCGTGACCCCCGCAAGCGTAAAAACGCAGGGATTGGAAAGTTTTTTAGCGCACCAAAGCTGCGTGTTAACGGGCTTCTGCCGCGTCCTCCAGCCTGAGCTGCACAGATTGGCGTCCGCCCCAGGTGTTGACCTCTAGCCGACCCGCAAAATGAAAGCGCGCACCGCCATGATTTGACAGTTTTTCGCCCATCGGCCCGTCAAAAGCACCAAAGGCAATCGCATCCAGCCCGCCGCCCATTCCATCGGTCAGCGACAGTTTCAGATGCGATTCACCGACCCGTTTGGCAAAGCGAACCTGCAGGTCAGGCAACGCATAGCGCGGGGCCGGAGCACCGGCGCCAAACGGTCCGGCCTGTTCGATCTGCTCGATCAGATCCACGGTTGCCGCGCCGGGCATCAACGCGCCATCCAGTTTAAAATCCGCAGGACCGCCCTGGCCGGCCCCCTGTCTGGCCAACAACTCGCTCAGGCGCTCCATTGCGGGTTCCAACTGATCGCGCATGACGGTCAAACCTGCGGCCATCTTGTGGCCGCCTCCTTTGACCAGCAACCCTTCGGCCGCCAGACGCTGGATCGAAGCCCCAAGATCGACGCCAGAAACCGAGCGGCCCGAACCCTTACCCTCATCCCCATCAAAACCGATCACGATTGCCGGTCGATTGGCTGTCTCCTTCAGCCGAGAGGCCACGATACCAACGACACCGGGGTGCCAGCCCTCGCCTGCCGCCCAGACCAAAGGGGCGTCCAAGCCACGCGCCTCGGCCTGCGCCAGCGCGGCGGAACGCACCGCGTTTTCAATGTCGCGGCGCTCAGTGTTCAATGCATCCAGACGTTCGGACAACGCCTGCGCCTCATGCAGAGAATCGGTACTCAGCAAGCGCGCGCCCAGATCGGCCTGACCGATCCTTCCCCCGGCATTCACACGGGGCCCAAGCAGAAACCCCAGGTGATAACTGTTGGGTGCTGTATCCATGCGCGAGATATCGGACAGCGCGACAAGGCCGGGGCGCTGCCGCTGTGCCATCACTTTCAGCCCCTGTCGCACCAGGGCGCGGTTAGCTTCTATCAGCGGCGCCACATCGGCAACGGTCGCCAGGGCCACCAGATCCAGAAGGGCCATCAGGTCCGGTCCCCTTGCGCCTGCGTCACGCAGCTGGCGACCGGCTTCGACCAGCATCAGAAACACCACGCCTGCCGCGCAAAGATAACCAAGATCGCCGCTTTCATCCTGTCGGTTTGGATTTACCACAGCGACGCAATCGGGCAGCGTCTCGCCCCCCAGATGGTGGTCCAGAACGATCACATCCGCACCCGAAGCCGCCGCAATCGGATCATGGCTGAGCGTGCCGCAATCAACGCAGATGATCAGGTCATGCCTGGCCGCAAGCTCCTGCATTGCGGGAACGTTGGGGCCATACCCTTCGTCGATCCGGTCCGGCACATAAAGCGTCGCCTGCACGCCCATCTGCCGCAGCCAGACCAGCAGCAACGCGGCAGAGCTGCCGCCATCGACATCGTAATCTGCAAACACCGCGATTTTCTGACGATTGCGGACGGCTTCCAGAAAGCGCGTGGCGGCAACTTCCATATCCTTTAAGGCCCGCGGATCAGGCAGCAACTCCTTCAGCTTTGGGTCAAGAAAGCCGGGCGCCTCCGATACCGGCACGCCGCGCCGGGCCAGAACTTGGCAAACGGCACGGGGCAGGTCGGTTTGTTGCGCCATCATCTCGGCCGCCCGCTCAATCTCGGGGCTAGGTCCAACCCAAAGCCGTCCCGTCAGTGATTGCTCGACTCCAAGAAAACTCATTGCTCGCCTCTTATGCGCCAAGGCCGGACCCTTGCGGACCCGGCCTCTTCACCTTTTCAGAAATACTCTGGCCGAAGGCAACGGCGCAAGCCGTTATGAATTGTCATGCGGCCAAGTCGGCGTGCGGTAGGACATGCGGCGTACCGACCCGGTCTTGGACCGCATCAACAGCGTTGTGGTTTCCACCCAGCCGGGCTCGCGCTTGATCCGGGGCAGCAAAGAGCCGCCAGTCACGCCGGTGGCGGCAAAGATCACATCCGCCGTCACCATCTCATCACGTGCATAAACTCGGTCCAGATCGGTGATGCCAGCCTTGGCGGCCCGGCTACGTTCGTCATCGTTCCGGAACAACAGGCGGCCAAAAATCTGCCCGCCCATACATTTCAGCGCAGCGGCGGCCAACACACCTTCGGGCGCGCCGCCCTGGCCCATATACATGTCGATGCCGGTCACTTCGCTTTCGGCGCAGTGCATGACACCCGCCACGTCACCATCAGTGATCAGACGGATCGCGGCACCGGTTTCGCGCACTTCGGCAATCATCGCTTCGTGGCGCGGGCGTTCCAGAATGCAGACGGTGATGTCGGCCGGTTTGCACCCCTTGGCCTTGGCCAGCGCTTCGACACGCTCGCGCGGCGTCATGTCCAGATTGACAACGCCTTCCGGCAGACCCGGGCCAACCGCCAGTTTGTCCATATAGACATCCGGCGCGTGCAGCATCGAGCCGCGCGGGCCCATTGCGATGACGGTCAGTGCGTTCGGCATATCCTTGGCGGTCAGCGTGGTGCCTTCCAGCGGATCCAGTGCGATATCCACGCCGGGGCCATTTCCGGTGCCAACCTCTTCGCCGATATACAGCATCGGTGCTTCGTCACGCTCGCCTTCACCGATGACCACGACACCTGCTATATCCAGCAGGTTCAACTGTTCCCGCATCGCGTTCACTGCGGCCTGATCCGCGGCCTTCTCATCGCCCCGGCCCACAAGCGAAGCCGAAGCCAGTGCAGCCTGTTCTGCCACCCTCGCCAGCCCCAGAGACAGCAGGCGGTCATTGAAATCGGTCTTGGCAGCACTCATGTTTCTGTATCCTCTGGTCAGTATAGCCGTGTCTTCCGGCATAGCTTGCGTTTCATGCAGGCCGCAAGGTCAAACCGCTTCAATCCGCAATGCAACCGGGTCGCCTGCCACCACATCGGTTTCGCGGAAACCCTCCAACGCGACGTCCAGCGCCGTTCGGGTGGTCTTATGGGTGACGATCAGTACAGGCGCTGTGCTTTCGGCATGTGCATATTGGCGCATCCGGTCGATTGACACCCCGGCATTGCCCAGAATGGCCGCAACCTTGGCCAATGCACCAGGTTTATCCAGCAGGCCCAGTCGCAGATAATACGGCGCAGGTCGGCCGGTGACGGCGGGAACTGCGGTTTCAAGCGTGGTGGCCGGGCGGCCAAAGGTCGGGATCTGCAATCCGCGCGCCAGATCGCAGACATCGCCCATCACAGCGCTGGCTGTTGGGCCTTCGCCCGCGCCGGGGCCGCGCAGAACAACCTGCTCAACCGCGTCGCCTTCGATCACGACCATATTGGTGCCGCCTTCCAGCTGGCCCAGTGGTGAGTCACTGGGTACCAGGCAGGGCTGCATACGTTGCTCCAGCCCGCGCGCGGTGCGCTGCGCCACGCCCAGCAGCTTGATGCGAAAGCCCATGTCTTCGGCCTGGTCGATGTCGTCCAGGCTGATCTGCTGGATACCCTCAATCTCGATCGCGTCGAAATTCGGCTTGGTCCCAAACGCAATCGAGGATAGCAGGGCCAGCTTGTGCGCAGCGTCGATACCCCCAACGTCCAGATTGGGGTCTGCCTCCAGATATCCTAATTCGGCGCATTCATCGAAAAGGGCATTATAGCCCTGACGCTGCGACTGCATCCGAGTCAGAATGTAGTTGCACGTCCCGTTCATCACTCCCATCACGCGGGTGATCTCGTTACCCGCCAGACCTTCGGTCAGGGACTTGATCACCGGGATACCACCAGCGACAGCGGCCTCAAACCGGATCACACGACCGGCGGCCTCGGCTTTTTCAGCCAGTTCCTGCCCGTGGATAGCCAGCAACGCCTTGTTGGCCGTGACCACATCCTTGCCACTGGCCAATGCTGCTTCGACCGAGGCTTTGGCTGGACCATTCTCGCCACCCATCAATTCGACGTAAACGTCTATGTCGTCGCGTTTTGCCAATGCAACCGGATCAGTTTCCCAGGCATAGTCCGACAGGTTCACGCCACGGTCCTTGTTCGGGTCGCGCGCGGAAACAGCCACGATTTCAATCGAACGGCCTGTACGGGCCTGCAACAACTCTGCATGGCGGCGGACGATCTTGACGACACCCACGCCGACCGTTCCCAAGCCCGCAATTCCAAGCCGCAGTGCCTGTGTCATGTCGTGGTCCTTTTCAGCTCGAGTATTTTTGGTGTCGGATGCTTGTCCAATCAGCGCTGCCTTAGCGGGTTCAGGCCAAGGGTGCAATCCGTCACCGGGGGATAGTGGGGGTGATTTATGGCGCGTCAGTTGGTTTGCGCGTTTTGTAGCGCCTGCGCCTTTTGAGCCAAGGCATTGCTGCGTTGTGTCAGTTCGTCTTCGACGGCTGCTGCCTGATGGATCGGATCCACCGGTGGCCCCAAGGTTTCCTGCAGCGGAATAAGGCGCGGGTAGGCGGCGGATCTGACCGCAGCCTGTTCGCTGCCTTCCAGCTCGGGAATGTCCGCACAGGCGGAACAAAACAGAAAAAGTGGCAAAACAGGCAGCAGTTTCATGTCGCAGGCTTTTCGGTCTTTGTTGCCCCATCGTGATGCACGTTTTGACGAAATCGTTCAAGCGGGGTTCTATATGAACATCTGTTCATATACTGTAGGCCCATGGCACGCACTCAAGGCTCACATTCCGACATAACCGGCCCGCGTATCCGCAAGGCTGCGCTGCACCTGTTCGCCCGCTATGGGTATGCCGCCGTCTCGATGCGGCAGATCGCGAAAGAGGTCGGGGTCCAGGCAGGCGCGCTTTATAACTATACGCCCGACAAACAGAGCCTTTTACACCGGTTGATGCGCGAACACATGCAGGACCTGCTTGAGGCGCAAGATGCAATGGGCCGTTGCGACGATGCAAAAGACGCCTTGCGCCAGTTTATCGGCTTTCACATCCGCTTCCATTTGCAACGCCCCGACGAAGTTTTCATCGCCTATATGGAGTTGCGCAATCTTTCACCCGAAAACTTTGCTGAAATCGAAGACCTGCGGCGCCAATACGAAAACGTGCTGGAAAGCATCCTTGCTTCAGGGCAGCAGGCCGGACATTTCGCAATTTCGGACACGAAGATTGCAACGCTGGCCGTGATTGCCATGCTGAATGGCGTGATGACCTGGTACCGCTCGGGCGGTCGCCTGTCTCTGGACGAGGTCGAGGAGATCTATTGGAACATGGTGCACAAGGCAGTGACGGCCTGACAAAGTCAAACCGTCACGCTGTTAGTGCGCGGGGCGAATGAACGTACCATTGCGCAGCTCGCGAAATGCCTGTTCCAGTTCGGCCCGCGTGTTCATCACGATGGGGCCATGCCAGGCGACGGGTTCGTTGATGGGAGCCCCTGAGATCAGTAGGAACCGCACGCCTTGGGGGCCAGCCTGAACGGTGATTTCATCGCCAGTGCCAAAACGGACAAGCGTGCGATCCCCAGACATGTCGCGGATATTGACCTCTTGCCCGGCGATTTCCTTTTCCAGCAGCACACCTGTCGGCTGCGAGGCATCGGCAAAGGCGGCCTGACCCTGAAACACATAGGCGAAAGCACGGCGATACGTATCGATCCGGAAAGTTTTCTTCACACCCGCCGGGACAGAGATATCCAGATATTGCGGGTCAGCAGCTATCCCGTCTACGGGTCCAGTCTTACCCCAGAAATCACCTACGATCACCCGCACTGTCGTGCCATCGTCATCGGTGATTTCGGGGATATCCTTGCTTTGGACGTCCTGATAGCGCGGGGCGGTCATCTTCTGGTCCGAAGGCAGGTTGCCCCACAACTGGAAGCCGTGCATCTGGCCTGAGATGTTGCCGCTTGGCATTTCCTGATGCAGGATACCGGATCCGGCGGTCATCCATTGCACATCACCGGCGCCAAGCGTGCCGGTGTTGCCCAGCGAATCCGAATGTTCGACCGTGCCGGTCAGGACGTAAGTGATCGTTTCGATCCCCCGGTGCGGGTGCCAGGGAAAACCGGCCTGATAATCCTGCGGGCGTTCATTTCTGAAATCATCAAACAGCAGAAAGGGATCCAGTTCGGACGGGTCCTGAAACCCGAATGCGCGGTGAAGTTTCACACCAGCCCCTTCCATTGTGGGGATGGCTTTGCGTGTTTCCAACGTCGGTCTAAGGGACATGTTTGCCTCCGTTTCATCCGGGCAGCATGTAATCTCTGCGCCACAGCAGTCAATTTGCACAAAATAACCGGACCTGTGCGAAATTGTTTTGCAGCCAAACCCCTGTTGTTTCCGGCGCAAAATGGCTAGATCGAAGTGGATCAGACAGGAGACATCCATGCAGGACGACGTGTTGGCAACGATTCAGGCCTCATCCCCCAGACGATGGACCGGGGTAGGGATGCTGACAACGGTTGGAATGCTGGTTACCTATGTCGCGCTGGCATCGCCGCCCGAACCGGTTTGGCAGGTGTTTCTGTTTGTCGTTGGCGGTGCATCGCTTTGGCTGGCGCTTCGGGTATGGCGCGCCACAGAAGACTGTATCGAACTGACCCGGACCGAGTTGCGAACGGGATCGGGTCAGGTCATCGCGGAAGTGGCCGATATTGAAACGGTGGATCGGGGTGTATTCGCGTTCAAACCGTCAAACGGCTTTCTGGTCCGTACGCGAAACAAAGCGGCGAACCGCTGGGCTCCGGGATTGTGGTGGCGGGTGGGTCACCGGGTTGGCGTGGGCGGCATGACATCTGCCGCCGAAGCCAAGTTCATGTCCGAAATTCTATCCGCTATTTGTGCAGACGAACGGGGTCCTGGATAAGTTACACGCAACTTCGTTAGTAAAGCGGGGACGGGTGAAGATGAAGTTCTCAAAGGTGATACCTGTCGCAAAGTCCCAACCCGGTCTAAACGTGGGGATGTACTCATTCGACGTTTCGACCAGAATGACCGTATCCTGATTGGGCATCGGCGGCAGGCGATCTTCGATTTCATCGATGCTGTTGTCGTCCCACTCATTGTCAAAGCCGCGAACGGTCGACCAGCGCACATAGTGGCGTTTATCGTCCTCATCGTAAACGATCAGCGAGACACGCATTTTCACGTCTGACCGGTTATTGATCATCTTGCCCGCCAAATCGTGCAGCGAGTCGATATACACATCTGTTACGGCCTGCGTTTCACGCGAAATCAGGTCGCTGATTGTATAAGCTGCCTTCAGATTGGACGCGCTTTGACGAAACCCCTCGAATGCTGTGAACGTGAACGTAATCGTCCATAACATCAGTGGAAAAATCATGAGGGCTTCTACGGTCAGAATGCCACTTTCGTCTTTCTTGAAGACTTTGACGCGATTTCTCAGATTTTGGAGTACAGACATGATCTTACAGTGGCTCCTGTACGAATGCCGTTGTTGCGGTCACCGCGTAGTGGCCGGTAGCGTCCGGGACAAGCTTGGCAATGGCAGAGGTCTCAAGAACCGGATCTATGCGCAGGCAGGCACGTAGGATCATCAACTCATTGGACTGGCCGCTCTTGAAATCCAGAACCGGCTTGGGATCTTCAGAACTGTCCGTGCAGGGGATGTCGTCCGAAAGCAAGATACCAGCGAACGCGTCCTGCTTGACCATTTGCAGTCGCAAATTCCCTGTACAATCCTTGATTCCGGACACTTCGCAAATCCGATCCCTGATCACGTCGTGATTCCAGTCCGTACCTGTACCCAGCCGAATATCCCTTACGATCAGG
The DNA here is from genome assembly GCF_056540845.1 of Ruegeria sp. AL2. Lineage (NCBI taxonomy): Bacteria > Pseudomonadati > Pseudomonadota > Alphaproteobacteria > Rhodobacterales > Roseobacteraceae > Ruegeria > Ruegeria sp. AL2. Next base: position 161,954 of record NZ_JBQFXM010000002.1, read on the forward strand.
TCAACCCCACGCTCCAAAGCAGCATGCCGCATTGTGATGATGGACAGTTCGGCTCCTGCCACGAGAAGCGCCAGGAAGAAGGGTACGAGCATGATGAACTCGATTGTCGCATTCCCTGCCTCGGATTGTCGAAACAGGCGTAGCATCGACAGCTTTTTGCTGATCATTGGGTTAGCCTCAGCTTGCGGATCGACGATGCGATGGATTCAAAGGCTTTCTCAAGGTTCAGGCCACTTACGTCATAGACGTGGCTGTCAGAGCTGGCACAGTCTTTGAGGGTCCTGTATCCGCTTCTGGGCGCTTCGAATGCGATACCGTAAACGATGATACCCTGATCTTTGGCCGCATCACAAATGTGCTTGGTGCGCTGGTTCTTGGCCGACGTTTCGACTTTCGCGTAGGCCTTGGAATACCATTCTGCCCAACCGCTGGACTGCCAGTAATAGTTGTACCGTGCGTTCCATGCCAAAGATACTCGGTTAAACAGTTCAGGATATGTCAACCGAACGGCTGTTCCGGGTTCTTCGTTCAGCTCTGTCTCAGGTTCCGGGTTTCCGTAGGGATGATCCGCCCAAACGTCTTGCTGAGGCCAGAAAAAATTCGGACGACCCTCAGAGTGGTACACGGTGTACTCATCAGCTTCCGGGTTGTACCAGACGTCTGACATACCTTCGCGCAGCGATGGGTTAAGCATGTATTGATCGGTGTTCTGACCATCGGTCATAACAATGGCGATCTTCAGAACGTCGGTGCCATAGTCTGAAGGACGGACCGAGAATTTTGATGGTACAATTGTTGTACCTACAAAGGACGGATCCTGTTCCAGTGACAGGTCGCGAACAATTCCGCGCATACTCGGGTCCAGCAGGGCAGTGCCCCACTTCATCCCAATATCAATCGACGTGTTCCCACCGGGGGTGAGGGACGCAATCTGGGCAAGCAGTTTGTTCATATTGTCGGTGACAGGGGTGATTGCACTCCCTGCGCGGACCGGACAAACGGGCAGGTCGATTGACCCTTCAGAATAGGTGAAAGGATCGAAATGGGCGGTGCGCTCCAACGTGTCATCCCGTTCCAGATCAGAATCGCTGTACTGCTCTGGAATGAAGTTTACGCAGTGCGAATAACTGTGTTCCTGCGTGACATTCGTGAACTTGTCCAGGATTGATGCACCAGCGTTGACCTGCGTTGCATAAGGAACAATCGAGATTGAAATCTGTGTTTCGTCAGGTTTGTCTAGCATGAGCCTCACAAATTCCGACGCAGCTTCTCTCAATACCGCGATTTTTGTCTTTGATGGCGTGGCGGACGATTGAGACATGGAGCCGGAGATGTCGAGAACCAACGAGATTTCGACAGCGCCAATGGATTCTTCAGCCGCGCTGGTCGCAACAAGGCCCAGTTCAGTGACTTTGCCGAACCTCAGATAGCGGGTCGGCACAACCGCTTCAGCTGTAGCAGTTACTTTTTTGGAGCCGAAACCTTCGACGACCGTCGTAATGGCATTCAGATTGCCCAGCCCGGCCTTGTCCATGTAAGAATCGACGACCGCCTTGGCGGGAAGGTCCTGGTCGAGGTCTGCGGCGGCAAGCACAGCGCGGTCCAGTGTGGATTGCAGGCTAGCGCGGTCACGCTCATACTTCATGACATCCATGGCCATGCCGGTAATCGCCAGCATCAGGACCACCATAAACAATACGAAAATGGTGAAGACGCCATCTTCGTTCCGAGCGAACTGCACTAACTTGAACGTTTTGCGCTTCGGTTTCGAGCCGTCGTTACAAAGCAAGGAATTAAGCATTCTGGTTACTCCGCTTCACACGTCGAATTCGTGCGTCAAAGAAAAAGAGATTTGGGACAAAGTTAATTTTCAAACGTGGCGTGAATTGGGCGAAAAAGGCTTGGTTTTGGCCTTTTTACGCGCCCGAGGGGTATAATTCGGACCGTTTCAGGTGATCTGTCGATGAAATGAAAACAATTCGTTAGGGAGTTGGCCGATCTGAGCGACTCACCCTAGGGCAACTAAGCATGCGTTCATAAAATGATTAAAAAAAGTGCATTGTTTGATTGCAGCATGCCGCCAGTGGTGCGACAAAACGTCGTGACGTATCGTCATGTACCGCTACGGAGGATTTTATGACCGGCATCAAAGAACCCAGCTTTCGTGAAAGTGTTGACCTGATGTTCAACAGGGCAGCCGCCCTTATGGAGCTGCCGCCGGGGTTGGAGCAAAAGATCCGTGTCTGCAACGCAACCTACACAGTTCGATTTGGTGTTCGGTTGCGTGGTGAAATTCATACCTTCACCGGCTACAGATCTGTCCACTCGGAACATATGGAGCCGGTCAAGGGCGGTATTCGATATGCCACCGCAGTGAATCAGGACGAAGTCGAAGCCCTGGCTGCGCTGATGACGTATAAGTGCGCGCTTGTTGAAACGCCGTTTGGTGGCTCCAAGGGGGGGCTTTGCATTGATCCACGAGAATATGAAGAGCATGAGCTGGAACAGATCACGCGGCGATTTGCGTATGAGCTTGCAAAGCGAGACCTGATAAACCCTTCGCAAAACGTGCCCGCGCCCGATATGGGCACCAGCGAACGTGAAATGGCCTGGATCGCCGACCAATACGCGCGGATGAACACAACGGACATCAACGCGCGCGCCTGCGTCACCGGCAAGCCCTTGAATGCGGGCGGCATTGCCGGGCGGGTCGAGGCGACCGGACGTGGCATCCAATATGCGCTGCGCGAGTTTTTCCGCCACCCTGAAGACATTCAAAAAGCAGGTTTGTCGGGCAAACTGGATGGTAAGCGCATTATCGTGCAGGGGCTTGGCAATGTAGGTTATCACGCAGCCAAGTTCCTGAGCGAGGAAGATGGCGCGCGCATCACCGGAATCATCGAATGGGACGGTGCACTATTTAATCCCGACGGCATTGACGTCGAAGCCGTGCGGCAGTGGATTGTCAAACACGGCGGCGTAAAAGACTATCCCGATGCGACCCATTCCGCTGAAAGTGCAGCGGTGATGGAGGCCGAATGCGACATTCTGATCCCGGCGGCTTTGGAGGGTGTTATTAACCTGTCGAACGCCGATCGGATCAAGGCGCCGCTGATTATCGAAGCTGCCAATGGTCCGGTTACCGCTGGCGCGGATGAAGTCCTGCGCAAGAAAGGCACAGTGATCATCCCCGACATGTATGCAAATGCGGGCGGTGTGACGGTGTCTTATTTTGAATGGGTCAAGAACCTTAGCCATATCCGCTTTGGCCGGATGCAGCGTCGACAGGAAGAATCGCGTCATGAACTGATCGTCAGCGAGCTGGAAAGGCTGGACCGGTACCTGGGCGATGCATGGTCTATGTCGCCGGACTTTAAGGCCAAGTACCTCAAAGGCGCGGATGAGCTTGAGCTGGTGCGCTCGGGTCTCGATGACACAATGCGCATTGCTTATCAGTCGATGCGTGAGGTTTGGCACAGCCGTGATGATGTCGAGGACCTGCGTACGGCGGCTTATATCGTGGCGATTGACCGTGTTGCGAAAAGCTACCGCGCCAAAGGTCTCTGAATCAGACAGGCGGGGTGATCAATTCGCCCCGCCTGCATCGGCTGCGGCTTGAATGTCCATGACAGCCCGTTAGGTTGACGGGCAATCTACGTCAAAGAAACGAATCTCCGGAGAATTCCATGTTGCGTATCGCTTTTGTTGCGGCTCTGTTGGCCACCCCTTTGGCCGCTCAGGAAACCAAGGAGCAAAGCTGCAAGTATCAAGCAGATGTGGTGGCTGCGATTCAAAAGGCGCGACTGGACCGTGTAAACGAACGTGACGTTGTACAAGCGGTGGCGGATAGCGGCCCGACATGGCCGGAAAACTACAATGCTGCAATCCCGCTGATCACACCTTGGGTTTATGAGCAAAAGATGCGGGATGTGCGCAAGAAAGACCTGGGCGCGGCGTGGCTTGAACTGTGCCTGCAACAATAATCCACAACCCGGCAATTTCCCTGTGGACAACCGCGCGCCATCCCCTTGGCGCGCGTTCCTGTTTCTGTCAGGTTTGACTCATGTCATTGCCCCCCGGATTTCTGGACGAATTGCGCACGCGGCTCAGCCTCTCTCAGGTTGTCGGGCGCAAAGTCATGTGGGACCAACGCAAGTCCAATCCAGGCAAAGGGGATATGTGGGCGCCTTGCCCGTTCCATCATGAAAAGACGGCCTCGTTCCACGTGGATGACCAAAAGGGGTTTTACTACTGCTTTGGCTGCCACGCTAAAGGCGACGCGATCAGTTTTGTGAAAGAGACCGAGAATGTCTCGTTCATCGAAGCTGTCGAGATTCTGGCCCGCGAAGCCGGGATGCCGATGCCTGCGCGCGATCCGAAGGCGCAGGAAAAACAGGACCACCGAACACAGCTGGCTGATGTGATGGAGCAGGCAGCGCAGTTCTTCCGCCTGCAACTCAAGACCGGGGCAGGAGCCGCCGCACGAGACTACCTCGCGCGCCGCGGGTTGAACGCGCAAGCACTGGACCGGTGGGAGATTGGATTTGCCCCGGACGATTGGCAGGCGCTTTGGGACCATCTGCGCGGCAAGAACGTGGCCGAGGACCTGATCCTTGGGGCCGGGCTGGCCAAGCCCTCGAACAAGGGCAAAAAGCCTTATGATACCTTCCGCAACCGCATCATGTACCCGATCCGCGATCCACGCGGACGTTGTATCGCGTTTGGTGGGCGGGCGATGGACCCCAATGACAACGCGAAATATCTGAACTCGCCCGAGACCGAACTGTTCGACAAAGGACGCAGTCTTTACAATCAAGGCCCGGCACGACAGGCGGCAGGGAAGGGGCAGCCGCTGATCGTGGCCGAAGGCTATATGGACGTGATCGCGCTGGTCGAAGCCGGCTTTGGCGCGTCGGTTGCCCCTTTGGGAACGGCCATCACCGAACATCAATTGCAACTGCTGTGGCGGATATCGGACGAGCCGATCATTGCGCTGGACGGCGACACAGCAGGTCTGCGCGCGGCGATGCGGGCGGTTGATCTGGCTTTGCCGCTGCTCGAAGCTGGAAAGTCGCTGCGGTTTGCCCTGATGCCCGAGGGCAAAGACCCCGACGACCTGCTGCGCGTCGATGGGGCAGGCGCCGTGAAGGCCGTGCTGGATGGAGCCATTCCGATGGTCAAGCTGCTGTGGCAGCGCGAGACCGACGGCAAGGTGTTCGACAGCCCCGAACGCAAGGCGGCTTTGGACAAGTCCCTGCGCGAGAAAATCAAGCTTATCCGCGACCCATCGATCCGGGCGCATTATGGGCAAGAGATCAAGGACCTGCGCTGGCAATTGTTCCGCCCGCAACGGCAGCCGCAATCCCGGCAATGGCAACCGCGCGGCAAATGGGTGCCGCCAAAACAGCCCGCCACGCCCGGCGCGCGGTCCTCGTTTTTGGCCTCGGCCGAGAATGCCGAGATTCAACTGCGCGAAGCGGCCATTCTGGCTATTGCCGCGCTTAACCCCCAAGTCGTCGTGCAGTTCGAACACCAAATGGAAGAAATGGAATGCCGTGATCCCGATCATGCTGCATTGCGAACTGCAATCCTGCGCCACGCGATCGATGACCCGGACAATCTGAAGGACCACATTACCGAAACTTTAGGGCCCTCGGCCCTTGAAAACCTGCTGGCCCTTCGCCATGTCGCCGTAATCCCCTGTGTGTTCAAACCAGGCGACGTCGAAAAGGCCGAGATGACACTGGCCGAAGAACTCGCGAAAATCAAAGCGCTCCGGGGGCGTGAGGAAGAAGTAGTTGAGGGTCAAGAAGAGATCACAGCTACTCCGGATGAAACACTTACATACCGACTTGGTCAGGCGGCAGAAGAACTTAATCGCGCAACACGAAGTCAAAACGAAGACAAGGCTGTATACGATGTTGCACACAACGGTGCTCGTTTGAAGAAAGCTGAACGAGATGGCTTTGCTGATTCCCTTGCCAAGATCGATTTCACTCGGAAACGCCGGTAAAATGGTGTTTTCGTAAGGCACTGGAAAAGAAAAACAGGTAAACGGGTGGTCGAATCACTTCTACGCGCTAATGATTCGGTTCAAACGAATCACCCATCCCTGCAGGAGCATTGAATGGCCGCCAAAGATACGACCGAAGATAGCAAATCCGACGAGCAGGAACAGGAAATCTCGCTGGACATGAGCCAGGCCAACGTCAAGAAGATGATCGCCGAGGCCCGCGAGAAAGGTTACATCACCTACGATCAGCTCAATCAGGTTTTGCCGCCTGATCAGGTCAGCTCGGAACAGATCGAAGACGTTATGTCGATGCTGTCCGAGATGGGCATCAACATCATCGAAGATGAAGAGGCCGAAGAGGAAGAGAACAAAGGCTCGACCGATCTGACAACCACCGAAAGCAACCGCGAGGTTGCGTTGGCAGGGGCCGCTACCGAAAAGCTGGACCGCACCGACGACCCTGTTCGCATGTATCTGCGCGAGATGGGTTCGGTTGAACTGCTCAGCCGTGAGGGCGAGATTGCCATCGCCAAGCGGATTGAAGCAGGGCGCAACACCATGATCGCAGGCCTGTGCGAAAGCCCGTTGACCTTCCAGGCGATCACCATCTGGCACGATGAATTGTTGTCCGAAGACATTCTGCTGCGTGATGTCATCGATCTGGAAACCACGTTCGGCAACCAGCTGGACGAAGACGGCGATGCGCCAGTCGTTGATGCGTCTGCCGTGCAGGCTGCAAAACCTGCAAGAGAGGCCGGGCCGGAACTGGATGCGGATGGCAACCCGATCACCAGCGACGACGATGATGACGAAGACGATCAGGTCAATATGTCGCTGGCCGCGATGGAAGCGGCATTGAAGGATCAGGTTCTGACCACTCTGGAACGGATCTCTACCGATTTCGCGATGCTGTCTGAAATGCAGGACAGCCGTATTTCGGCCACCCTGAACGAGGATGGCACGTTCAGCGAAGAGGACGAAGCGACTTATCAGAAGTTGCGGGCCGAGATTGTGCAACTGGTGAATGGTCTTCACCTGCACAACAACCGGATCGAAGCTTTGATCGATCAGCTTTACGGTATCAACCGTCGCGTTATGGCGCTGGACAGCTCGATGGTGAAGCTGGCCGATCAGGCGCGGATCAACCGTCGCGAGTTCATCGACGAATACCGCGGCCGCGAACTTGACCCGAACTGGCTGGCCGAGATGGCGGAAAAGCCGGGTCGGGGTTGGCAGATGTTCATCGAACGCTCGACCGCGAAGGTCGAAGAGCTGCGCAACGACATGGCTCAGGTCGGCCAGTATGTGGGTCTGGACATCAGCGAATTCCGCCGCATCGTTCAGCAGGTCCAGAAGGGCGAAAAAGAGGCGCGGCAGGCCAAGAAGGAAATGGTCGAAGCCAACCTGCGTCTGGTGATCTCGATCGCCAAGAAGTACACGAACCGCGGCCTGCAATTCCTTGATCTTATTCAGGAAGGTAATATCGGCCTGATGAAGGCGGTAGACAAGTTCGAATACCGCCGCGGCTATAAGTTCTCGACCTATGCAACGTGGTGGATTCGTCAGGCGATCACGCGTTCAATCGCGGATCAGGCGCGCACGATCCGCATTCCGGTTCACATGATCGAAACGATCAACAAGCTGGTCCGGACCGGCCGCCAGATGCTGCACGAGATCGGCCGCGAACCGACACCCGAGGAACTGGCCGAAAAGCTGCAAATGCCGCTTGAGAAGGTTCGCAAGGTGATGAAAATCGCCAAAGAGCCGATTTCGCTGGAAACGCCGATTGGTGACGAAGAAGACAGCCAGCTGGGTGATTTCATCGAGGACAAGAATGCCGTGCTTCCTCTGGACAGCGCCATTCAGGAAAACCTCAAGGAAACCACCACACGGGTTTTGGCATCGCTCACCCCGCGCGAAGAACGTGTGCTGCGGATGCGTTTCGGCATCGGTATGAACACCGACCACACGCTTGAAGAGGTGGGTCAGCAGTTCAGCGTGACCCGCGAACGTATTCGCCAGATCGAAGCGAAGGCGCTGCGGAAGCTGAAGCATCCCAGCCGATCCCGAAAGCTTCGGTCCTTCCTGGATCAATAATTTCCAAGGCGCCTCACCCGAGGCGCCTTTTTTCAATCAAGGCGCTCTTCACGATGGCCTGTTCTCCCATCACATTGGCGGGAACGCACAAGGCCCGGACCTCCTGTCCTTCTATATCCGTTCTGTCCACTCATGGGACGGGCCGGGGCGAGGTTTTTCAAGCTGATGACCCCCGGTCTCACGTCCGTATCGGGTGTGCCAATCGTGTCTTGAACGCGCTGGGCGGCTGGCCTGTCCAACGTTTGAAAGCGGTCGAAAATGCGGCCTGATCCGCATAGCCCAGCGAATAGGCGATTTCGGACAAGGGCATTTCATTCTTGATAAAGGTCTGCGCCAGGTCGCACCGCAGTTCGTCGACAACATCGCGATAGCTGGTGCCTTCATCCCTGAGGCGCCTGCTGAAGGTTCTAAGGCTCATCCCCAGATCAGCCGCGACGCTTTCGGCCTGCGGGATTGCGCCGGGCAGGGAACGGGTAACCAGCCCTTCGACCTTGGAGCGGGTCAGATGTTTGGGGGCGCCTCTCTCAGAAAGCAGGCGATCTGCATATCCCAGCAAGTGCTCTCTGAGTTGGGGGTCATATGTCGGCACAGGCAGGTCCAGCGCGGAAAGTGGCAGGATAATCTCGAGGTTCTCAGCCCCAAAGGTCACGGGAAAACCGGCAAGCTTCTCAAATCTTCGGGCGTGGTCGCCGACCCTGTGCTGAAACCGAATTTCTATCGGATAGAGATTGACTTGCGTCAGGTTCCGCATTCTGGCCAGGGTCGCAAATATCAGGAATTCGGTGCGTCTATGATACCGCGCAAATCCGGGGTCTTTCCACTCGGCTTCCAAGGTCGCAAAGTTACCCGCGACGCGCAGGTTAAGCGCGATGGCAGGGTCGATGATGCCGTGAAAGCGCGAGAGGTTCTCCATCACCTGTTTCAGATCGCGGGAATACTTGCTGATATAGGCGGTCACGGTCGAGGCTGACGTAACCTCAAGACCCGTGCGAGCCGCAAACGTGACGTCGTGGGTGGCGTCACATGCATAACGGATAAACAAAGCCTCGCTTTGTACGCTGTAGGTTGAGACCGGCGGCGCGATATCCTGAGGGCGCAGCCCTGCCATCTTCAGGACATTACAGGACATATCGCCATTTCCGGAATAGCGGTCCAGTGCCTGAACAAACAGATGAAGTCGGCCGATATCGACATCCATCGCGAAACAGTACCTCAAATTTTCAAATACATAAGCAGACTATTAAAGAATTCTCTTTCATGATCGAGGTGCTGACAAGTCGATTTCACACAGAAACAAGCCATCGGCGGCAAATTCTCGAAATTTATTGACCAGTATGGACAAGCGTCGCCATGTGCAACGAACCAATTCAGCAATGTTGCCGGGTCCAGACCTTTATGGGGATGAGGTCAGAGCCTCGGGGAAATCACCAGCCTCTGGTCAAGGCTCCCCGGCACGCCCCCATACCTTTCGTACATGTCGCATTGCTTCGCTCAGGTGGTTTTGTCAGGCTGGCTTTAAGTCAAAAATACCGGTGAAAAACCTTGCAAGATGTTTTCGAGAATACAGGGGTTTATGACCAAAACCTGATTGTGTTTGACGGCGAATGCGTGCTGTGTTCGGGATTTTTCCAGTTTATGCTGAAACGTGACCGGCGCCATGTTTTCCAATTTGCAACGGCGCAGTCCCCGCTTGGGCAAAAGCTATATCGTGATCTCGGCCTTCCCACACAGGATTTTCAAACAAATCTGGTCGTTGTGGATGGCGCTGTTTTTCAGCACCTGGATGCGTTTTCTGAGGCGATGCGACAGTTGCGCGCTCCGTGGTCGCTGTTATCAATATGCCGGTTTCTGCCTCGGCTTATCAAGGATCCGGCCTATCGCTTGATCGCACGAAACAGATACGCGTTCTTCGGGCGTTCCGAGACATGTCTGGTTCCCGGTCCCGATATCAGCGCTCGTTTTGCCGAAAACGGGTACTAGCGATGGGCGATCCCTTTCTTAAGGCGATAGGATCGACCGAAAGGTTGCCAAAGGCGGTTCGAATTCTGCACATGAGCGAGGGCTGCTTTGCGGGACGCTGCGATATCGAACGTGGCAAAGGGATATGGGTTGCCCTTGTAACACGTCTGGCAGGGTTTCCGCAAAGCGGCAAAGACGTCCCTGTCTCCCTGCACATTGATACAAATGGCGAAATCTGGTCATGGGACCGGAATTTCGCGGGCCACAAAACCCGATCAACTCTGAAATATGATACGAAAAGAGAATGTGTTCGGGAATCTTTCGGCTCGATTTCAATCTGGTTAAAGCCCATTTGGCGGGAAAACGGAATGCACATCAAAATCCTCCGCCTGACCGTGTTTGGTATTCCGATGCCAGCTTTTACCTTGCCGCGATCAAGAACGCGCGAATGGCGGGACAAAGCGGGGCGCTTTCGGTTTGATGTGTCTGCGGACGCGCCGGGACTGGGAATGTTGATCAGGTATCAGGGATGGCTCACGCCGGTTCACGTATCGCACGAGACAGATTAAACAGAACGTGAGCGACCCTGTGCCGACGAAGCTAATGGCCTAACCTTTTTGACACACACAATCAGGGAAGTAATGACAATGAAACATACACGGACATTTGCCGCGATTGCCGCCCTGGCGTTCAGCATTCCCATGGCTGCTGACGCAGCGCCGCACGGGTACCGGACCGAGCCGATAAACGCTACTGACTTCGAGGTTATTCCGCGCGGCGACCAGCGTACCGAAGGATACTGGTGCGCGGCAGCGGATTATGCACGGCGTACTTTGGGCGCGGGCTGGCGCGATCCGATCTACGTGTTGCGCGGGTATGGGCCAAGCGTCACCACAGGGCGTAAAACAGCGGTTCAGTTTTCGATCAAGCCGCCACAGAATGTCGGTGCGCAGCCAAGCAGCTTTGTTTCGGTTGGTTTTCAGCCGGGGTACAGCATATCTGTACAAGGCGCGAATGCCAGGTGTAACTATCGACCGTTCTTTAACGACTGACAAAACGGCGAGACACCGTGAATGCAGACTGAATTTGTAATTCAGACCCAAGGTTCAGGTCTTTACGAGTTCACGGCCGAGTTGAGGCATTGGCTGGGGCAGGTGGCGACGGATGGCTTACTGACGCTTTTCGTTCGCCACACCTCCTGTTCGTTGCTTATTCAGGAAAACGCGGATCCCGAAGTTCAAACCGACCTTCGGGCGTTCTTCGAAAGGCTGGTGCCGCCATCCAATCACCCGTCAATGTCGTATCTAAGGCATACTTATGAAGGCCCCGATGACATGCCCGCGCATATAAAGGCTGCGCTGTTGCCTGTATCCTTGTCGATACCTGTGGTGCAGGGTCGCCCATGCCTTGGAACATGGCAGGGGATATATCTGTTTGAACACCGCACGGCACCACACCAGAGACGGATTGCAGCGCACCTGGCCTGACCCTTTATCTAGCGGTTGAAATTTCCGACTACCCAAATCCTAGTTGCTGCCCTATAGTTGTGGATAAGTAAGTCGCAGCGCTTACAAAAAGAGGCGGAACAAGGGACGAGGAGACGGCGGATGCGCTGCCCGTTTTGCGGAAATATCGATACTCAGGTAAAAGATTCACGTCCGGCAGAGGATCACGTGGCAATCCGCCGACGCCGGTTCTGCCCGGCCTGTGGCGGGCGGTTCACGACCTATGAACGTGTGCAACTGCGTGATTTGGTTGTCATAAAGACCAATGGGAAGCGCGAGGACTTCGACCGCGACAAACTGGAACGTTCGATCCGTATCTCGATGCAGAAACGGCCAGTTGATCCTGAACGGATCGATCAGATGATATCGGGTATCGTACGTCGGCTGGAAAGCATGGGCGATACGGATATCCCGTCCCACAAGATCGGCGAGATCGTCATGGAAGCTCTGGCGCGGATCGATACCGTCGCTTATGTTCGCTTTGCGAGTGTGTACAAGAATTTCCAGGCGGCCGATGATTTTGAGGAGTTTGTCCACGAACTGCGCCCGCCGCAGCCACCGACGGACGAGTGAGCGAAACAGATAAGCGATTCATGGCGCTGGCCCTGTCACTGGGGCGGCGCGGTCAGGGGATGTGCTGGCCAAACCCTGCAGTGGGTTGTGTTATCGTGCGCAAAGGCCGGATTGTCGGGCGCGGTTGGACCCAGCCTGGCGGTCGCCCCCATGCCGAGACCGAGGCTTTGGCGCAAGCCGGGCAGGCCGCGCACGGTGCGACCGCCTATGTAACTTTGGAACCCTGCGCCCATCACGGCAAGACACCCCCCTGTGCCGAGGCTTTGATTGCTGCGAGTGTCGCCCGTGTCGTGGCCGCCGTGGAAGACAGTGATCCGCGCGTCGCAGGGCAGGGCTTTGCCAAGTTGCGCGAGGCCGGAATTAAGGTCGTAACCGGTGTCCTCGCAGAGCAGGCGGAACGTGATCTGGAAGGCTTCTTCCTGAAGACGGAACAAGGCCGACCTTTCGTGACCCTCAAGCTAGCCAGCAGTTTTGATGGGCGGATCGCAACCTCGACCGGACACAGCCAATGGATCACCGGGCCACAGGCGCGTCGTGTCGTCCATGCCATGCGTGCGCGTCACGATGCGGTGATGGTCGGAGCGGGTACCGCGCGGGCCGACGATCCGTCACTGACGGTTCGGGATCTTGGCGTTGAACATCAACCGGTGCGCGTTGTCGTTTCGCGCCATATGGACATATCCCTGATGGGACATTTGGCCCGCACGGCATCAAAGACACCTGTCTGGCTCTGCCATGCGCATCACCCGGACGCCGAGCGCGCGAAAGCCTGGGAAGGACTGGGCGCAAGGCTGATCCCCTGCGCGTTGAAAGATCATCAGATTGACGCGGTCGATCTGCTCCATCAATTGGGGCAAGCCGGTCTGACCAGCGTCTTCTGCGAAGGGGGGGCGGCGCTGGCGGCGTCACTGCTGGCCGAGGATCTGGTGGATGAACTGGTCGGATTTACTGCCGGATTGACCATCGGAGCCGAGGGGCTGGCGGCAGTTGGAACATTGGGGTTAACGACGCTGGACGCGGCGCCAAGATTCGAGCTGATGGAAACCAATAGGGTGGGTGGGGATATCCTGCACCGTTGGCGCAGGGCGTCTGACTAGGTTTAGCGCCACAAGTGCGCATGTGTCGCAAACACGCCCTGAAGTTTTGACAGAACACGATTGAAGGGACCGGTCGGGGCACAAGTGCCCTGCGCCAGACGTTCAACGGCAACCTCGACGGGGCAGGGTTGCCCCGTGACCGGGTCGAAATAGCGAGGATAATCAATAAGGGTGGCATGGACGAGGCCCATCAACGTCGGTCGCGCACCACGCCGGGCAGGAACAGCCCCCAGATCCGTGGTCAGCCCCCAACCCGCATAAAAAGGCGCGCCCAGAGTTGTAACCTTCACGCCGCGCAGCAAAGCTTCGAACCCCAGAAGCGACGTCATGGTCCATACTTCCTGCACGTGCAGCAACAATGATGCGGGGTCTGTTTGGGTTGCAACGATGTCGGCAATTGCCTCGGCATCGATCCTGCCTTCGCGCAAACCCGCTTCGACATCGGGGTGGGGTTTGTAAATCAGGATCGCGTCGGGATTGGCGTCGCGCGCAGCTTTCAGCAGGTCCAGATTGTTGCGAACCGCGCTGGTACCCAACAGGATTGAGGCATCGTCCTCGACCTGTCCGGGCACAAGAATACGATGGCCTTCGGGCAGGGGGCTGGCGGGATTGCCGGTATTGTATTTGCTCAAGCCTGCGGCCAAGAGGTTCTCGATAAGACGCTCTGCGCGCAGGTCCTGATCCGGCCTCAACGTTTCACGCAAAGTGATCAACTCTTCCAACTGGCTGGGTTTTGTCGGGTCGTAATAGATACCGAATTCGTCCGTCACCAGCGACAGTGGCGGGACCAGTGCCGCCCCAAGTCCGCGTGAACGCAAGAACCCGTCTTCGACCCGAACCGCCCCTTCGGTGTTTCTTGCCTGGCTGGCCCAGACCATGTGGGGGTGGTCCGGTGTGCCGGGTTGAGATGCCGTAAAGCGCAGCTTTCCATGTTGTCCGAAGAACTGTTGCAGATGCCTGCGTTTCCACAAGCGCATCCCGGATGCCGTCCAGCCGTTCTTGTCCTGTCGCCAAACGCGGGTCTGTGCCTCTAACGTGTCCAGCACCGTTTCCAGCTCGCACAGCTGATCGCGATAGGGATCGTACCAAGTCGGGTAAAGCAGCATGGCGGCCGCGAACAATTGTGCCCGTGTCAGGCTGCGCTGACGACGCGGAACGGGGCGGTCATCCTGCGTCAGGCCCCATCCTGCATAGAAAGGTTGGCCGAAAACACGCGGTTTGTGGCCAGCCAGAATTGCCTCAAACCCCAGTTGCGAGGACACGGTGTAGACTGCGACAGCCCCTTCAAGCAACGGCCATGGGCTGATCGGGTCGCTGAACTGCGATATCCGGTCTGACAGGTCCTGATTGGTAAAATGCCCCTGACGGTGACCAGCCAGTGTTTCAGGATGCGTCTTGATCAGGATACGCGCGCCGGGGTTTTCCTCCTGCGCCAAGACAAGCATTTCAAGAAACCGGGCGCGGTCCGCTCTGCTTGCTGTTACCGACGCATCGCCGGCCGTCTGATCAATCACCAGAACATAACCCGGATCGGGTGGGTCAAGATCGAGATCGAAGGCGGAGTACTTGCTGAGGTTAAGCTCCCTGATCCGCGTGATCGCGGCGCGGGCACGGTTCAGCAGGGCCGTGTCATCCAGGGGGTGCGTGGCCAGCACTGTTTCAAGCTCAGACGGCGTGGCGGCATCGAAATGCAGGCCGGAACGATCCAGTAACAGCCCCAAAGGGGGCTCGCCATTCCGGCCCGGGTGCAGAGATCTGAGAAAGGCGTCCTCGACCCGCAGAACCGGGGCAGCGTGTTTTTCGGCGATCTTAAGGCCGCGATGTGCTGTCGGGCTGTTACCCCAGACGCCTACGCAATCGCCGTCTTTGGGATATCCCAGACGAATGTCGTAACCCGAAAGCGACAGGATTCGTCTCAGACGTTTCTGGGTCAGAAAGCCGCCGTTATAGACGAACAGCCGATTTTGCCCGCTCCCGGCTGACGTGTCGGGATCGGGCCTCATGCATCAATTGCCGGTTAGGGTGGCAACGTTTGCAACGGGTGTCAGACCGCCTGCGATAAGTGAGATCGATTTGCTCCATTGTGCATAGGGCGCTTCGGTCACGTAGATCGTATCATCGTCCCGGATCACGAAATCGCGTGCAATGAACAGGCCGTTGGGGGCTGTCAGGTTCAGCAGGTAGATCATGCGCTGATCCCCTTTGAGGTCGGCGCGTCCGGTGATACTGCGGGCGACTTCCTGACGTTCCTTGCGCAGGATAAAGATACCCGTTGGATCTGAGGACAGCGTCAGCAGACCACCGACCTGTGCCAAGGCTTCCAGTGCCGACAGGTCCTGGCTTTCAAATGCCACGCGCGACTGGCCCCCGGTTGCGCCAAGGGCGATATACGATCTGCTGTCCTCTTCCACCAGAATGCGGTCGCCACCGCGCAGGGCGACGTCCAGCTTGGGGTTGCGAAACAGGTCCTCGTACCAGACGGTACCCTTCTGATCGCCCCGGATCAGGGTCACCAGCGCGATGTCAGACGCGACCGAGACTCCGCCTGCCTGGGACAACATACCAAGCAGCGACCGGGTTGGCCGTTCAATCGGATAAATGCCCGGCGCGGCAACCGTGCCCGTCAGCGAGACGGTGGACCCGTCACCAGCGACGCGCCGCACTTCGACCTGCGGGTCCGGCGTTTGCTCCTGAAGCTTGTCTGTGATCAGAACGCGCAGCTGTTCCGGCGTGTTTCCCGCAGCCCGAATCCGGCCTGCATAGGGAACAAAGATAAATCCATCGCTGTCGACCTGAACCTCATTCAACGCGGTTGCAAGACCGGTTTCGCCGGACAGAAGGCCATCGTCGACGTTTTCCCAGATGGTCAGCCCCAGCACGTCGCCAGGGCGGACGGTATCCGCGGTCAATGTCTGGGCACTGCTAAAGGAGGAAGAAAAACCATACTGAGGAATAGCGGATGTCGCGCGTGTGACGTTGTCATCAACTTCAACGACAAATGCGTTGCCCCCTTTTTGAACTGAACCGGCCAGAATTTCGGATTTGTTCGGTCCGGATTTTGGCAGCTGGCACGCGGCCAGCAGGCCAATTGCAGCCACAAAGGACACGCCCCGAATCCATCGCCTAGGAGAGACTTTCACCGCCCGATATCCTCAGTCTTTTGTAGTTGCGTGCAGATTAGCTGGTAAGTTGCTTAACTTCCAGTCACACACCACCCGTTTCATTCGACGACTTTCAACTGTGTCGTTCGCGCCTCGTTCGTATTCAGAACCGATTGGTAGGGATCGTTGGTGTCCAAAAGCATATCCACGGCGCGGCGCAGCAGCTGACGGCGCCCTCGTCTTGAATAGAACCCGCCGGGTACCTGACTGGTTTCCAGAAGAAATTGCCGATAACAGCGATAGGCTTCGGAATCGGGGCGGCAAGGATCGGCAAAAAACGCCGCGATCGGCTGCTGCGAGACGAAATCGGGTTTGTCATAAACCGAACGCCCGAAAATGCGCAATGGAATGCCCCGCCACAGGACCTGCTGTCCGGCGGTGGAATTCACGGTGACGGCCGAATTCGCCTCATCCAGCAATCTGGCCAGCTTGCCGCCCGGCACATAATGAACCCGGTCGTCGATGCCGTGTTTTCTGGCAATCTCGCGAGCCCGGCGTCGCAACGGTTCGCGATGGTTTTCCAGGGGGTGTTCCTTTACCACCAGCCTGTGATGGGTCGGCGCGCCTTGCGCAAATCCTTCGATTGCCAGCTCAAGAAATTCACACATGCCCGAAAAGCTGGAATGAGCCTTCACCGAGCTGTCATGCCCAAGCTGCAACAGAACGAGGTGGTAGGGGTATCCGCCCCATCTGACCCGCGCCGTCGCCACACTTCGCTGAAGACGATGAAAAGGCATCAAGAACAGGCGCTTGAGGTACAATCTGAATTCTTGCGAGACAGGTAATTCCCTGTGCGGTTGAAAGTTTCGGTAGCGGCTGTTCAGAGTCATCACGAACCAATGATAAAGGGCGCCATAGAAGATATGATGCCGCATGTCTCCCCAATGCGACGGGGGCGGCGGCGCCTTTCGGTCGGACAGGGCCATGGCCTGACGCATCTGCTGAACGTCCAGCGTCATCAGCCGGGAATTTCCATTTGACCCGTCCCGCTCATAGGTCACCCACCAGGGGCGCAGATACCCCTCCTCGAATACATGTACGGTAACTCCGCAAGACCGTGCGATTTCGACCGCACGCGCATGTATGGGTCTGGTGTCGCCATATAGTACAATGTCCGTAACAGCTTTTTCAGCGATTAAAGAGGACAGTGTTGCGGGCCAGTTTTCCGGTTTGTCCTGAAACGGGATGTAACTTGCTTTGTCAAACCAGAACGCCTGATCGCCTGCATTGAATCCAACTCGCCAGACCCGAGCCCCCGTCGCGCGCAACATACGCCCCAAGGCCGGGAAAAAAGGTCCGTGCGGGCCCTGAAGGAACAGGAAGACCCGATCATGAGACCTTAAAGGCGGGTGCTGCATCCGAACTGCTCGTATTGTTGTTGTTGCCAAAACTATGCCCGTTTGGTCGGTGTACGGCAAGGCAGGGCTTGCCCGCGCGGCCCGTTGGCCTTACCTCGACGGTGATAGTCAGGCACAGGTTAGAAACTGAGGGTTAACGGAATGTTTACAGGGATCGTCACCGACATGGGCACCGTCGCCGAGCTGGAGCAGCAGGGTGACCTGCGCGCGCGGATCAAGACCGCCTATGACACTGCGGGCATCGATATCGGGGCCTCGATTGCCAGTGACGGTGTGTGTCTGACCGTGATCGCGCTGGGCGACGATTGGTATGATGTCCAGATCAGCGCGGAAACCGTCTCGAAAACCAATCTCGACACATGGACTGTCGGCAAGCGTGTCAATCTGGAACGTGCCCTGAAGGTTGGTGACGAACTGGGCGGTCATATCGTCTCGGGCCATGTGGATGGCGTAGCCGAGGTGATCGCGATCAAGGAAGACGGCGACAGCACCCGCGTCACCCTGCGCGCACCAAAGGATCTTGCACGGTTCATTGCGCCCAAAGGGTCGGTGGCACTGAATGGCACATCCCTGACGGTCAATGACGTGACAGATTGCGATTTCGGCATCAACTTCATCCCACACACCAAAGAGGTCACCACCTGGGGTGACGTGCAGGTCGGTGACCGGGTCAATCTTGAGATCGATACGCTGGCCCGTTATGTGTCGCGTCTGGCCGAGATGTCCTGATACGATACGTCGCGTCGGAGCAGACCTGCGCCGTTTGTGGACTGGTCTTTGTGCCCTCAGTGGTCTATTCCGCCGTTCAAACATGCCATGCGAAAGGCTGCCCAATGAGCTTTGAGACACCCGGCCCGGTCGAGGCCCGGCTGCGCGACGCGATCAGCCCGATCGAAGACATTATTGAAGAGGCGCGTGCGGGCCGGATGTATATTCTGGTCGACCACGAGGATCGCGAAAACGAGGGCGATCTGGTGATTGCTGCCGAGTTCGCCGATGCCGAGGCCATTAACTTTATGGCCACCCATGGCCGTGGCCTTATCTGTCTGCCGATGACAGCGGAACGTGTCGAAGCGCTTGGGTTGCCGATGATGGCAGTGAACAACTCGTCCCGGCACGAAACCGCATTCACCGTGTCCATCGAAGCGCGCGAAGGGGTCAGTACCGGGATCTCTGCCGCCGACCGTGCGCTGACCGTGGCAACTGCGATCAACGAGCAGAACACGATGGCCCATATCGCAACGCCCGGCCACGTCTTCCCCTTGCGCGCCAAGCGGGGCGGGGTGCTGGTGCGTGCCGGTCATACCGAGGCCGCCGTTGATATCTCGCGTCTGGCCGGTCTGAACCCCTCGGGCGTGATCTGCGAGATTATGAAACCCGACGGCACCATGGCGCGTCTGCCCGATCTGGTTGAGTTTGCGCAAGAGCACAACATGAAGATCGGCACGATCAGTGACCTGATTGCCTACCGGTCGCGCAACGACAATCTGGTGGTTGAAACCTCGCGTCAGATGGTGACGTCAGAATATGGCGGCGAGTGGGAGATGCGGCTGTTCACCGATCAGACCCATGGCATCGAACATGTGGTCATGATCAAGGGCGACATCACCACACCCGAACCGGTGTTGACCCGCACCCATGCTCTGCACGAGGCCCCCGATATTCTGGGTCTTGGTCCGAAATCCTCGCGCGAACTGCCGCGCGCCATGGAAAAGATTGCTGAAGAAGGACGGGGCGTGGTCTGCCTGTTCCGTCAACCGCGCAACTCGCTATACGCCACGGGTGACGAGGGGCCGCGCACCATCAAACAAACCGGTCTGGGGGCGCAGATCCTGTCCAAGATGGGAATTCAGGAACTGGTCCTGCTAACCGACTCGCCGCAAACCGTTTATCTGGGGCTTGACGCGTTTGGCCTGTCCATCGTCGGCACCCGTTCGATTCTGAAGGAAGACTGATCATGGCTGCTCAAGACGAACATGGCGTTCTGCCGACACCGACATTTGACAAGCCGGTCAAGATGCTGATCGTGGCGGCGCCGTTTTATCGTGCGATTGCCGATAACCTGATCACGGGCGCGAAGGCCGAAATCGAAGCCGCGGGTGGCACCTGCGAAGTGGTCGAGGTACCCGGCGCGCTGGAAATCCCAACCGCCATCGCTATGGCCGACCGTCAATGCAACTTTGACGGCTATGTCGCGCTGGGCTGCGTCATTCGCGGTGAGACCACGCATTACGAAACCGTTTGCAACGACTCCAGCCGGGCCATCCAGTTGATGGGCCTACAGGGCCTGTGCATCGGCAATGGCATTCTGACTGTGGAAAACGACGCGCAGGCCGAAGTCCGCGCGAACCCTAAAAAGATGAATAAAGGGGGCGGGGCTGCTGCTGCGGCCTTGCATCTGATCGCGCTCAGCCGTAAGTGGGGCTCTTCCAAAAAGGGCGTTGGTTTCAAGCCGCCGTCCGAGTCCATCCTTGTGGCGGGCGACAGCAACGGACCCTCGACAGCATGACCAAGACAGACGCGCCGAAACCGGCCAACCAGAAACGCCTGATGAAATCCGCCGCCCGGCTTTATGCCGTGCAGGCGCTGTTCCAGATGGAACAGTCCGGGCAAACGACCGAAGCTGTCGTGAACGAGTTTCTGGATCACCGGTTTGGCGCCGTCTATGAGGGCGAGGAGATGCTGGACGGCGATATCTCGGTTTTCAGGTCCCTGGTTGACAATGCGGTGAACTATCAGGCGGCCATCGACCAGATGACTGACCGTGCGTTGGTGGCCAAATGGCCGATCGCGCGCATCGATCCGACCCTTCGTGCTGTGTTCCGTGCCGCAGGTGCCGAGCTGACCCAAAGCGACACGCCGCCAAAGGTTGTCATCACCGAATTCGTCGATGTGGCGCGTGCGTTTTTCCCGGAAGGCAAAGAGCCGAAATTCGTCAACGCTGTGCTGGATCACATGGCGCGCGAGGCACAGCCCGAGGCATTCTGACGCCTTTACGAGAACCAGATATGCGCTAACTTGAATGTCATAGCGCAAAGAGGTTCGCCATGCCCAAACTGATCCGCCTTTATATCGCGCAAGTTGCCTGGGGCTTTGTCATTTCGGCTGTGTTTGTCGGCGTTCTGTTGGCGCTGAATGTCGCAAACCTCCGCCATCTGATAACCAGTTCGGAAATCGGCTTTATCGCTTTGGTGATGATCTGGTTCATGAACGGCATTGTCTTTGCCGGTGTCCAGTTCGCCTACAAGATCATGAGCATGGCAGAAAAGCCGCAAGGCCCGCGCCGGGGGACACCTGTTGTACACAGCTTTGAACCGGCGGTTGCAAAGCAGGAAGCCCGCGCAGGGCGCTGAACTTCCGTGGAAAATGTGGCGGGACCACCAAACAACCGTGTGGTTTGATTCCCGAGGACCTGTATATACAGGTGGGCGCCAGGTAATCAGGCCAGGACCTGAACAGAGCCAGCCCCCTCGGAATTGCTTAAGGCCACCAGAATGCTACCTTTCACAAGAAGGGCAGAACCCGCCACGCGCTTAAGTAGGGCGTATGACGGGTTCGCACAAGGGGTCAGGCATCAACAGTTTCGTGCAATGCCGTGCGCATCTTGCCAAAGTGCTCGTCCCAACCCTTGTCCAGCGCCA
Source organism: Ruegeria sp. AL2 (assembly GCF_056540845.1). Classification (NCBI taxonomy): domain Bacteria; kingdom Pseudomonadati; phylum Pseudomonadota; class Alphaproteobacteria; order Rhodobacterales; family Roseobacteraceae; genus Ruegeria; species Ruegeria sp. AL2. The sequence continues at coordinate 183,358 of NZ_JBQFXM010000002.1, forward strand.
GGATCAGGCCAAAGGCATCGGCCCCCTGCGGCAGGCCTTCATGCCGCAGGTCAAGGCGCGTCCCGCCTGCGACGGGTTCCAGGGTCCACTTGACTACGCTCACCGCGTCGCCCATCGGTTTTACGGTGAACGTGTATTCCAGATATTTGGGAGGGTTGGCAACGCGAACCTCACCCCAGATCAACAGGTCGCCGCTTGTTGTGCCAAACATCTCCAGCTTTTGACCGGCAGACAGAGTATGTTGAGGTTTGTGGAACCATTCCGCCAGACGATCCGGGTCTGTAAGATAAGCCCAAACCGTTTCCGGCTCGGCCCTCAGAAAGATCGATTTATTCAGAACTGCATCGGTCATTTCGATTTCCTTTCAACAGCTTCCTTGAGAGAGTTGAGGCGATCGTCCCAGAACTGGTCAAAATATCTGAGCCAGTCCAGAACGGGGGCCATCCCCTGTGGTTCAAGACGGTTAATGCGTTCGCGGCCGCGCGTTTCAACGGTGATCAAGCCGCCGTCGGATAGCACGGTCAGATGTTTTTTGACCGCGGCCCGGGTCATGTCGAACCGGTCTGTCAACTGCCCGATGGTCATGTCTTGAGACGAGAGCAATTGCACAATGTCCCTACGTGTGGGATCGGCCAGCGCACGAAAAGCGTTTTGAGTTCGGTTATCCATAAGCAACCCCAGAAGAGATACCATTTGGTATCATATTAATGCGACACCCAAAGGTATCATGTCAAGTGCGACGCAGCACTTTACTTTTGTTCCCTAATTGTTCACATTTCTGACATGACTTTAGATCTGCAGCCCGGACAGAAACTGGCGCGTGGCGTCGCACGCCACCTTGCCGCGCATGGTTTTGTTTCTGTTGAAGAATTCGTTCCGGCACGTGGTCTGCGTGTCGATGTGATGGGGCTGGGTCCCAAAGGTGAGATTTGGGTGATCGAATGCAAATCCAGCCGTGCCGATTATCAATCGGATGCCAAATGGCAGGGCTATCTGGAATGGTGCGACCGATTCTTCTGGGCCGTGGATACCGAGTTTCCGACCGATCTGTTACCTGACGAAACGGGCTTGATCATTGCTGATGCCTATGATGCCGAGATCGTGCGCATGGCGCCCGAGGACAAGCTTGCTCCAGCGCGGCGCAAAAAGATGATCCAGAAATTTGCAACAGATGCAGCACGCCGACTGCATGCACTGCGCGATCCGCGCTTGTAAAAAGCTCAGCCTTTGACGGCGAGGGCGGCCTGTATCGCGGCGCGGATCTCGTCTGCGATTTCTTCGGCTTCCTCGGGATCGAAATCCATCGGAATCTCGATGCCGTCGGCTTCGATGAACAAGCGTACCATCCCCTGATCGGTCGGGCCGATTTGCAGGTTGGCCTGTATATCGCGTTCGGTATTGATGCCCATCTGTGCCTCCGAGCCTGAGCGTTCGTGCTAACGCGCACGGGGTTGAGAATCAAGTCACCTTTGCGGTCAGATAAGACATGGATAAAGTGGTTCTCAGAACGTTTCGCCCCGATGATGCCGCGTGGCTGGTTGAACAGCACGGGTTGCTCTATGCGCGCGACGAAGGATTTGATGACAGCTTTGCCCCATTGGTTGCGCGCATCCTTGAGGAGTTCATTGCAGACAACGACCCGTCCTTTGAAAAAGGCTGGATTGCTGAACGGGCTGGACAAAGATTGGGTAGCATCTTCTGCGTGCGCGTGGACCAGACGACCGCCAAACTGCGCCTCTTCCTGCTTGTCCCCGAGGCGCGCGGACTTGGGTTGGGGAAACGGCTGTTACAGACCTGTACAGACTTCGCACGCGAGGCTGGATATCGGGAAATGGTTCTGTGGACCCATGAAAGCCATACGGCTGCCTGCGTGCTTTACAGGGCGTTTGGCTGGGAACTGATCGACAGCAAACCGGTGCATTCCTTTGGGGTCGATCTTGTCGAACAAAGCTGGAGAATTCGGCTTTAATCCTCTTGCATTCCCCCGGCGCGTTCGGTACATCGCCCCTCACGAAGTGCCGCCTTAGCTCAGTTGGTTAGAGCGCTGGATTGTGGATCCAGAGGTCCCCTGTTCAAGCCAGGGAGGCGGTACCATTCCCCCAAAATCGACTGTCCGTGTTCGCACCGCCAAGCGCATTACAAACATAGTGTAGGCTCGAACGCCGGAAAGTCCGGCGCGCTGATCTTTAGCGCGCCAGGTTCAGTTTGAACCGCATTTTCACCCGTTTCGCAGTGGGCAGGTGGCGGTTCAGGCGTTTGTTGATGAGGCCAAAACCCCCGACAATCACCAATGTCAGCAAGATGAAATAGAACGCCAGAATTGGATAGGGGATAAACGGGTTGAACGTCTTGTCCGCGAAATAGCTGGCGTAATAGAGCGCGTCGCCGCGCTGCTGCCAGGCCGGAAAGGCCGAGAAGAAGACCAGCGTGGTGGCGTGGAACAGAAAGATGGCTTCGTTCGTGTAGGCAGGCCAGGCCAGCCGCAGCATGGTTGGCCAGACGATCCGCCGAAACCGCGACCAGCCGGACATACCATAGGCATCTGCCGCTTCGATATCTCCCTTGGGGATCGAGCGCAGAGCACCATAAAAAATCTCACCTGAATAAGCGGCGGTGTTCAGGAACAGCACGATCAGTGCGCCGAGCCAAGCCGAGGTGAAGGCGTCAAACAGTGGATAGGTTTTCTTCAGCGACAGAAAGAAGAAATAGGCAAAGAAGAACTGGATAAAGAGCGGCGAGCCCCGGAACAGAAAGATGAACCATTCGGCAGGTTTGCGCAGCCATTTGTTGGTCGAGGCTTTGCCGACGGCCAGTGCAGTGGCCAGAAAGAACCCGGTCGTCAGCGCCATGACGCCGAAATAGATGTTCCAGATCATGCCCGAGCCGATCAGGGTGAACTGTTCGCACAGGGTGAAATCGGTCTTGGGCAGCAGGCGCTCCCCAATGCCAAGCGAACGCAGGCCGTAATCCTGAATGGTCTGGATGCAGCTCATGCTCGGGCTCCCTGAAAAGGAGATTGCGTGCGCGAATGAGATTGCTGTGCAATCGCGTGCGGCACCCGGATGCGGTCTTGAACGCGGATCATCATGCCGTGGTCTCCTTGCGCAGAAGCTCTCCGCCCGAAGTGGCCTGTCCGTGGGACAATCGCCGCATCAGTTTTTCCAACCCAAGTTCCGAGAAACGGGTCATGCCAAGGTAGAAGATCAGCAGGAACAGGAAATACCACATGCGCCAGTCGCCATGCGGGTATTGCGTGAATTTCGAGGTTTTGGTGCCGCCCAGTTCGCGCGCCCAATACACGATATCTTCAACACCCAGCAGGAAGAGCAGGGGCGTCGCCTTGATCAGCACCATCCACAGATTGGACAGGCCGGGCAGCGCGTAGACCCACATCTGAGGCACCAGGATGCGCCAGAAGGTCTGGCGGCGGTTCATACCATAAGCTTCGGCCGTTTCCAGCTGCGCATGTGGTACGGCGCGCATCCCCCCGAACAGGACATTGGCCGCAAAGGCGCCAAAAACGATAGAGAACGTGATGACCGCCAGGAAAAACCCATAGGTTTCATGCATCCATTCAGGCGCGGTCCCGAGTGGCAGCTTGGCAGCCTGACAAACAAGGAAATCATTGCCCTGGCGGATTGGGTCGGTCCAGTCCGGGCACAATATCTTATGCCGCGTCCATTCGAACGCCTGATCCAGTGCGATGACGAAAAACAGGAAAAACGCAATGTCGGGCACGCCGCGCACAATCGCGATATACCCTTTGCCCAGCCAGCTGAGCGGGGGGAAATGCGAGCGCGCCGCCATGGCACCCGCAAACCCGAAGCCAAGTGCGACGGGCGCGGTCACAGCCAGCAGGGCCAAAACCTTGATGAAAGACAGGTAGAACGACCAGTGTACGCCATTGGTCAGGTAGCATGAAAACCAGCGGAACGTGCCCAGCGTGTCAGGATCAGCGCAGTACGAGAACATATGGCGTCTTTCCAACGTCTGTTCCGGCTAGGCCGGAATCGGCCCGGTGCCGAGGCACCGGACCGGGATTGGTCAGGTCTTAGTTGGTGACGACCGAACCGTCAGTACCGTATGTGGCGGTGCCTTCACCGAACCACTTGATCAGCATCTCGTTCAGCGTACCGTCGGCTTTCATCGAAGTGATGGCTTCGTCGAACTTGCCGCGCAGTTCACCGTCGCTTTCACGCAGGCCCATGCCAACGCCACCGCCCAGCGGAACCGGATCGCCGACAAACACCAGTTCACCGCCCGATTCCTCGACCAGCGGCACCAGATAGTCGCGGTCGGCCAGAACGGCATCGGCTTCGCCGTTACGGACGGCTGCGATGGTTTCTTCCGGGGTCGCGAATTCGACCAGGGTTGCGCCGGATTCGGCAACGTGGCCCGCCTGGATCGTGGCGGTTTGCGCCGCAACGACACCGCCGGTTACGTCTGCCGAGTCAGAGGTCGCAACATAGGCCGAAGCGGTCGGCGGGTAATAGTCTTGGGTAAAGTCGATGACCTCATCACGTTCGGCTGTGATCGACATACCGGCGATGATGGTGTCGTAGTTGCCCGAGACCAGGTTCGGAATGATCGAATCCCAGTCGTTCTTGACCCATTCACACTCCAGGTTGGCGCGTTTGCACAGCTCGTCGCCGACTTCACGCTCGAACCCGTCGATTTCACCTGCATCGTTGATGAAGTTGTACGGAGGGTAGGCGCCCTCGGTGCCCATGCGGATCGTGTCGGCCATGGCGATACCAGCAGTCAGCGCCAGGGCCGCAGTGGACAGAATCAGGTTTTTCATTGGTTACTCCCCAGTTTTGGTTCTGTTCTTGAAGTTAAGCCGCCTGAGTGGCGGAGAGAAAGCCCCGAAGCCGCTCGGATTCGGGTGACGTAAAGATATCTTCGGGCAAACCTTCTTCCTCGATCAGGCCCTGATGAAGAAATACCACGTGGCTCGAGATATCTGCCGCCATTTTCATGTCATGAGTCACGATGATCATGGTGCGCCCTTCGGCTGCCAGATCCTTGATCACCTTGATCACTTCCTGTTCCAGTTCGGGATCCAGCGCCGAGGTCGGTTCGTCGAACAACAGCGCCTGTGGTTCCATGCACAGCCCCCGCGCGATAGCGGCGCGCTGTTGCTGACCGCCGGACAATTGCGCCGGATAGGCGTCGCATTTGTCGCCAATGCCAACTTTCTCAAGGTATTTGCGCGCGCTGTCTTCCACTTCGGCCTTGTCGCGGCCCAGAACGGTCACGGGGGCTTCCATGACATTTTGCAGGATGGTCATATGCGCCCACAGATTGAACTGCTGAAACACCATCGACAGGTTGGTGCGGATGCGCAGGACCTGCTTGGGGTCCGCGGGGCGGCGCCCATGGCTATCGCCCGACCATTTGACAGGTTCGCCTTTGAACAGGATTTCGCCCTGCTGGCTGTCTTCCAACAGATTGCAGCAGCGCAGCAAAGTTGATTTTCCTGACCCCGATGACCCGATCAACGAGACCACGTCGCCGCCATGCGCTGTGATGTCCACCCCCTTCAACACTTCCAGATTGCCGAAGCTTTTGTGAAGGTTTTTGATTTCGATGACGGGAGCGGTTTCTGTCACGGGCAGTCCAGTAGTTTGTGGTGTTGGTGCGGTACTAGGGCCGAAAAATTTGCTCAATGCAATGCGCAATTCGCAAATTCAGGGTCGGAAACTGTCAAATTGACCAAATGCACCCGACAATTTGGCCATCAGATTATCCGCTGGGCGCATGGCGGTGGCGGGGTCGGTACGGACAGGTACTCCTCCGCCGGGATGTCGATCAGCCCCTGAATGTGCAGCGTTTTGCGGTCGTGTTCGGCAAGGTTTTCTATTGCTGCCCGAACTGCGTCTGCGACCAGATCCGCGTTTTGGTCGGGTCCGGTAATATAGGGCAGGGTCGGTGTAGAAGCGGTTTTTGCCAGTTCGCGCAGGCTTTCGCCCAGATCGGTATGTTCTTGCAACATCATCCAGGTCAACGCATCCAGCGCCGCGAAATCTGCCTTCCCCTCCGAGACCGCCTGCGCTGACAGCGCGTGACCGCCTGTCTCCAACAACGACGCGGGATACAGGTTCTCCCGGGATAAATGCGTGATGGGTGCCGCCCAGCCGGATTGGGACAATGCTTCGTTATATGCGAAGATACCGTCAGTCATTCCCGCCAGCGTGCGGTCGTCGTCGCGCCGCGCCACAAAGACCGAGCAATAATGCCCGGCAGGGCAACCGGGCAGGCCGTAATCCGGGGTGCCCACCAGTTGAACACGACCATGCAAGCGTGTGCGATAGGGCATTCCACAGGTCTGTGCCAGCACCAGATCGGGATCAAGCCAAACCTGCCAAACATCGGCGTCTCGGGTCAGCTGTTCTGGCCCGTAACCCAGATTCGCGCGAATCAACCCCCAGAACCGACCATTGGCGGCCTGAACCTCGGGCATGTCGTACATGCCAAGCATGGCTATCAAGATTTGGCGGCCTTTTGCCGGGCCAAAGCCGAATCCACGTCGCTGACACCCAGCAGGCTGACAACCAGACGCAGCAGCGAGTCCTCCTCACCCGTGCGGTGGCCATCAGCCAGGGCCACTGACCACAGCGCCTGAACCACCGCCAGCCGGTTTTCATAAGCGACTGCTTCCTTGATGGCGCGGGTAAAACGGACCGTGTCGGGGGCTTCAGCCTCCAGATCTTCGGCACGGGCGCGCAAAGCCGCGCTTTCGAATGGGGACAAACCGTATCGTTCTGCCGATATGCGGTCGATGCGCGACATTTCGGAGGCAGAATAATCGTTGTCAGATCGTGCCAGACGCACCAGCAGGGCCGTCAGGGCCAGGCGGGCATCATCTTCGACAAGCGGGTCGGGCTTGGGCTGTGTGAGCCTGGAAAGAAAGTCACTGAACATGGGTAAGATATAGCGGGCGCTTAACTCACATCCAAGCGGCTTTGGACGCGCTCGCGCGCTGCCTGACTGTCATTGTAGCTCAGGCCCATGGCAATGCGGGCTTCTTCGACGATCTTTATCTCGCCCTCGTCCGAACTGCCATCAGCCAGAACGATTTCCCACAACGCGTCAAGGGCTGCCAGCCGCTCTTTCAGATCCGTGGTTTCCCGGATCAGTTTGCCGAACGTATCAGTTTCCGGTGCCGCAGCATGGAGTTTTTCACAGGTGGCACGCACCTTGGCTGCCTCAATCGCGTTATGCTGGTACAGACGGGCCAGTATCTTGTCGATCAGACTGATCTCTTCCAGCTTGTAATCGCGATCTGCCTGCGCGACGCGCACCATCAGAGCACCCAGAGCAAGTTCTGCATCCGGGTCCGGCAACTGTTCATGATGAGGCGGTCTGAGCGCCTTAAAGAACCTTTTCAACATAACAAACACCTAGACGACAGGTCGTGATCGGCCAAGCACGAATTGCTGGTCGCTCTATGGTATTGCGTGTGTCCCAGGCTGAATCAGAGCGGCGCGGCACCGGTTACACACCGGCCAACAATCAATCATAGCCCAATATCCATGGGTTGCAATTTGTGCTGAGGAAACAAAGACCTGTGATTACCAGGTCAGGGCCTCTTTGGCTGCGGTTTGCAACCAGGCCAGCATTTGGCGATAGGGAACCGGACCGTAGCTGATCCGCGCAACCCCCAGTTTTGCCAGGGTGGGCGTATCCGGCGTGCCGGGCAGGGCGATGATATTGACCGGTAAGGCCGTGGATTCGCAAAGCCGGGCGATCAGGGCTTCGTTCTTTAGCCCGGGTGCAAAGAATCCGCTGGCACCTGCATCAGCATAGGCATTGGCACGGGCAATGGCCTCATTCAGCATCGTGTCGTCATGGGTGTCCGCTGCTGCCTTCAGGAAGATATCTGTGCGCGCATTGACATAGGCGGGAATGCCTGCGCGCGCGCAGGCGTCGCACATCGCTTCAACACGTTTGGCTTGAGTGGCGATGTCAAAGAGACCGTCTCCACCTATGATCTGGTCTTCAAAGTTGAAACCAACAACACCGCAGTCCAGCGCGCGCTGAACGTTTTGCGCGATCCCTTGCGGGTCTTCGGCATAAGCGCCCTCGAAATCCAGTGTTACGGGCAAGTCAACCGCTGCAACGATGCGGCGTGCATTGTCCAACGCGGCCTCAAGTGGAATGTTCTGCCCGTCGCCATAGCCCTGCGCCATGGCAACAGGGGCACTGCCGGTCGCGATGGCCTGGGCACCAGCGTCCCGAACAGCGCCAGCGCTGCCAACGTCCCAGATATTGAACAGAATGACAGGATCGCCTTTCTTGTGAAGGCTGGTAAAGGTCACGGCTTTCTGGGACTGGCTGGTCATCGGAACTCTCCTGTTGTCGCGTATCCTACAGCTAACGCTGCGAAAATGACCCGGCCAGAGTTTTTGCACCCAGACAGGTCACTTTGAGGTGACGGCACAGGCACAGATTGCGTCAGCTGCGCAAAGTACCTGTGACATCCACCGGCTTGAAACCAAGGTCTCAGGCTTCGCCCGCGGCGCCAGAGACGAATTTCGCGCTAAACGCAGATTCGCCCAGACGTTGCAGCAGGCTCAGCTGTGTCTCCAGCCAGGCTTTGTGACCTTCTTCTTCCATCAGGATGCGTTCGAACAGTGAACGCGAACCAACATCACCGACTTCGGCCGCCTGTTGCGCTGCATTGGTGTAAAAAACAACGGCCTCACTCTCGTCTTGGAGATCAGAGGCAAACATTTCTTCCAGTGTACCCGCTGCGGCAGGGCTTTTCTGAAACGCAAGCTCGGGGGTTCCACCCAGAAACAGGATACGTTCAATAAAGGCGTCAGAATGCACCAGTTCTTCCTGCATCTCGCCCCGCATTTTCTCAGCCAGAATATCAAGGCCCCAGTCGTCCAAAACGTGCGCGTGCAACTGGTATTGGTGCGCGGCAGTAAGCTCCATATGAAGCGCTTGCTGAAGGTTGCTGATCGTTGTTGCGTTGCTCATCGGAAATCTCCTGAAATCGTGAAATGCAAAAGCAGAAAGCCTGCCTCTGCACACAGTTAAGAGATCAATCCCCACGAAACAACGTGGGGTGGCAGTCCGACACAGTCAGGGATCAGACCAGGCGTGAGGTATCTTTCGCGGCCCGCACAAAATCGCGAAACAGCGGATGCGGGTCAAACGGCTTGGACTTCAGTTCCGGGTGGTACTGAACGCCAATGAACCACGGGTGATCCGCCCATTCCACGATTTCGGGCAGACGACCGTCCGGCGACATGCCCGAAAACTTCAGGCCCGCTTTTTCAAGCTTGTCGCGATACTTGATGTCCACCTCATAGCGGTGGCGGTGCCGTTCCTCGATCTGGGTGCCGCCATAGACCTCGGCGACTTTGGACCCGTCCGCCAATACTGCGTTGTAGGCCCCAAGGCGCATTGTGCCGCCTTTGTTGTCGCCGACCTTGCGCTCGACCTTGTGGTTGCCCTGTACCCACTCTTTGAGGTGATAGACCACCGGTTCAAACCGTTTCTTCCCGGCCTCATGGTCGAATTCCTCGGACCCGGCTTCGGTAATACCCGCAACGTTTCGCGCTGCCTCGATCACCGCCATCTGCATGCCAAGACAAATGCCCAGATAGGGGACTTTGTGCTCGCGCGCATATTGCGCCGCCTTGATCTTGCCTTCGGTGCCACGCTCGCCAAATCCACCGGGGACGAGGATGGCGTGGAAGCCTTCCAGATACGGAGCTGCGTCTTCGGTGTCGAAAACTTCGGCATCCACCCACTCGATCTTGACCTTCACACGGTTGGCCATACCGCCATGGGTCAGCGCCTCGGCAATCGACTTATAGGCGTCTTCAAGCTGCGTGTATTTGCCGACAATGGCCACTTTCACTTCGCCTTCGGCGTTGTGGATGCGGTCGCTGACATCTTCCCATTTGGCCAGATCAGGTTTGGGGGCGGGGCTGATCTGGAAGGCATCCAGAACGGCCTGGTCCAGCCCCTCGCGGTGATAGGCCAGCGGCGCGTCGTAAATGGTGGACAGGTCCTGCGCCGCGATCACGCTGTCCGGACGCACGTTACAGAACAGGGCAAGCTTTTCCCGTTCCTTGGTCGGGATCGGCCCTTCGGACCGGCAGACCAGAATATCGGGGGCCAGACCGATCGAGCGCAGTTCTTTCACCGAGTGCTGGGTAGGCTTGGTTTTCAACTCACCCGACGCTTTGATGTAGGGCAGCAACGTCAGATGCATAAAGATACACTGGCCGCGCGGTTTGTCCTGACTGAACTGTCGGATGGCTTCAAAGAAGGGCAGGCCTTCGATGTCACCCACGGTACCGCCAATCTCACACAGCATGAAATCAACCTCATCCTCGCCGATGGCGATGAAATCCTTGATCTCGTTGGTGACGTGCGGGATCACCTGAATGGTCTTGCCAAGGTAATCGCCGCGGCGTTCTTTCTCGAGCACGTTTGAATAAATCCGCCCGGAACTGACCGAGTCGGTCTTGCGCGCTGCGACACCGGTGAACCGTTCGTAATGGCCAAGGTCCAGATCGGTCTCGGCGCCATCATCGGTGACAAACACTTCGCCATGCTCAAAGGGCGACATCGTGCCGGGATCGACGTTCAGATAGGGGTCCAGCTTGCGCAGACGCACCGAATAACCGCGGGCCTGCAACAAAGCGCCCAAAGCTGCCGAAGCCAGCCCTTTGCCCAAGGACGAAACCACACCACCGGTGATGAAAATAAAACGTGCCATAGTTTTTCGGCTGCTCCCGTGAGACGTCAAAATCAGCTGCCCGGCGGTTCCGAAAAACCGCTGCATCACGGGACTTCACGTATAAAGGATTCGCGCCAAAAGCGCAAGAGAACCGCAAGATGCTGTTGCAGTCCTCTTTCATGTTTCTAGGTTTTGTGGATCAATCCGCCTGCGGGATCAGAGGCGCGTTGTCGTCCTGTGCCGGCGGCAAAAGATCATCAACCGACGGAATCGCCGGTGCGCTTTCCTCGGTCGAAGCCGGTGCCGGAACGCCCAGACGGTCGATTACCGAGCTGCCCGAAGATTTCTGAGCCGCAAGAATGGTCAGCGTGATCGAGGTGACGATGAAACAGGCCGCCAGAATCCACGTCAGCTTGCCCAATGCCGTCGCTGCTGCGCGACCGGCCATGGCACCGCCACCACCCATACCCAGGCCACCGCCTTCGGACCGCTGCATCAGGACAACGGCGATCAGGCCCAGAGCCAGAAGAAGATGGATAATGAGAACGACGTTTTCCATGGTGGTCCTGTACAGCGTGGCGTGTATCGCGTGGTACTTATGCAAGTTTGCCAGCGGGGGCAAGTCAGGAGTTGGCATCAACTTCTTTGATGTATCCCATCACGTCAAAGGGACTGGACAGTGTGTTGATTTGTGACGCAGGCTGCGGCCATGCCACATGACGATCACGACCACCCGCATGCCCTGTTGCCACCTGAACCCGCATTGCGCGTCAAAGCGCTCGAGACGATTCTGACCCGCAAAGGGCTGATCGATCCGGCGACTCTGGATGAGATCATCGACACTTATCAGAACAGGATCGGGCCGCAAAACGGCGCGCGCGTCGTTGCCAAAGCCTGGAGCGACCCTGCCTTCAAAGCTGCCCTGCTTGAAGACGCCACTCCAGTCGTAGCGGACCTTGGCTACTATGGCCGCCAGGGCGAACATATGGTGGTGGTCGAGAATACACCGGACCGGCACAATATGGTCGTCTGCACCCTGTGCAGCTGTTACCCTTGGCCGCTGCTGGGTATCCCGCCCGGATGGTACAAATCCGACGCCTACCGAGCCCGCGCAGTGCGAGAACCGCGCAAGGTGTTGGCCGAATTCGGCGTCACCTTGCCCCAAGACACCTCTGTACGGGTTTGGGATTCGACGGCCGAGATTCGCTATCTCGTCTTGCCCATGCGCCCTGAAGGCACAGACGGAATGAGCGAAGATGAGCTTGCTGCGCTTGTGACGCGCGACAGCATGATCGGCACGGGCCTTCCCAAGGTGCCATCATGACCCGCGTTCACGATATGGGAGGCCGTTTCGGTGATGGTCCGATACACCCCGAGGCAGAGGACGCGCCTGTTTTTGCCGAAGACTGGCACGCCCGCGCTCTTGCGGTGACACTTGCATCCGGGTTTCTGGGGCAGTGGAACATCGACGTTTCGCGCCACGCGCGCGAACGCTTGTCTCCGAAGGATTACACCCGGTTTTCGTATTATGAGAAATGGATATCCGGTCTGGCCGATCTGCTGGTCGAAAAGGGTGTTCTGACATTGGATGATCTGCGTGGCGTGAGCGGCGACAATCCGCACCCCTTGGCAGACAGAGCGCTCAAGGCCGAAGCGGTGTCCGCTGCGCTGGCCAAAGGCGGGCCTGCGGACAGGCCTTCCAATGTCGCGGCGCTGTATTCTGTGGGGCAAGAGGTTGTCACGGTCCGGCCGACAGCAAATCGCCTCGTGGATGGAGGTCACACGCGCCTGCCTGTCTATGCATCCGGTGCCAGGGGCCGAATCCTGCGCCTGCACGGAACCCATGTTCTGCCCGATTCCAATGCGCATGGGTTGGGTGAGGCGCCAGAGCCGATTTATGCAGTGGCTTTTGCGGCATCAGAACTCTGGGCCGCCACCGAACATCCCGCCGACCAGGTGGTGCTGGACCTCTGGCAAAGCTACCTGGAACCGGCATGAACGACTGTATCTCATACGGAGCCCCCGAGCCGGTTTTTGCTGAACCCTGGCACGCTCAGGTCTTTGCCGTCACCGTCGCGCTGAACGAGGCCGGACGGTTCGAATGGGCGGATTGGGCGGCGCGTTTTTCAGCGACATTGAAACACAATGGGCTTGCCGGGGAATTGGATGGCGGTGACGATTACTTCCACGCATGGCTGGAAACGCTTGAGGCATTGCTGGCCGAACAGGGCGCTGCAAGGCCGAAAGATGTGCTTGATCTGCATAAGGCCTGGGAAGAGGCTTACCTGACCACTCCGCATGGGCAACCTGTCCACTTACGGCGACAGGGTTAGGGGGCTCTGCCCCCGCCGCCCGTTCCGGGCGCCTCCCCCGGGATATTTACAGCCAGGTGAAGCAGGGGATCCACTCTTCATCTGGCTACAAATATCCCCGCCGGAGGCATCGCGCGCGAGCGCGATTTTCCTCTGCGGCGAAATATCGGTTTCCCTGCCGTTTTTGCCCCGCTATATGAGCCGGGTTTGATCACTCAGCACGAAAAGGACCGGATATGGCCAACGTGGTTGTTGTCGGCGCCCAATGGGGCGACGAAGGAAAAGGCAAGATTGTCGACTGGCTCAGCGAAAGGGCGGACGTAATCGCGCGTTTTCAGGGCGGTCACAATGCCGGTCATACGCTGGTGATCGACGGTGAGGTTTATAAGCTGCACGCGCTTCCTTCGGGCGTGGTACGCGGCGGCAAGTTGAGCGTTATTGGCAACGGCGTGGTTCTGGACCCCTGGCATCTGGTCAATGAGATCGCAACCATCCGGGCGCAGGGTGTTGAGATCACTCCTGAGACGCTGATGATCGCTGAAAACACGCCATTGATTCTGCCCATTCATGGCGAGCTGGACCGTGCGCGCGAGGAAGCTGCGAGCAAAGGCACCAAGATCGGAACAACCGGTCGCGGAATTGGCCCGGCCTATGAAGACAAGGTTGGGCGGCGTTCTGTTCGCGTTGCCGATCTGGCGGACGAAGCCACGCTGGAGGCCCGCGTGGACCGCGCATTGCAACACCACGATCCGTTGCGCAAGGGTCTGGGTATCGAGTCGGTTGACCGCGACGCGCTGATCGCTCTACTCAAAGAGATCGCGCAACAAATTCTGCCGTTTGCAGCTCCCGTCTGGAAAGTGCTGAACGAAAAGCGCAAGGCCGGGAAACGCATCCTGTTTGAAGGGGCGCAGGGCGCGCTGCTGGATATCGATTTCGGCACCTATCCCTTTGTGACGTCGTCGAACGTGATTGCGGGGCAGGCGGCAACCGGTGTTGGAATCGGTCCGGGCTCGATCAATTTCGTGCTTGGCATTGTTAAGGCCTATACCACCCGTGTTGGAGAAGGGCCGTTCCCGACCGAGTTGGAAGACGCAGACGGTCAGCGTCTGGGTGAACGCGGGCACGAATTCGGCACGACAACAGGCCGCAAGCGCCGCTGCGGATGGTTCGACGCCTGTCTGGTGCGCCAGACCTGCGCAACCAGCGGCGTGAACGGTATTTCGCTGACCAAGCTGGATGTTCTGGACGGGTTTGAGACACTTAAGATCTGCACCGGGTATGAGCTGGATGGCGAACGTTTGGATTACCTTCCGACCGCTGCTGATCAGCAAGCCCGCTGTACTCCGATTTATGAAGAAATGCCGGGGTGGAGCGAATCGACCGAAGGCGCGCGCAGCTGGGCGGATTTACCTGCAAATGCGATCAAATATGTGCGTCGGGTCGAAGAACTGATCGAATGCCCGGTTGCGCTTTTGTCCACAAGCCCGGAGCGGGACGACACCATTCTGGTGACGGACCCCTTTGCTGACTGATGCGCGAGAAACAGAAGACAGGGTTGAGTTACAAGGCACGCCGGCGCTGGTCGCTGGTGATCCTTGTGCTTGGCCTTCCGCTGTACATCATCGCCGTGGTGACGATCGTGAACTTGCTGGGGCGTCCTCCGATCTGGATTGAGTTGCTGGTTTATATCGTGCTGGGCATCCTTTGGGCCCTGCCGTTCAAGTTCGTGTTTCGCGGCGTCGGTAAAGAAGACCCCGATCAGTCCTAGCGCTCGTGAGGTACGTGTAAATGACCGGGCCTGCTGAGTGCCGTGCGGGAAAACGCGTGGTCCTCGGCGCTTTGGTGACGACCGTCTGGTAACAGTCGAAACGCGCGGGCTTTGCCATTCAAGGCAGGCGTATGGTCCAATTGCAAAAGCAAAAAGGCCGGGGGCAAACCCCGGCCTTGCTTGTGAACCTTCCGGTGTGATCAGCCTACGGCACGCTCGTCGTCGGGGCGAAAACCGATCAGGTTGGACGCCGCGAAACGCCCGCCTCCGGCTTTCTCGATTTTACCATCGCGCAGCAACTGCCCAAAAGAACGCAGGCTTTCTTCGCGATTGAACTCGTCCTGTTTCAGCGAACGCACCTTGTTCATCAGCTGCGGGCGCGAAAACTGCTCCTGACCTTCGATGAAGGACAGATAGGCGGCAGCCGCTTCCAGAAGATCAGGCAGCGATTGCGCACCCTGTTCCTGTGCAAACTGTGCGAAACCGCCTTCCTCTGATCCGGTTGCTTCCTGGTCTGTAGTGACGCGACGTGGCAAGACCGGACTTGCGGATGTTCCGTGTTCATCCACGCGCTGCTCGGCCACCAGCTTGAGTGGCGCCGGAGCTTCCGGTGCCGGACGCATGCTGGTTACCTTGATTTCGGGTCGCCGTGGGCTGACCACGGATGCCAGATCGCCGCGGTATTCCCGGTCGGCCGCCTCTTTCGAGCGCGCCTGACCGTCGCGGTCGGCTTCGGTGGCTGCGACGGCGGTGCGCAGGTGCGAATAGGTTTCGCGCGCATCGCTGCTGCTGGGGTCATCCATATGCTCGCCGGTCTTTGCCATCAGGCGCGACATATCCTGATCGGGATCCGCATCGTCAGCCAGTTTTTGGCTCGAACGACCGGACAGGTGCTGTTCGATCTCGGAAATTTCGGTCAACAGGTGCATTTCGTCTTCTGCCGTCAATACACCCTGCGTCAGGTCTTCCTCGACCGGTTCATCGTCGGATTCAATTGCTACGTCTTCAACGTTGAGGATGTTGGGGGCATCTTCTTCGTCGAAATCGTCTTCGGCAACGTCTTCAAGATCAGCGAACAGAGGCTCGGCAGCGGACTGATCCGCCACCGGCGCGTCTTCGATTTCGTCGATATGCAGGGGCTGGGGGGTCAGGGGCGCCTGCAGGTCAACGGTTTCTTCGATCTGAGTTTCAGAAGCTTCGGGGATCAGTGCTTCTGCTGTCTCAGCCGCTTGCGGTTCTTCAGCTTCCTGATCCTGCAACTCATCAATCGCAGGTGCCGCGGGCTCTTCGGTTTCCTGGGCTTCAGGCTCTGAGGGTTCGGCAAAGTCTTCTGCGCTGAGCGCACCGGCCTCAAACGCGGCGGCCACAGCATCTACCGGGGGGGCGGTATTGGCCAGCAGCGGCGACTCTTCGTCTTCGGAATACTCGGCAGCGGGCACGTCGGAATGAGAGACGACCGCGCGAATGCGTTGCAGTTTCGCCGCGATGCTGTCAGCAGCCGGGGGCGGGGTGTCCGCGACAGGTTCTGCCTCGGCGAACCCGGTCTGCGCAGGGGCCGGTTGCGGCTGAACATGAGTGGGAGTTTCGGCAACATTGATCGCGGCCGTGTGCGGGGCCGGTTCTTCAACAGCAACAGGAGTTTCGGTGGTCTGAGTGGCGCGCAGCAACAGGCCGGATTCGTTCTGACGGGCTTCGACGCGCTGTGATGCGTCGCGCCGGGCGATGCGGGTCAGCATTTCGGCATCCGGTTGCGGGGGTTCTGAGCCGAAGTAGCGGTCATCCGCTGCGAGATCGCGGAAATACTCGGCGATGGCTTTCATCGTTTCAAAGGAATCATCAAATCCTTCCAAAGTGCAGGAGAAGGTTCCATATGAAACGGTTAATACCTTGTTATTCTGTACCATCAGACGCACGTCCTTTACAAACTACGAGAGCCCACTTACCCGGAATCGGGAGCACACGAAGGCTCTGAACTTTATGCATGAACCTATCATTTTGTGGTCTTAATGTGTCCAAATCCGGGAAAAATGGCCAATCTTAGGAAAATCAAGCCAATTGTACGCTCTGCCGATCCAATTGGGCTGTTCGGAGGTGGATTTATCGGATCTGGAGACCTGAATCTGGTGCTGAATCGCGTCAATTCGGTCGTTGCCGCCGATGGCGGAGCGGACGTTTTGACAGAATCAGGCCGGATTCCCGATGCGGTGATTGGTGACTTCGATTCGCTGAGCAAAGCGACGCAAGCAAAAATTCCCGCGGATCGCCTGTTTGCCATCCGCGAACAGGACAGCACCGATTTCGACAAGGCTCTGCGCAATCTGCACGCTCCGCTGGTTCTGGGGGCTGGGTTTCTTGGCGGGCGGCTTGATCATCAACTGGCCGTTCTGAACGTTCTGGTCCGGCGGCAGGATCAGGCCTGCATATTGCTGGGCGAACGTGAATTGGTTTTTCACGCACCGCCAGAGATCAAGCTGCCGGTTGCGCCCGGCGATGTGGTCTCGCTGTTTCCGATGCAGCCAGTGACGGGGCGTAGTACCGGGCTGGAATGGCCGATTGACGATCTGGCCTTTCGGCCGGACGGGCAGGTGGGAACATCCAACCGCGCACTGGCACCTGTCGAGCTGAAGATGGATGGGCCGGGCTTGCTGGTGATGATCCCGCGCGCTGCACTCGATCCGCTTATGCAGGTGTTTCTGTCGGGGCAGACCGGGCGCTGGCCCGCTCGCGCAGAATGACGTACAGGCCTGCGGCAATGGTAATGACGATGCCAACTGCAGCCAATCCGTCGGGCAGGTCGCTGAAGATCACCCATCCTATCAGGGTTGCAACCGGGATTTCCAGATATTGCATCGGGGCCAGTGTAGCAGAGGGCGCATAGCGCAGCGACCAGGTCATCAGCAGATGGGCGACCGTACCCAACACCCCGATCGCAATCAGCAGCCAGTTCAGGTCGCTGGACGGCAGGGTCATCGAGAGCTCTTGAATGTTCATTTGCGTGCCAATCAGAAGGATCGGAGCCAGAAGGACTGTCGCAAATACGCCGGACACGGCTTGCAACGACACCGGGTCGGTCTCTTTCGCGACTTGCCGGGTGACCAGCATGAACAAGGCAAAAACCACGGCAACGATCAGTGGCAGCAACGAAGGTGCGCCCACCTCTGCAAAGCTGGGTTGAATAACTAGCAACGTGCCAATGAACCCGACGATGCAGGCGGCAAGACGGCGGGAACCGACTTCTTCCTCCAGAACATATTTGCCCAGCAGCAGCATGATGAATGGCATGACGAAGGCAATTGCAACGGCATCCGCCAAAGGCAGGAATTGCAGCGCGCTGAACATGGCCGAAATGCCGATGATATGCAGCACGGTCCGTAGCAGGGTCAGCCGCAGGATCCGTCCGCGCATCCGCCAGGGTCGCCCCGTCACCGCAACCAGCGGGATCAGGATCACCGCTTGCACCGCGAAACGCACCGTGACCAGCAGACCCAGCGGCGTGGTCTCGCCCAACAGCTTCGCCATCGCATCCCCCAAGGGCGCGAGCACGCAAAAACCGAGCATCAAAAAGATGCCAAAGACGGGTCTGTCCTGAGTCACGAGCGCGACGCTAACTGTTTCGCGACGCAGAGGGAAGCGCTGTTGTCAGCGGTCGGCCAGGGGCTGAACCTTGGTGTAATCCGGCCCGTTGCAGGTAGGCAAACCATCCTCCAATTTCAGCCATTTCAGCTTTTCTTCATGCGCGACATGCAACGTAGGTTCCAGCGCTTCAGGAGAGTCCAGTGTCGCGACAAAAAGGTGCATCACATCCGACATGGCGGTTGAACTGATGGACATTGGCGTGCCGCAGTGCGGGCAGAAGCTGCGCTCGACACCGGGAGAGGAGTTGAAACGCTTGGGCTCTTCACTGGTCCACCGCCAATGGCCATCGTGAACTCCGAAATATGTTGTCATCGGCGCTGCGCATTTGCGACGGCAACTGTCGCAATGGCAGCTGACGCATGACAGTACCGGAGGGTCGACCTCGAACCGGATCTTGCCGCACAGACAATGTCCACGCATGTCGCCCCTCGCTTTCTGTTTCAGCAGTTCGGTACGTTCACAGCCAGACCACCCAGAGACGTTTCCTTGTATTTCTCATGCATGTCATGGCCGGTCTGGCGCATCGTCTCGATCACCGCGTCCAGCGGGACGAAATGCTGACCATCTCCGCGCAAGGCCAGCGAGGCGGCGGAAACCGCTTTGATGGCCCCCAGCGCGTTTCGTTCGATACAAGGAACCTGAACCAGCCCGGCAACAGGGTCGCAGGTCATGCCCAGATGATGCTCCAGCGCGATCTCGGCGGCATTTTCCACCTGTTCGGGGGTTCCCCCCATCACGGCGCAAAGCCCGGCTGCCGCCATGGCGGCCGCGCTGCCAACTTCGGCCTGACATCCCGCTTCGGCACCCGAGATTGAGGCGTTGTATTTCACCAATCCACCAATGGCCGCTGCGGTCAGCAAGAAATCCTCGATATGGCTCTCGGACGCGCCCGGTACGTGATCCAGATAATAGCGCAGAACAGCGGGCAGAACACCTGCGGCCCCGTTGGTGGGCGCGGTGACAACTTGCCCGCCCGCCGCGTTTTCCTCGTTGACCGCCATGGCATAGACGCTCATCCAGTCGTTGATCGTGTGCGGCGCGGTCAGGTTCATGCCGCGCTCGGCCATCAGCGCATCATAGATGCCTTTCGCGCGGCGGCGCACTTTCAACCCGCCCGGAAGGATGCCGTCAGTGGTCAAGCCACGTTCGATACAGGAATTCATGACGTCCCACAGGCGGGCCGAGCCTTTCGCGAAACTGTCGGCGCAGCCCCGCGCGATCTCGTTCGCGCGCTTCATCCCGGCAATGCTTTTGCCACTGGATTTGGCCATCTCAAGCATTTCTGCGGCGGATTTGAACGGGAACGGGACCGGGTCGCCTTCGTCGGTGTCTTTCCCCTCGGCCAGTTCTTCCTCGGTCAGGACAAAGCCGCCGCCGATCGAATAGAACACCTGCCGCAGGATCACATCGCCCTGTGCGTCGGTGGCCATCAGGATCATCCCGTTGGCGTGTCCGGGCAGATTGTTGTCGTAGTCAAAGATCAGATCCGCCTTGGGATCGAAATGAAGCGTCGGCAGGCCTTCGGGCGTGACCGTGTGCGTGCGGGCGATATCAGCCAGCGCGGCCTCGGCCTTTTCATTGTCATAGGTGTCAGGAACAAAACCCGCCAGACCCAGAATGGTCGCCCGATCGGTCGCGTGACCGACACCGGTGAAGGCAAGCGAGCCGTGCAACGATCCTTTCAGGCCTGTAAACTCAAAGGGGGAGGCGCGCATCATGTCCAAAAAGCGCGCCGCGGCCACCATCGGGCCCATTGTGTGCGATGAAGACGGGCCAATGCCCACTTTGAACATATCGAAGACAGATAGGAACATATCAGATAGCCGAGCCTTCCGGGGGATTAGCGTAAGTAGGGGATGTGAAAGGTGTAACGCCCAAACCTTCCGCAGCGATTGCCGAACGGGTGGCGGGGCATGTCTCAAGGTGCAGAAGAACTTTCTGCAGATGCGGCGTGTCGGCCAGTTGATACCAGCTACGGTTAGCACTTACGGGGTACAGGGCCATCCAGCGCATCATGCAGGCGACATAATAGGTCAGAACCGATGGGACACCTGCGCGAAACCACTCAGGCCCGCGTTGCGCCAGCGCATCCAGCAGCCGCAGGTGCTGCAGCAACCGGGGTCGGATGCCCGCGCGCAGCGTGTCGGCCTGTGAGGCGTCTATGTATTTTTCAGCGTAGAACAGGATGCGCAGATCCGCATGCAACGTGTTGGACGCAAAAAACAGCCATTTCAGAAATCCGGCGCGTTCAGGATCATCCGCCGTCGGAGCAAGTTGACCATGGCGCTCCGTCAGCCAAAGCAGGATCGCCGCGGTTTCAAAGATCGGGCCCTGCGGCGTTTCCAGAACCGGGATCAGCCCGTTGGGATTAAGCGACCGATACGCGTCGCTGTCCTGCTCGTTCTGGCGGCGGTCCACCAGCACCGTTTCATAAGCCACGCCCATCTCGTCCAGCGCCAGCCGGATCACCAGCGAGGCGTTGTCAGGGGCATAGTGCAGGCGGTACGGGGTCAACATGCGCGCAACTTACAGCGCAAAGATGTGGGTGTAAGACATGATTGCGACTTTTCCGACAGGAAACGCGTAGTCCTGAGACATCTTAACGCCTGTCGGATCGCAAAATGGGGTCGCAGTCGCCTGACGCATTCCCTATAACTCCGTCAGAATAAACTGGGAAAGCTGCTATGACCAGAGATCTGTCGCCAATCGACACCGCGAAATATGTTGCCGCGTACCGTGCCGCCGACATGGTCGAAGACGGGATGCGCGTGGGCCTTGGCACAGGATCGACAGCCGCCTGGCTGGTGCGCCGTCTGGGTGAACGGGTGCGCGAAGACGGCCTGCGGATTAAGGGTGTTCCAACCTCGACCCGCACGGCGCAGCTTGCCCGCGAGGTTGGTATTGACGTCATTTCACTGGATCAGGCCGGTTGGCTGGACATGACCATCGACGGCGCGGATGAGTTCGATCAGGACCTGAACCTGATCAAGGGGGGCGGCGGTGCGCATTTGCAGGAAAAGATTGTGGCCACGGCCAGCGATCAGATGATCGTCATCGCCGATGCAGGCAAAGAAGTTGAAACTCTGGGGGCCTTTCCACTGCCTGTCGAGGTCATTCCCTTTGGCTGGCAGACAACGCGCACATTGATCGAGGAAGCCCTGGATACAATGGATGTGCTTGGAACGTCCTCGGCGCTGCGCATGAATGGTGAGGCCCCGTTTGTAACCGATGAGGGCAACCACATCCTTGACCTGCACCTCAAGCGCATCGGCAACCCACGCCAGATGGCGCTGATCCTGAACCAGGTGCCCGGTGTTGTGGAAAATGGCCTGTTCATCGACATCTGCGACAAGGTCGTGATCGGCCATGGCGATGGCCGGGTCGAGCTGCGGGATATCAATGCGGGCACGGTCGAACTGGATCAGCTGCTCAGCGGGTCGCGCGACAATCTGTTCTCCGATTTTTCGGACTGAGTTTCGTGCAGTTCCGTTCGGCAAGTGGCTATGAAAGTTCGAATTTTCCGCGCCGGGGGTTGGCACAGGCTTTTTTACGCCCAGATATCCAGAGAATTTTGAAAGTTGAACGAAGGAACCCGGCATGAGCTTTGACTATGATCTTTTTGTCATCGGCGGAGGTTCGGGCGGGGTCCGCGCGGCGCGTGTTGCGGCGGGCGAAACCGGCGCCAAGGTCGCGCTGGCCGAAGAAGACCGGTATGGCGGCACCTGTGTGATCCGGGGCTGCGTGCCAAAGAAGCTGATGGTCTTTGCCAGCGAATACTCGGGCATGGTCGGGGATGCGCAGGCCTATGGCTGGGACATTCAGCCCGGCGCGTTCAACTGGAACACTTTCCACGGCAAGCTGGTGGCCGAGCTTGATCGGTTGGAAGGGATATATCGCAATATCCTGAAGAACAACGGCGTCGAAAGCTTTGACCAGCGTGCGCGCCTTGTGGATGCCCACACGGTCGAGCTGACCGATGGAACCCGCAAAACCGCCAAACACATTCTGATCGCCACTGGCGGTCGCCCGGTTGTTCCGGATTTTCCGGGCTCGGAACTGGCGATTACGTCGAACGAGATATTCCATTTGGGTAAGCTGCCAGAAAGCATCCTGATCGTAGGGGGCGGTTATATCGCCTGTGAATTTGCCGGGATCATGAACGGGCTGGGGGTCAGGACGACTCAATTTTATCGCGGCGCACAGATCCTTCGGGGTTTTGATGACGAGGCGCGTGGACTGATCAGCGAAGAAATGTGCCAGAACGGCATCGACCTGCATCTGGGCACCAATGTGCTTGAGATGAAAAAGCAAGGCGACAAGATCTGGGTCAAGGCCACCAACGGCTCCGAGCAGAGTTTTGATGTGGTGATGTATGCCACGGGCCGTGCGCCGAATGCCGATAACCTTGGGTTGGAGGCTTTGGGCGTTGAACGCGGTCGTAAGGGCGAGATCATCGTGGATGAATACAGCCAGACCGCCGTTCCCTCGATATTTGCCATTGGCGATGTGACCGACCGGGTGAACCTGACCCCGGTCGCGATCCGCGAGGGAATGGCCTTTGTGGAAACCGTGTTCAAAGGCAATCCGACACCGGTAGATCACGAATTGATCCCGACTGCGATCTTCACTCAGCCCGAGATGGGAACTGTCGGCCTCAGCGAAGAAGAGGCAGCAGAACAGGAACCGATCGAGGTCTATGCCACATCTTTCAAGCCGATGCAGAAATCTTTTGCTGGCGGCACTCAGCGGGTACTGATGAAACTCATCGTCTCTCAGGCCACGCGCAAGGTGCTGGGTTGCCATATTGTCGCCCCCGGTGCCGGCGAGATGATCCAGCTGGCGGGAATCGCCGTAAAGATGGGCGCGACCAAGGAAGATTTTGACCGCACGGTTGCAGTTCACCCGGTCATGGCCGAAGAACTGGTGACAATGCGGCAACCTGTGCGCACGGCTTGATTTGCAAGCGCGCGCACACAGGTTACAAGGGAACCCGTGATCACACGGTCCAAAACGAAGGAAAAGATACATATGGCGGGCAACAGCGGCGGCCCCTGGGGGGGCGGAGGCTCATCCGGTGGCGGAGGAAATCAGGGTAACAACGGGAACGGGCGCAAGCCTCCCGAAAGCGATGGCCCGCATATTCCCGAGATCGATGAACTGATGAAAAAAGGCCAGGAGCAGCTGCGCGTCCTCATGGGCGGCCGTGGCGGCGGTGGCCGTGGCGGTAGCGGTGATCAGGGCGGTGGCGGTCCGGCCTTTACCAAGGGCACAGTTGCGATTGGCCTTGTTGCAGCTGCAGTAGTCTGGGGGCTTGCGAGCTTTTATACTGTCAAACCCGAAGAACAGTCTGTCGAACTGTTTCTGGGCGAATTCTCGGCCGTCGGCAATCCGGGCCTGAACTTTGCGCCATGGCCGTTTGTAACCGCCGAGGTCATACCGGTGACCCGCGAACAGAACGAAGACATGGGTGGCGCGCGTGGTAGCGACGATGGCCTGATGCTGACCGGCGACGAGAATGTGGTCGACATAGATTATCAGGTTGTCTGGAACATCAACGACCCGGCCAAGTACCTGTTTAATCTGCGTGATCCGCGCCAGACGATCCGAGCCGTGTCCGAATCCGCGATGCGTGAGATCATTGCGCAAAGCGAGCTTGCACCGATCCTTAACCGTGATCGCGGCGTAATCGCCGACCGTTTGCAGGTGCTGATTCAGGATACAATGGACAGCTACGATTCGGGTGTGAACATCATTCGCGTCAACTTTGACAAAGCCGACCCTCCACAGGACGTGATCGCCTCCTTCCGCGATGTCCAGGCTGCCGCGCAAGAACGTGACCGGTTGCAGAACGTGGCAGACGCCTATGCCAACCGTGTGCTGGCCGAGGCACGTGGTGAAGCCGCACAGATTCTGGAAGAGGCTGAAGGGTACCGCGCCCAACAAATCAATAGTGCCCAAGGTGAGGCCAGCCGCTTTAGCGCGGTTCTGGAAGAATACTCCAAGGCACCGGACGTGACTCGCAAGCGTCTGTACTTGGAGCGGATGGAACAGATTTTGGGTGACGTCGACAAGATCATTCTAGACCCGAGTTCGAGTGGACAAGGGCAGGGCGTCGTGCCCTACCTGCCACTGAATGAGCTGCGCCGTAGTCCTTCTGGGGAGAGCAACTGATGCGTAAGACGACATTTATTTTGCCGATCGTTTTCATCGCGGTAGTCGGTGTTCTTTCCTCGATTTTCATCGTGGACGAGCGCGAACGTGCTCTGGTTTTACAATTTGGCCGCGTTGTCGCGGTGAAGGAGGAGCCAGGTCTGGCGTTCAAGATACCGGTGATTCAAGAAGTAGTGCGCTATGACAACCGCATCCTGTCCATCGATGTCCACCCGCTGGAAGTTACTCCGCTGGATGATCGTCGTCTGGTGGTTGATGCGTTTGCGCGTTATCGAATTTCTGATCTGGAACAGTTCCGTCAGGCCGTTGGCGTCGGTGGTATCCCGGTGGCCGAGGATCGTCTGGACCGCATTCTGCGTGCTGAAACCCGCGAAGTACTGGGTTCGGTTTCCTCGCGTGACATTCTCAGCTCGGACCGTGCAGCCTTGATGCTGCGCATTCGAAATAGCGCGATTGCCGAAGCGCAGGCGTTAGGCGTCACCGTAATCGACGTGCGCTTGAAAGCGACCGACTTGCCGCAGGCCAACCTTGAGGCCACATTTGACAGGATGAAGGCCGAGCGGGAACGTGAAGCGACAGATGAACGCGCACGTGGTAACGAGGCGGCGCAACGTGTGCGCGCGCAGGCTGACCGGACTGTGGTTGAACTGGTGTCGGATGCGCGCCGTGAGGCTGAGATCACCCGCGGTGAAGCCGACGCCGAACGCAACGCGATCTTTGCCGAAGCTTATAGCGCCGATCCGGAGTTCTTTGAGTTTTACCGCTCGTTGACGGCCTATCAGAATGCGCTGCAAGGCGGTAACAGCTCGCTGGTGTTGAGCCCGGATTCCGAATTTTTCAATTACCTGGGTTCACCCACAGGGCGGAGTGTTCCGGCGGCTCCGGTCTCTGAATAATGGGCATGATCCTTCTGGCCTTCGGGCTGGTACTGATTGTCGAGGGGCTGGCCTATGCGCTGGCCCCTTCGCTTATCGAACGGATGCTGGAGGCGCTGCGCGCCATGCCCGTACAGGCCCGGCGTCTGGCCGGGTTGCTTTGTGTTGTCAGTGGTTTGATCCTGCTCTGGGGGGCATATCAACTGGGCTTTTGACGAGGCGGTTTCACGTGCGGGTGATTTCGCTGCGATCCCGAGTTGCTCACCGGGTTAAACTGACTACATTGGAAACTAAGAAAGGCCGATACAGGCCTTGGCAAGATTGTCGACAAGGAGAGCTCAAGTGCAGGCAAAAGCGCGCAGTTTATCCGTCCGATGGGACGACGTGAGTGTTTGGATGCGGCTAATGTGGCTGGCCTTTGCTGGTACACTGCTTGTGCTGGCGCAGTCGGTTTCCGCTCAGGCCAGAAGCGAAAGCCTTGCGCCCTTGGCGGAAAAGATCAGCCCGGCCGTGGTGAACATCACCACAAGCACCCTGATCGAAGGTCAGACAGGTCCGCAGGGCATCGTGCCCGAGGGGTCTCCGTTCGAGGATTTCTTTCGCGAGTTTCAGGATCGCAACGGCGGCAATGACAACGGCCCGCCCCGACGCAGCAACGCCCTTGGGTCGGGTTTTGTGATCTCCGAGGATGGCTTTATTGTCACCAACAATCACGTCATTGCGGAAGCTGATGAAATCCTCATAGAATTCTTCCCCGGCGACGGGCAGCCCAAAAAAGAACTGGTGGCCAAGGTCATCGGAACCGATGAGAAAACCGATATCGCGCTGCTCAAGGTCGAAGCGTCCGGCCCCTTGAAATACGTGCAATTCGGCGACAGCGACGTGGCGCGTGTGGGTGATTGGGTTATTGCCATGGGCAACCCGCTTGGTCAGGGCTTTTCTGTATCCGCTGGTATCGTATCCGCCCGCAACCGTGCGCTCAGCGGATCTTATGACGACTACATCCAGACGGATGCGGCGATCAACCGGGGCAACTCGGGCGGTCCGTTGTTCAACATGGACGGCGAAGTGATCGGCGTGAACACCGCCATCCTCTCGCCCAACGGTGGCTCGATCGGCATCGGCTTTTCGATGGCGTCGAACGTGGTAGTGAAGGTTGTCGATCAGCTGCGCGAGTTTGGTGAAACCCGGCGCGGCTGGCTGGGTGTCCGCATTCAGGACGTGACCGAGGACATGGCCGAGGCCATGGGGCTGGAAAAGCCCGGCGGCGCGCTGATCAGCGATGTTCCGGAAGGCCCCGCCCAGGAGGCCGGTCTGAAAGCAGGCGACGTGATCATCAGCTTTGACGGTGTCGAAGTCGAAGACACCCGTGGTCTGGTCCGTCAGGTTGGCGAAACAGAAGTCGGCAAAGCTGTCCGGGTCATTGTGCATCGCGATGGCGGCACGCAGACAATTCTGGTCACGCTGGGACGCCGCGAAGACGCAGAAAGCAAAGAAGATGACGAAGAAGAAACGCAAGATGCTCCGGTCGAAGAAAACGCCGATAT
This sequence comes from Ruegeria sp. AL2, assembly GCF_056540845.1. Classification (NCBI taxonomy): domain Bacteria; kingdom Pseudomonadati; phylum Pseudomonadota; class Alphaproteobacteria; order Rhodobacterales; family Roseobacteraceae; genus Ruegeria; species Ruegeria sp. AL2. The sequence continues at coordinate 210,372 of NZ_JBQFXM010000002.1, forward strand.
TCTCGGGCTGACCATCTCCCCGCTCACAGATACGCTGCGCGCGGATATGGGATTGGATGCAGATGCCGAAGGTCTGGTGATTTCGAATGTCGACGAAGCGTCTGAAGCCTACGCGAAAGGGTTGCGCGCGGGTGACTTGATTACGGAAGCGGGTCAGCAAAAGGTGGAAACCATCGCGGATCTGGAGGCCCGAATGGACCAATCGCGAGAGGCTGGGCGGAAATCCCTGCTGCTTTTGGTCCGCAGGGGGGGCGAGCCGCGATTTGTGGCGCTAAGCCTGGAAGAGTGATTAGAAAAGGCCGGGACAAGCACCCGGCCTTTTCATTGCCTGAACACCTGAAGAGGCATGCAGAAAGAAAATGAGCCATACGCGGTAATTGCGTATGGCTCAGATACAGGGAGAGATCAGTGGACAGATATCGGGGATGATTCTCTGACCTCCTACGGTAACAACTTCACCTTAGGTCAACGCCGACCTCTTCGTATGTGAACCAGATCACACTGGGTCAGATAAGTTCGGAATCGGCCAGTTCCCGCAAAGCGTCGAAATCCTGAATCAGCAATCCGCCGCGCGAGGATTCGACAATATTGTCGCGTTTCCAGATCGAGATCGTCTTGGAAACGGCCTCGCGTGTGGCCCCGACAAATTCGGCCAGTTCGCTCTGCGACAAGGTGATGCGCTGCGTTGGGTCGTCCTGCAATTCCGACAGATGCAACAGCTTTCGGGCCAATCGAATGGGCATGGGCAAAAAGACCTGCTCGTTCAGCTGCAACCCCATCCATCGCATGCGCACCCCGGCCAACCGGATCAGATCCACGGCAAGATCAGGCTGTTTTCTGATCTGGTTCATGACGTCATTGCGACGTACGCGCAAAACGCGCGATGGCTCGGCCGCCGCAATAGTCGCCGTGCGCGGGCCGTTGTCAAACAGCGCAATTTCGCCAAAGACTTCGCCAGGGCGCATCAGGGTCAGCGTCAGCTTTCGCCCGCTCATCGCCAGAAAGGACACTTCAAGCGTGCCTTCCAGAATGGCATAGAGCGAATCGCCTTCATCGCCCTGTTCGAATAGGGTTTCGCCTTGAGCCAGCGAGATGTCGGTCGCCTGCGCCGAAAGCATCTCTCTAAGCCCGTCGGAGGCCTCCGAAAGGAAGCCGCTGGTGGGAAAGGCCGTCATGTATACACCGATCTTGGGTAAGGTGTGAGTGTGGGTGGTGGCACAACTTCCCATAGCTCGGCGGCTAAGCCAAGAATTTTGTTTGTTTTGCAGGTATTGCGACGTCAGGACAGCTATTTCTGTTCCGGGTCGTCCATATAGCGTTGCAGGATGCTGAATTGCAGCATCAGGAAGGCCATCAGCGCGATGGGAAATCCGAAGGTTTCGATTTTGACCCAAAGGTCCGTCGACATGGTGCGCCAGACAAACTCGTTTGCGGCGGCCAGAACGGCGAAACAGGCGCAAAGGCGGCGCGTCAGAATCATCCAGCCTTCGTGCTTCATAGGCAGCATTTCATCCAGTACGTAGGCCAGATAAGATTTCTTTTGCAGCAACCCGATGCCAAGGATCAGGGCGAACAGGCCATAGACAAGCGTGGTTTTCATCTTGAAAAACCGCTCGTCATTGAACCATGCGGTCAGGCCACCAAAGAAAATGACCATGAAGGCCGTGAAAATCTGCATCCGGCTAAGCTGGCCTGTGAGGTACCACAGGATACCCATTGCCCCCAGCATCAAGGGGACGAAGATAATCGTGGCGATGATAAAGCCGGAATACTCGGTGCCACCGATCAGAAAGCTGTCATCGCGCAAGCGCAGGTAGATGAAGAAGAAGGCCAGCGGCGGGCCAAGCTCCAGCACCTGTTTCAGAAATGGGTTGATATCTTTTTTGCCTGTCATCGGTATGTCCTGCTGCTTACCCGCCCATTTCAACTATTACGGCGCCGAGTGCAATCAATGCCATCAATGCAATGCGTCTTGGGCCAACGGTCTCCTTCAGGACAAGCCAGCCGATCAGCGCCGCAAAGACGGTTGAGGTTTCGCGCAGGACGGCGGCTTCGCCGACTTTGTCCAGCCGTGTGGCCAGCATGATCGACCCAAAGGACAAAGGCGCGATGATGCCGCCGGCCAGACCCCGCAGCATCAGCGGGCCGGGTGCAGGGCGATGTGTCATCGCGCGCCATCTGAGGAAGGCGTAGACCGGCATCGCCGCGCCGTCGATCATGAAGAACCAGGCCAGAAATGTGAACGGGTCGGCGGTGGCGCGTATGCCATAGGCGTCATAGGTGGTGTAAAGCGCCACAAACAGGCCCGTGATGATCGCCAGTGTCAACGCGATGCCCAGCGTATCCCTGTTGGTTTCCAGGAACCTGAAGTTGTAGGCGGCCAACCCAAATATTCCGGCCAGCAGGGTGGCCACGCCCAGCCACTGAACGGCCGAGAATGTTTCACCGAACAGAAGATAGGCACCAATGACCGTAAACAGCGGGCCTGTCCCGCGCACGACGGGATAGACGACCGTGTAGGACCCCTTGGTGTACGCCGCGGCCTGCAGCGTCTTGTAGGCAATGTGGATCAGCCAGACGAGGGCGAAGATCGGCCACATATGAGGTTCAGGCCAGGGAACCACGAAAAAGGCAAACGGGGCGGCCATCAGGCCATAGCTGGCGTCAATGGCGCCGCGGGACAGCCATGGATCATGGCGGCCTTTCTGCAGCGCCCCGAACGCGGCGTGCAGGAAGGCAGCCATCAACGCTAGTGCCAGCGCCAGTTGGTGACCGGCTTCGGTGCCTTCAAGTGAAATCAGCCAGTCGCTCAAATACGCAAACCTTTTGCAGGGCGGAGAGGGGTGGGGGCTGTCTGCCCCCACACCCCCGAGGATATTTTGGGCCAGATGAAGAGGCGGATCAGCCCTTGTCGAGCCCGGTCAGGGCGGCGGCGAATTCTTCGGGGTCGAAGGGGGCAAGGTCATCAATCTGCTCTCCCACGCCGATTGCGTGGATCGGCAAACCGAACTTGTCGGCCAGCGCGACAAGAACACCGCCCTTGGCGGTTCCGTCTAGCTTGGTCATGATCAGGCCCGAGACATCGGCCAGCTTGCGGAAGGTTTCCACCTGGCTCAGCGCGTTCTGGCCCGTGGTGGCATCGAGGACCAGCAAGGTGTTGTGCGGTGCGGTCTCGTCAACCTTGCGGATGACGCGGACGATCTTGGCCAACTCCTCCATCAGGTCGGTACGGTTTTGCAGGCGTCCGGCGGTGTCGATCATCAGCAGATCCGCACCTTCGGCCTGAGCACGGGTCAGCGCGTCAAAGGCGAGGCTGGCGGGGTCCGAGCCCTCGGGCGCGGTCAGAACCGGAACCCCGGCGCGGTCGCCCCAGACTTGCAGCTGTTCGACGGCCGCAGCACGAAAGGTATCACCGGCGGCGATGACGACTTTTTTGCCAGCCTGTTTGAACTGGCTGGCCAGTTTGCCGATGGTCGTGGTCTTGCCCGAGCCGTTGACGCCGACGACCAGCACCACTTGCGGGCGTTTGGGATAGATCGGCAGGGGCTTGGCCACGGGCTCCATCACACGGGACACTTCCTGCGCCAAAAGCTGTTTGATTTCCCGGGTCGAGAGTTTGCGCCCAAAGCGCCCCTCGGCCATGTTCGAGGTGACACGGAGGGCGGTGTCGACGCCCATGTCAGAAGCGATCAGCAGCTCTTCGAGCTGCTCGAGCATGTCGTCATCCAGCGTGCGGCGCATTTCAGTGGCGGCGCCGCCGCGGCTGAACAGGCGGTTCAGGATGCCTTTGGATTCGGGAATTTCCGGCGGTGGGGCAATGGGCTTGGGGTCTGCCGGCGCGGGGGCAGGTTGTTCAGCCGGTTCCTGCGCCGGTTCAGGGGCCGGAATTTCCGGGACCGGTTGCGGCTCGGGCTCTGGTTCGGGGAGGACTGGGTCGGGTGCGGCGATTTCCTCGCCACCATCCTCGACGATGGCGTCCAGCCCCTGTTCGAGGCGGGATGAGGATTTGAACAGCTTGTCCTTTAGCTTTGAGAAAAACGCCATATTTGGTCTCCGCAGGTGTTCCTTTCACCTAATGCGGATTTGCGGCAGTTGCAAAGGGTCACGCAAAAGCGAAGACGAACCCAAATTGCGCGCCCCAGTAGAGCGGCCAGATCAGATAGGGAGTCAGCTTGTGGGCGGGATGGTTCGCAGGCAGCAGGAACTTTTCCGTTGCAAGGATCAGGTCGGACGCGATGAAGGCGATTGCAGCCGGAAACGCCCATCGCAGGGCACCTGTCTGGGGCAGCGCCAGCACGGTGATCCCCATGCCAAGGATGATCGGTATATAGGCCAGAACAGGGCCTTTCAGATCTCCGGCCCGAGAGGCAAGCAAGGTGGCCATGACAATGCCCAGAATGATCAGAGACCACACGATCGCGGGGGCATCCCAGATCAGGCTGGCGGAACTGGCGGGATGCGAAAGAAACAGGGCGATATAGGCCAGATGCCCGGCGGCAAAAGCGGCAATACCAGCCATGAACGTGGCATCCGTTTCACGCGACAACAGCGCGTCCCCGGTCGCGCACAGAGCAAGCGCAACGGCCAGCATCCATGGGCCGCCTTGCAGAACCGCAATGACTGCCAACACGGCGACCGAGGCGGTTTTCAGCACAGTGCGCAAGGAACTGGCTGGTCGGACCGTCAGGGGCAGGTATCCCAATGCGCAGCCAAGGGCGATCCAGAAGAGAAAGGTTGTCATGTCACCTCACCGCGGTTTTCGAATACCATCATCCCGAGCGGGGCATATAATCAAGCGCTTACGTGGAGTTAAGCGTGTTTCGCCAAACCTCGGCCAAAGGGTGAATGGCGTCGCCGGATCGCATCTGACACAATGGGCGTATGTTCCGAGCGCTGATGATTCTCGCCTGTTTTGCCGCACCGCCCGCTGTGGCCCAGACCCCTTTGTCCGGCCCCGAATTCGACACCTATACGCGGGGCAAGACCCTGTTTTACGGGTTCGAAGGGCACGTCTACGGGGTCGAACGCTATTTGCCCAACCGCCGCGTGATCTGGTCTTTTCTGGATGGCGATTGCAAGGAAGGTGTCTGGTATCAGCAGGAAGAGCAGATTTGTTTCATCTACGAAGACCGGTTTGATCCGCAATGCTGGGTCTTTACGCGATCCGGTGGTGGCCTTGTCGCGCAGTTTGAAGGCGACCCGCAGGCGACCGAACTGTACGAGGCGGAAGATATCGGTGAAGAAATGGTGTGTTATGGCCCCGACGTCGGTGTCTGACTAGATCACCCGAAGCTCATCATAGCTGAGCATGACATGCTCCTGATATGCAGGTCTTTCTGTCAGCTTTTCGTAATAGCGCCGCAGGTTGGGCAGGACCCTGCGGGATATGGCAATGTCGTAATAGCGATAGAGGATATGTCCCAGCTGAATATCGGCCAGCGTCAGATCGGACCCGCACAGGTAGGTGTTTTCTGATAGCCGGGTATCGGCAAGTGCCAGTTTGCTTTCCAGTGCGGCAACGGCCTGTTTAATCGCGTGTTGGTCCTGCTGCGCCGGAGCAGTTCGCACAACCTGCCAGAACACGGGTACCGTGAAATCCATCGCAATGTTGATCTTGGCCCATTCCGCCCATTTGTCGACTTCGGCCCGTTGGACCGGGTCGCGCGGCCAGAACGCATTCCCGCCATAGGCATTCGCCAGGTAGCGCAGGATTGCGCCGGTCTCCCACAGCGGTGGGTGATTACCATCCTGGAGTACTGGGATGGTGCCGTTCGGGTTCAGCTTGCGAAAGGCATCGGTGTCCAGCCCACCGAACCTGTGCCCTGCATCGTGGCGATGAAAGCGCAGCCCCAGCTCTCCGACGCACCACATCAGGGCCTGAACATTCGATGACGTTTTGCGGGCCCAGATTGTCAGCATGGCTTAGAACAACGATCCCTGACCTGGTGCATCCGGTTTGGTTTTCCGGTTGGGCTGCTTTGCGGCTGTCCCGGCGCCAAGAATGCCATCGGCGAATTCGATGTCCAGCGCCGTATGTTTCGCGGCCTCGGCTTTGGTCGTGATGACATTCCCATCTGCGCGGACCACAGCATATCCGCGTTCCAGCGTGGCCTTGTAGCTGAGCGTTTCGCGCAGGCGGTCGGTGGCCTCAAGCTGATGTTTCAGACGATCCAGCCGCGTGGTCTGCGCCGCGTTCAGCCGGTCACCAAGCCGGGCAAGGTTTTGCGCGTGCTGGCCGATCTCGCGTTGAATCGGTCGCAGGGACAGGCGAGAAGACAGGTTGCGCAGTGATTCCTGACGGGCCGAAACCAGACCGCGCAGAGTTGACGGGCGCAGATGCGCAGACAGTTCCACCACTTGCAGGCGACGGTTTTGCACTCCTCGCGTCAAAGCTGGGGTCAGGCGATCTGCAATCAAATCAAGGCGTTGTCTGGGGGAGTTCAACAGACTGTCAGGGCGCGGCAGGGCGCGGGACAAATCGCGCAGCCTTTGCGAACGGCGCTGCACCGCGTCCGTTGCCGCGCGCGACAGACGGGCGCCTTGCTCTCCGGTCCAGGCGAGCAGTTCGATGCGGACCGGCACGGCCAGCTCTGCCGCAGCTGTGGGTGTAGGCGCGCGGCGGTCCGAGACGAAATCAATCAGGGTCGTGTCGGTTTCATGCCCGACGGCCGAAATCAGCGGTATTTCCGATGCGGCGGCGGCGCGCGCGACACTTTCTTCGTTGAAGCCCCAAAGATCTTCGATCGACCCACCGCCACGGGCCACGATGATCAGGTCAGGACGGGGCAGTGCGCCACCGGGTGTAAACTGGTTGAACCCTTCGATGGCGCGGGAAACCTCGGGGGCGCAGTTTGCGCCCTGCACGGCTACGGGCCAGATCAGCACCTTGCGCGGGAACCTGTCCCGAAGCCGGTGCAGAATGTCACGGATCACCGCGCCCGAAGGCGATGTCACGACGCCGATGATCTGCGGCAGATACGGCAGGGGCTTCTTACGCTCGGGCGCAAACAGACCTTCGGCCTCAAGCTGTTTCTTGCGCTTTTCCAGCAAGGCCATAAGCGCGCCCTGACCGGCTACGGCAACTTCATCGACATTCAGGTTGTATTTGGATTGCGCGCCAAAAGCGGTCAGGCGACCGGTGACGACAACCTCCAGCCCTTCCTCTGGCACGACCGAGAGGCTGGAAACCTGACCTTTCCATGTTGTGCAGGCCAAAACGTTCCGGTCGTCCTTGATGTCGTAGTACAGGTGCCCGGATCGGGCCTTGAACACGCGGCCAACTTCGCCGCGCACGCGGATTCGCCCGAACGCGCCTTCCAGCGTGCGTTTTACCTCGCCCGATACCTCGGAAACCGTGTATTCAGGGGTGTTTTGGCCCGGAATCGGGTCATCAAGCAGGTCGGACATTTCAGCGCCTTGTTTCAAATGCTCACCCAGCTTAGAACGCCGCGCAGGCGAGGCCAAGCAGATCGGAGACGACCCCATGAACATCCTTATTCTCGGCAGCGGCGGGCGCGAACACAGCCTGGCCTGGGCGGTGATGCAAAACCCCAAATGCGACCGTCTGATCGTGGCGCCGGGCAATGCCGGGATCGCTCAGATCGCTGATTGTGCCGCTCTGGATATCGAAAACGGCGGGGCCGTCGTCAGCTTTGCCGAAGAAAACGCGATTGATTTCGTGATTGTCGGCCCCGAGGCTCCCTTGGCAGCAGGAGTGGCGGATCGCCTGCGCGAAGCCGGGGTGCTGGTTTTCGGACCGTCTGCCGAAGCGGCCCGGCTGGAAGCCTCGAAAAGCTTTACCAAGGAAATCTGCGACGCGGCACATGCCCCCACCGCCGCTTATGCGCGGTTCACCGCGCCCGAACCCGCCAAGGCTTATATCCGCGAAAAGGGCGCGCCAATCGTGGTCAAGGCCGATGGTCTGGCCGCCGGCAAGGGCGTGATCGTGGCCATGGACGAAGACACGGCGCTTGACGCCATTGACGACATGTTCGGAGGTGCCTTTGGTGGCGCGGGGGCCGAGGTCGTGATCGAAGAGTTTATGGACGGCGAAGAAGCGTCTTTGTTTGTTCTGTGCGATGGCCAAGACATCCTGTCCATCGGTACGGCACAAGACCACAAGCGGGTGGGCGAAGGGGATACCGGCCTGAACACCGGGGGGATGGGTGCCTATTCTCCGGCGCCGGTTCTGAGTGCTGAAGTTGAAGCGCGCGCGATGGAAGAAATCGTGCGCCCTACCATTGCTGAAATGAAGCGCCGGGGCACACCGTTTCAGGGAATTCTCTATGCGGGGCTGATGATCAAGGACGGCCAGCCGCGCCTTGTGGAATACAACGTCCGTTTCGGGGACCCGGAATGTCAGGTCCTGATGATGCGTCTGGGCGCGCAGGCGATGGACCTGTTGCATGCCACCGCCGAAGGGCGGCTGGGCGAGATGCGGGTCAACTGGGCTGATGATCACGCGATGACGGTCGTGATGGCGGCCAAAGGTTATCCGGGAACCTACGAGAAGGGCACGGTCATCAAAGGATTGGACGGCTTGCCCGAGGACAGCAGCAATATGGTGTTTCATGCCGGCACTAGCGAGGCTGCGGGGCAGGTGCAGGCTGTCGGCGGGCGCGTTCTGAACGTGACCGCGCGCGGAAAAACGCTGCAAGAGGCGCGCGACCGGGCGTATCAGATGGTTGATGCCGTGGATTGGCCCGAAGGGTTCTATCGCAGCGATATCGGCTGGCGCGCTTTGGAGGGATGATCGGGCAGGGGGCTTTGCCCCCTCGGCCTTGCGGCCTCCCGGCGCTGCGCGCGTTCGCGGTCGAAATCGTCCACTGTACGATTTCCTTTCAACCGCTCACCCCCAGGATATTATTGGCCAGATGAAGAAGCGGATCAGCAATTCAGGGCTGATGTGAGACTGTCGCGGTGTTTGAGCGGGCCCAGGTCCGTCAGATGCCAGCCATCCTGATAAAAAACACGGATGATCTGCGACCAGTCGGCGCTGGCAAGGATCATCTCAGGGAGTTCACCACAGCTCCTCAGGCCGCCGGAAATGAAATCCTCACCGATCTTGTGGTTGGTCAGGCCGGGCAGAGCGGCGATTTCGGTCAGGCCGCCATCTTTGAAGCGCCAGATGCGCAGGGTTTTGGCCAGGTGGGGGCGGTCGATATAGGCGATTTCGATATTGCCGTCACCGTCCAGATCAGCAGCACCGACCGGGGCGAGCCAGCGGAAACGTGCGCCGATATGAGGTGTGGCCGCGATTTTTTCGCCAGCGGCGTTGTAGATCGCAAGCTGAGCGCCTGTTGTGTCCTGCGTTTCAACGACAATTGCTTCAACCGCGCCGTCCCTGTCGATGTCTGCCAGACGCGGCGCGAGGTCTTCGAATACACGGTCCTGTGGCAGGAGAACCGTTACGACTGTGTCATTGACCACAAGTTCCAGCGCGCCGTATTCGATGTTGTCGCCCAAAACACCATGCGCGTATCGCGTGGTTGGTTCCGTGAAGCGAGCGTCGGTGATGGTGTCCGCCGGGACTGCGATTGGCAGCGCGCACCACATGCCAAAAGGGAGCAAAGCGCTGCGCACCCGACATTGCCACAGGCGGGCGGGTTGACGCGGCGCTTTGGACAGCATCAGATCTGCTTTTCGGGCATCTGGACAATCAGACCGTCCAGCGCGTCGGTCACCTTGATCTGGCAGGTCAGGCGCGAGCGGGCCGGGTCGGGCTCATAGGCGAAATCCAGCATATCCTCTTCCATGTCGTCCTTGGCCGGGATCTTCTCGACCCAGTCGGGGTGGACATAGACATGGCAGGTCGAGCAGGCGCAGGCACCGCCGCAATCGGCCTCGATGCCGGGAATATTGTTGTCTCGGGCCCCTTCCATGACAGTCAGTCCGTTGGCGACCTCGACAGTGTGCTCGGTACCGCCATGCTCGACATAGGTGATCTTTGCCATTGCGTGCGTCTTCCTTTTGCGATGTTCGAAACCTTCCTTAGTGAAGGGAGTTAGGTGTTTCCAGCCTCATTTGCGACTCCTTGCGCCGTGTCTGGACTTTCCTGTATTTTGTTCTATTTTTGTTCTTATGTTTACTGCCCCTTTTCACCGCGCGATTTCAAACCGGGACTGGCCGCGACCGCCGTCCTGTCTGCCCTCCGCCCAGCTGGAGGCCCCGCCCGAAGGGGCGCGTGTGGCCGTGGCCGGGCTGGTGATCCTGCGGCAGCGGCCGGGGACGGCCAAAGGCGTGATCTTTCTGACGCTTGAGGATGAGACCGGGATCGTCAACGTGGTGGTCTGGCGCAAAATCTACGAACGCTTCCGCCGTGCGGTGATCTCGGGGCGGTTGCTGAAGGTGACGGGCCGGATGCAGCGGGCGCATTCGGTGACCCATGTGATCGCGGAAGAGATCGAGGATATCTCGGGCATGCTGGACCTGCTGGTGCAGGGGCAGGGTTAGGTCTGCTGTGCGGATCAATCCGACATTGTCCGTCGCAGTGCCGCAAACCCGCGCCTGAAGAACGGGCGGTATGTTTTCTATGCCCCAAATGCGCGACTAAGGCGCTTTTCCGCCACTTGAACGCGGGATGGTCGACTCTTTGGCACCGGGCGCGTAGTGACACGCATCTTTGCGCATCGGCTTGTGTCAAAGCTCGGGCCGGATTGCGCATCACTCAACGTCTTTTCAGAGTCAGTTCGGATGCCCAACGCAACACATCAAGGATCGCTCGAAAATACCGTCTCTCTGGAAGAAAGCCGGATTTCCGACCGTCTGGCTGAGCTCTCGGAACTCACGCGTTCAGCGGGATATGTTCATACCGCCCGAATGATCGATGAGGCGTTAAGCGCTTATTCCTTTGAACGCAGGCAGGTTGAGACTGCAAAAAGGCTTCGGTCGGAGTTGCAGCAACTCAAGCGGATGGAGGCGTCGCGCTCGGCGGAGAAAGCGGATCGAAAGCCGCATTTGATCCCGAGCTTTCGGTCCCGGCGGTCGGCAAAACCCGATGGGATGCTTTTCGAAAGGGCAGAGCGTTCTGACGGCGCAGCCCAGAAAGCCGGAGCGAACAAAGGGCAGGCCGCATTTGTCCTGACAACCCGGATGCGTGTTGACGGGCGGAACGTTGCAAGGCTGCGCAATGGGCACTGGACAGGTATTTCCATGTCTTTCCCCGCGGAACCTGAATTCCAGTTTCGCTGACAGGTCACCCTGCGCCAAGGATTCGCCGCCGGGGGTGCTGGTCGTGTTGGTGCGGGGCGGAGTAACCTGGTACGGGGACAAAGCGGGCCATAACTGCACCGCTGTAAAGGTCCGCTTCATTAGACAGCTAGGCTATCCGAGTGAACGCTTACCGAGCCAGAAGCACACCAAGATAGACAACGTAAGCGAGCACAAAGAGCCCGCCCTCGCGCCGACTGATTGACCAGCCGCTTCGGGCAAACCCGATAAGGACAAGCGTTGAGGCACACAGAACCCAGATATCGAGACGAATAATCTCGCCAGGAATGACCATAGGTTGCACCAGGACAGTTACGCCAAGGATACCCAAGATGTTGAAGATGTTACTGCCCAAGACGTTCCCGAGTGCGACATCTCCCTCACCTTTCCGAACTGCGATGATTGAAGTGACGAGCTCCGGCATTGAGGTTCCGATTGCAACAATTGTCAGCCCAATTACCGTCTCCGAAAGCCCCGCTGTCTCGGCAAGAGACACGGCACCTGTCACCAAGAGCTTTGCCCCAAATATCGTGATCGCCAGCCCTGCAACGGTGATCAGTAACGACACGGCAAGTGATGTTTCTGGGCCGACTACGGCTTCTGCTTCGTTCTCGTAGACAGCTGCGGCTGGCGTGCCTTCGGACCTATACTCAGACCACAGTGTGAAGCCCAGATAGGCCGCCAAGGTGACGACAAGCCCTGCGCCGATCAGCCGGCTGATTTCGCCGTATAGAACTACGCTTAAACAAAGGAGAGTTACTATCACGACCGCCGTACCGTCCCGGCGGAGTGCTCTCGGGTTCACGGCGATAGGCGCGATGAGTGCTGCGATGCCGAGTATTAGAAGAATGTTTCCAATGTTGCTGCCGACAACATTCCCAATTGAAATGCCTGAAGAACCGGAAAGCGCGGCTTGCAAGCTTGTAACCAGTTCCGGTGTTGACGTTCCGAAGCCAACCAGTGTCAGTCCAATGACCATCGGTGAAATACCGAACGACTTGGCAGCAGAAACCGATCCGCGCACCACCAATTCGCCACCGACCACTAAGCCAACAAGGCCAAAAACGACAAATAATGCCGCGTACATCTTGAGTGGGTCTTTCTGAAGGATTTCCGTCGCTCATGTAATGATTTGCCAAACCTATACAATAGCAAAGGCGGATATTCGCGCATCACGCAGCATACGTAAGATTGACCTCAAAACCGGCCATGGAACAAGCCTACCGCTTGAACAAAACGCTCTGCGCCTGCTTGTCCCGGTGATCCCCTCGCAACTCGGCATAAAGCGCGCGTCCGGCCTGAACGGCTGGGCGGGCGCTGACGGTCTCCAGCCAGCGGGCAAAGTGCGGCTTGTCCTCCAGTACCTGCTGCTGACCTTCCCACAGGCTGGCCCAGCCCCAGATCGACATGTCGGCGATGGAATAGAAATCGCCCGCGACATACTCGTTTTCGGCCAGCCGCCGGTCCAGTACGCCGTAAAGGCGCGCGACCTCGGCGCGGTAGCGGTCCTTGGCATAGGGCAGGTCCTGTGGCGGGTCCAGTTGCGGGGCGTATTTCAGGAAGTGATGCGCCTGACCCGCCATCGGGCCAACGCCTCCCATCTGCCACATCAGCCATTCCTCGACCGCGATCCGGTCGCGCTCGGTCCTGCCATAGAACCGCCCGGTCTTGCGGGCCAGATACATCAGGATCGCGCCGCTTTCGAAAACCGAAATAGGTGCGCCGTCCGGCCCGTCGGGATCGACGATGGCGGGCATCCGGTTGTTGGGCGCGATCTTCAGGAAACCGGGGTCGAACTGGTCACCCTTGCCGATATTGATCAGATGGGTGGTGTAGGGCAGCTCCATCTCTTCCAAGGCGATGGAAACTTTCCAGCCATTCGGTGTCGGCCAGAAATACAGATCAATCGGGTCAGCCATATGTTCTCCTGATGTTGACGGGGATCATGCGGGTTTCTGCCGGTTCGGCAAGTACCGCTTACGAAAGCGTGACCGAACCGCAGGCCGGGCTTGACCGAGAACCGCCCGAGGCGTATTGCGATCCTGAAGCTACGTGGCGATTTGTTACCGGATTGCGGGCCACGCTAAACAACACCGCTAAAAGGTCAGGATGAAAGACCCCTTTCGCTTGGCCGCGTCTGGGGTTTTTTGTTTGCCTCCACCCGAGGCTGAAAGGATTGAGATGAGCGAGAACTGGAACAAACGCACCCAAGCCGTCCATGGCGGCATCCGTCGCAGCCAGTATAACGAGGTGAGCGAGGCGATTTTCCTGACGCAGGGTTTCGTCTACGAAAACGCTGAACAGGCCGAGGCCCGATTTCTGGAATGTGGCCCGGACGAGTTCATCTATGCCCGTTACGGCAACCCGACCGTGTCCATGTTCGAGCAACGCATCGCGGCGCTGGAAGGCGGCGAAGATGCGTTTGCGACGGCCTCGGGTATGGCCGCCGTCAACGGCGCGCTGACCTCGATGCTGAAGGCCGGGGACCATGTCGTTTCGGCCAAGGCGCTGTTCGGCTCGTGCCTCTATATCCTTGAAAACATCCTGAGCCGCTATGGCGTGGACGTGACCTTTGTTGACGGCACCGATCTGGAACAGTGGAAGGCTGCGATCCGCCCGGACACCAAGGCCGTTTTCTTTGAATCCATGTCGAACCCCACGCTTGAGGTGATCGATATCGCCGCCGTGGCCGATCTGGCCCATGGGGTCGGAGCCGTTGTCGTGGTGGACAACGTGTTCTCGACCCCGGTGTTCTCGCGCGCGATCCAGCAGGGTGCGGATGTGGTCGTCTATTCAGCGACCAAGCATATCGATGGGCAGGGCCGTGCGCTGGGCGGTGTGATCATCGGAACCAAGGACTTCATCCGCGGAACCGTTGAACCCTATCTCAAGCATACCGGCGGCGCGCTGAGCCCGTTCAATGCGTGGATCATGCTCAAGGGTCTTGAGACAATGGCGCTGCGGGTCAATGCTCAAGCCGAAAGCGCGCAAAAGATTGCCGAGGCGCTGGAAGGGCACCCGGCGCTGGAACGTACACTTTACCCCGGTCTGAAAACCCATGCCCAGAACGCGCTAGTTCAGACCCAGTTGGGCGGCAAGGGCGGAACCGTGCTGTCGCTGGACATTAAGGGCGGCAAGGATGCGGCGTTTGCCTTCCTGAACGCAATGACCATTCCTGTGATTTCGAACAATCTGGGCGATGCCAAATCCATCGCGACGCACCCGGCGACAACAACGCACCAGCGTCTTAGTGACGTGCAGAAGGACCAGCTGGGCATTACACCGGGTCTGGTCCGCTTTTCCGTCGGGCTTGAGGATGCCGGTGACTTGCTGGCCGACCTTCAGCAAGCGTTGGAAGCCTCGCAGAAATAAACCAAAGCCCCCCGCGCGCCCATTTCGTGCGTGGGGGCTGGCTGCGTGCCTATGCGGCCACTCTGTTTCGGGCGGCAGCTAGGCGCACCGCCCGCTGTTCCCGCCTTCAAAAGGCGCTAACTGTTGCGAGATGACGGTTTTGCGCCGGATTTTTCAATCCGGGCTGCTATTGCCGATGTATCGGGTTAGACTGGTAATAGACCATCAGTCATATATAGTCCGACGACCAACCAAGGAACTGCCGCTGATGAACGTTCACCCGCGCGACATTGATGAAAAACCGGATCGGGACAAGGCTGCCGAGGCTTTGAACGTTTTGCGGCAATGGGCAAAGTCCGCCTCGGAAGCCGATATAAACCAGCTTGACCCGGCTGTGGCCCGGCTGCTGCCCGGTCTGGCGGCGGGCAACTATCCGCCCTTTTCGCGCGCTTACCCCGATGACTTTACCGTCGATGCAGCGTACCGCGCTTCCTTGCCGGATTTGCAGAACGGCCCGTCCAGCCTGATCCGTGGGGCCAAACAGCAGATTCAACATGTGGGTATTTCGAACTTCCGCCTGCCGATCCGGTTCCACCGGAAAGAGGGTGAAGACCTGACGCTGGAAACCTCGATCACCGGCACGGTCAGCCTCGAGGCCGAGAAAAAGGGCATCAATATGTCCCGGATCATGCGGTCTTTCTATAAACATGCGGAACGGACGTTCAGCTTTGAGGTCATGGAATCCGCTCTGGATGATTACATGTCCGATCTGGACAGTTTCGACGCCCGTATCCAGATGCGCTTTTCTTACCCGGATAGGATCAAAAGCCTGCGCTCGGGCCTTGAAGGGTACCAGTATTACGATATAGCGCTGGAACTGGTCGAACAGAACGGTGTGCGTCTAAAGATCATGCACCTTGACTATGTCTATTCCTCGACCTGCCCATGTTCTTTGGAACTCAGCGAACATGCCCGGTCGATGCGTGGTCAGCTGGCGACGCCGCATTCGCAGCGCTCCGTCGCGCGGATCTCGGTTGTCGTGGACTGTGATGCGGATTGCCTGTGGTTTGAAGACCTGATTGCGCTGTGCCGCCGTGCGGTTCCGACGGAAACGCAGGTCATGGTGAAACGCGAAGATGAACAGGCATTTGCCGAGCTGAACGCAGCCAATCCGATCTTTGTCGAAGATGCCGCGCGCCTGTTCTGCGCCGAGCTTTTGGCAGATCATCACGTTGGCGATTTTCGCGTTGTCGCAAGCCATCAAGAGAGCCTGCACAGCCATGACGCCGTGTCGATTCTGACCGAAGGCCCAACCTTCACCGCGTCCAGCCTGGACCCGAAACTGTTTACGACCCTGTTTCACGTTGGCTGAACGTCTCGGGTAAGTGGCTAGAATTTAATCAGAGATTTATCTGATAGGCGCTCATTCGCCGCAGTGCAGCAAAAATGCTGCAATTGCGTGAAGACTTCCTGTATCCTGACGGGGAATGCAGCTTCGGCACACCGGCGCGCTTAATGGTGTGTCACCCGAAAGGAAGCCGAGACGTGAGACGCCTTGGACTGCAAGACCCCTACCTCCGCCCGGACCCTCCGAGCGGGCAGGGCGCTTTACCCTCACTCTTCGGGCTGCATCGTTTTCAGAGGAGATCTATGGAATGAATCCGATTACCCAACCGCTAGAGCTTCAGGCCGCAGCTATACGCATGGCTGGCTATGCGATCGTCAACCAGATCAAGATCGCACAGATCATGACCCGTTCGGCACTTGAACTGCCGATGGTGCCGGTCCACGCCCTGCACCTGGCAGCATCAGCACCGGTTCCTGTGGTGGAAACACCGGCGGAAAAACCGGTGGCCAAACCCAAACCCGCCGCGAACCGTGCGAAACGCGTACCGGTGAAATCGTCAACGCCCAAGAAAAAGCTGGCCCGCAAACCTGCACCGTCCAAGCCGGCGGCCACGCCGGTTGAGTTCTCAGCCAGTCCGCGGCCCACGGCAGCACCCCCGGCGGCAGCCAAACCGACACCAGCGGTTAGGGATGAAATAGCAGTAAAACCTGTTGAATCTACGGTGACACCTGCGACCGCAGCCGTGTCGCCCGTAACGCCCAAGCCCGCCCCTGCAAAACCGGCGCCTGTTCAGGCAACGCAGGTTAAGCCGACACCGGCCGATCCTGCCCCGGCTGAGGTGCAGGCGAAATCTGCCCCGGCCACAGAGCCGCGCAAACCGCAGGCGCGAAAAACTCGTGCCCCGTCCAAACCACCCGTGATGCCCGGAGCAGATGCCAAAAACTGACGGGTAAACCGGGATCATCTGCTTGACACGGTCGGGTTGGCACGCCAACCCTGCGCGTCATGATGGATCTTCGCCCGGTCGGATATGTGATTGGCTTGCTGGTCGCCATTCTTGGGGCGACCATGCTGCTGCCTATGCTCGCGGACCTGATCGAGGGGCGCGGGGAATGGCACGTGTTTCTGGAAAGCGCGATTATCACGACGCTGACCGGGTCCGTTCTGGCGATGAGCTGCTCGAACGGTGTGGGCGAAGGGCTGACCATCCGCCAGACCTTCCTGTTGACAACCGGTGTTTGGGCGGCGCTGCCCCTGTTTGGCGCAATTCCGTTTCTGTTCGGTGAAACCGAGCTGCGCTTTGTCGATGCGTATTTCGAGGCGATGTCCGGCCTGACAACAACAGGTTCAACGGTGATTTCCGGGTTGGACACCCTGCCACAGGGGCTTTTGCTGTGGCGCGGTATCCTGCAATGGCTGGGGGGCATCGGGATCATCGTTGTCGCCATGGTATTCCTGCCCGAGCTGCGCGTTGGCGGCATGCAAATCTTCCGCTCGGAAGGCTTTGAAACAATGGGAAAAATCCTGCCCCGCGCGCAAGAAATCGCGGGTCAGATTTCGCTTATCTATGTTTTCCTGACACTTGTCTGCGCGCTGGTTTACGCCGGTCTGGGAATGAACTTTTTCGACGCCCTGGTACATGCGTTGACAACGCTTTCGACCGGCGGGTTCTCGAATTATGACGCCTCGTTCGGAACCTTCTCGGGGCCCGCCGAATATGCGGCGTCGGTCTTCATGATTTTGGCGGCGCTTCCTTTTGTGCGCTACGTCCAGCTGGCAAACGGCCATACAGCGTCCTTGTGGAAAGACAGTCAAGTTCGCGTGTTTCTGGCGACCATTCTGGTTCTGGTCATCATCATGTCGATTTTCCTGACATCGGTCTTTCCGCATCACTGGGAACAGGCGTTTCGGGAATCTTTGTTCAACATCACCTCGATCATCTCGGGCACCGGCTATGCCAGTGTCGATTACATGGGCTGGGGCAGCTTTCCGATCATGATGTTCTTCCTGATCGGCCTGATAGGTGGCTGCGCGGGATCGACGGCATGTTCGATCAAGATATTCCGCTATCAGCTGCTGTTTGCCTCGATCAATAGTCAGATCAAACGGATCAGGTCTCCGCATGGCGTGTTCGTGCCGCTCTATGATGGGCGGCCTGTGGGGCAGGGTATTCTGACCTCGGTGATGAGCTTTTTCATGTTCTTTGTCCTGTCGATGGGCGTTCTGTCCTGGGCGCTGGCGCTGACCGGTCTGGACTTTATCACAGCCGTTTCCGGGGCAGCGACCGCGCTGGCCAATGTCGGTCCCGGTCTGGGCGATCAGATCGGACCAGCGGGCAATTTCGCAAATCTCAACGACACGGCTAAATGGTTGCTGACAATCGGGATGCTGGTCGGGCGGCTCGAGCTGTTGGCCGTTTACGCGATCTTCACTGTTCAATTCTGGAGAGGCTGATGAAAAGACCCCTTGGCGCGCAGATTTCGCATATGCTCAAGGATCGTGGCGTGGACGTGATTTTCGGTATACCCGGCGTTCACAATCAGGAAATGTATCGCGGCATCGAAGAGGCTGGCATCCAACATGTTCTGGCCCGTCACGAACAGGGGGCGGGGTTTATGGCCGATGGGTATGCCCGCGCAACCGGCAAGCCGGGGGTTGCCTATGTGATCACCGGGCCCGGCCTGTGCAACATCATGACGCCGATCGGGCAGGCCTACAGCGACTCGGTGCCGATGCTGGTGGTGTCGTCCTGCCTTGATGAAACACAGGCCCTGCGCGGCCAGTTGCACCAGATGAAGGACCAGCGCCTTGCGGCCGGAACTGTTGCCGACTGGTCGGCACAGGCCAACACCGCCGAGGCCGCCTATGCGCTGGTCGAACGCGCCTTTGAAGAATTCGAGCTGTCGCGCCCGCGCCCCAAGCACATTCAGGTGCCAATCGCGCAGTTGCAGGCCGAGGCCGACCCGGCACCTTTCCCCAGCCAGCCTGCGTTGCGCACCAAGGCGTTGCCGCCTGACGTATCGCCGGTTGTCTCGATGCTGAACCTTGCGCGCAGGCCGCTGTTCATTCTTGGGGGCGGTTGCAAGTCCAACGACTGGCGGCAGATTCTGACACAGCTTGGGGCTGCATGCTTTACTACATACGCAGGGCGCGGGCTGCCGGGCGCAAACTATCCGCTGGATTTTGGCGCGTCGCTGCCGCGCCCCGGCAGCGCCGAGGTTATCGCCTCGGCGGATCTGGTCATCGCGGTCGGCGCAGAACTGGGCGAGGTCGATCTGTGGCGCAGCGACCTTGGGCATTCGTCAACGCTGATCCGCGTTGACCTTGATCCCGAAGTCCTGTCCGACCACCATCGCGCCGCGATCAAATTGCAAACCGACAGCGAAAGCTTTGCCCGCGCCTTGTGGCAGGCGACCGAAAACCTGAAACCGGCAACCGGCTGGTCGCCCGACGAGATTTCCGGAACCCGTGCCCGGTGGCGGGCCGAGGTGGATGCCGAACGGCCCGGAATTGCAGCAGTGGCCGATGCGCTGCGCGCCGCGATGCCCGCTGATACCATGATCTATTCCGACATGACCCAATTCGCCTATGTCGCGAAAGAGGTGTGGGACATGGCCTACCCGCATCACTGGCACCATCCGACCGGGTTCGGAACGCTGGGCTATGGTTTACCGGCCGGAATTGGCGGCGCGGTGGCACGGCGCGGCAAACCAACTGCGGTTATCGCCGGGGATTACGGGTTCCACTATACGATGCAGGAACTGGGTGTTGCGGTCGAACTGGGTTTGTCGCTGCCGATCATCCTATGGGACAATGGCAAACTGAAAGAAATCGAAGACAGCATGGTCCGCAGCCAGATCGCGCCCAATGCAGTGGTGGCGCATAACCCGGACTTCTGCAAGCTGGCCGAGGCTTTTGGCGCGCGCGCCTCAGCCCCTTCATCTCTGGCTGAGATGCAGAGCGCGGTTCGCGCGGCTTTCGATGCACCTGTCCCGACCTTGATCCACGTGACCCCGGACATTCTGTAACAAATAAAAGCGCCGCAGGTTCATGCGGCGCTTTGATGTTTCAATGTCTGGTTTCAATATCTGCGCGCGTTCAATCCCAGCAATGCACCAGAACCGTCATTCCGGTCGCGCGCCGGTTCAGCTCGTTGGGGGAAATCCGGGTGGTTTCCTCGCTCGACTGACCGGAAACACCGGCTTTCGTCAGGATTTCTGTCAACCGCTCGACGGTTGCCGCAAGGCTGACTGATGCGGGCAGGGTACGACCCGCTGACGGTGTGGGCAGCAGCATGCCAACCACGTTGCCGCTGTCGTTGAAGACCGGCCCGCCCGCATCGCCGGGCTGTGCGTTCAGCGCCAGCCGTTTGACACCCGTCTCGCCGTTCAGGCCACGGATATCCGCGATTTGGCCGTAGGTCAGCGTCGGTGCGCCCAAAGCCCCCTGGTAGGAAAAGCCGGATACGGCCACTTCGGACTGGATGCGCGGTTGGGTGGTGCTGAAAGCAGCAACACTCATGGGGGCAAGAGCTTTTGCAGGGCGCAAGACCGAAACACCAAGCTCCGGGTCCGTCAGCGCCAGTTGCACCTCCTGATCCCCTTCCAGTGTGATCCGGGTGCAGCTTTCGGCGGCTTCGGACACCGTCAGAACCGTGCCGTCCGCGCCAGCGAAAAAGCCCGACCGCGACAACCGGGGCTTGCGGATCTGAAGACCCGAGACCAGATCGATGCGCTGTTCCGCATCCGCACCGGCGGCGGCATCCAGAACCGCGCCGGTTGTGCTCAGGCTGGTCGCCATCGCAGCCTGCACACGCAGGCGGCGCGCTTCGTCCCCTTCGGGCCAGACGAGTGTAAAGCCCTTGATCTTTCCATCATCCAGCCGCGCCTGCGTGAATGACACGATCCCATTGCCGCGCCCTTCAAGGGTAAACTGGTCGCGACCCAGCTCGCGCGGGCCGTTCAGCGGAACAATCTCAAGCGACTGCATCACCTCGTAAAGGGCGCGCAGAGTGTTCTTGTCACCCTCCTGACTGATCAAAAGGGCCTGGGCGTTCAGATCCGAGGCGCTTTTGAAATGCACGAACGGTGCCTCATAGCGATCAAAGCTGACTGTACCCAACGGCATGTCCAGCGCAATTCCGGCTGCGTCATCGGAATACCGTTCCATCCCGGCCGAGATCAGCGGCGCGTTGTATTCATCCATCAGGGCCTTGCGTTGCACCGTGGTCAGAACGCCCGTCGCCTCATAACCATTGAAGCGCTGCCAATCGCCCATCGACCGGCGGGTTCCCTGACCGAAAGCGCCATCGATAGTCGAATTATAGAAACCCGCCGCTTGCAGGGCTGTTTGCAGGTCTTTCCGTTCCTGCGCCGTCAAAAGGCGCTCGGATTGCAACGCCTGTTCGCGGGTTTCATCCGAATCCTGTGCGGTCGTAACCGCCACGGGTTCTTCCGCCTGTGCTGCCGGTTCTGTCAGCACGCTAACAACGTCGCGGTTCACCGCGTTTTCGCCGACCGGCCAGAACTGTTGCCCCAACGCGCTTGAAAACGCGACAAAGCTGTCACGCGGGATCTGCCCCTCGGCCCGGTATACGCGCAAAACCTGCTCGGCATCGCCGCGCGAATAGGGGCCAATGACGATGGCATACCAGCCGCTGTTCAGCCGAAACCCGTTCACATCGGGCAGGGTGCTGGCATAGGCTTGCGCCCGGTCCTGCGCTTCGCGCAGCGACGGCTGCGCCTCGACCTGAACCCAGACGCCGAGGTCTTGTTGTGCGGTCGCGGCGCGCAGGCCGACCAGAAGAAACAAAAGAATTGCTGAAAATACGCGTGTCATAGTCTGCCCGTGTTATGCGGTGTTTGTACTGAGGTGCAGAATACGCGATTTCATTTGCCAAATACCATGCTGTGAATGCGGGGAATTTGTGGTGTGGCCGCGCAGATACAGCCACAGCCCAAAGCCCCGTTGACGCCCCTCGGCCCCTTGCATAGGAAGGGCCAAACCGACCGGAACCGGGCGCACGGGGCGCCCAGAGGAAATGTCATGACCGAACCGACCAGTGCACCGCGTTCATTTCAGGAAATCATCCTTAGGCTTCAGTCCTACTGGGCCTCGAAAGGCTGCGCGATTCTGCAACCCTATGACATGGAGGTCGGGGCAGGGACGTTCCATCCCGCTACCACTTTGCGGGCGCTGGGGTCCAAGGCATGGGCCGCAGCCTATGTTCAACCGTCGCGCCGTCCCACGGATGGGCGCTATGGCGAAAACCCCAACCGGCTTCAGCATTACTACCAGTATCAGGTGCTGATCAAACCCAGCCCTCCGGATTTGCAGGAGCTGTATCTGGGCAGCCTTCAGGCCATCGGCATCGACATGGACCTGCATGATATCCGCTTTGTCGAAGACGACTGGGAAAGCCCCACGCTGGGCGCTTGGGGGCTTGGCTGGGAAGTCTGGTGTGACGGAATGGAAGTCAGCCAGTTCACCTATTTCCAGCAGGTCGGCGGCCATGACTGCACGCCTGTCTCGGGCGAGCTGACTTATGGGCTCGAGCGTCTGGCGATGTATGTGCTGGGCATCGACCACGTGATGGACATGCCGTTCAACGATCCGCAATCGCCCAGCCCACTGAAATACGGCGACATCTTCAAACAGACGGAAGAGGAATACGCCCGCTGGAACTTTGACGTGGCCAATACCGAGGTTCTGCTGCGCCATTTCGAAGAGGCCGAGGCTGAATGCGCCACTATCCTGGCGCAGGCACATGACGACCCGAAAACCGGCAAGCGTATCATCATGGCGCATCCGGCCTATGACCAATGCATCAAGGCGTCACACATCTTCAATCTGCTGGATGCACGGGGCGTGATCTCGGTCACCGAACGGCAGGCCTATATCGGGCGCGTGCGGGCGCTGGCCAAGCAATGCGCGGATGCCTTTGTGCAGACCGAGGCCGCCGGGTTCAGCGCCGGATGAGGCGATCAGGCCAGCCCCGGCAACAGGGCTTTCAGGCCGTCCGCGATCATGCTGACGGCGATAGCCGCCAGAATCATCCCCATAAAGCGGCTCATGATCACGCGCGCGGTGTCGGAAAGGCGTTGGGCCAGCCAGGCCGCGTTCCAGAACGTGATCAGAAGCAGGCCAACAATGGCAAGGAATACACCAGCATAAACAATGGCTTCTACGGGCTTCTTGATCTGGTGTGCATACAGGATCAGCGTGGTGATCGTGCCGGGGCCGACCAAAACGGGAAAGGCCAGCGGATAAAAGGCGACGGTATCCGGTTCGGGGTAAGCGTCCTTTTCCCCCTTCGTCCCGTGATGAGAGGTGCTTTCGTGTCCGTTCAGCATGTTAAGGCCGATCATCATGACAACCAGACCACCGGCGACGCGCAGATGATTGACACTGATGCCAAAAAGGCCAAGCGCCTGACTACCGACCAAGGCAAAGGCGCCGCCAAGGATCAGGCAGTAAACCGCTGTTTTGACCGCAATCTTGCGTTGTTCGGCGGCGGACAGGTCCTGAGTGACGCTCAGAAACACCGGCAGGTTGGTGACCGGGTTCATGATCGCAAACAATGCGCCGAAAAATCCGACGGCAAGGGTGGATTCCATCGCGTTGACCTCGTTTCTGCCTGTCCCCGGATGAAACCTGTCCTATTTTACAAGAACTTGAAAGAGGCGGCCTGAAAGATGACGGGAAAACTGCTGACAATTCTTCTGCTGCTGTCGGCCATCGTGGCAGGCGTCGGCATGTATTATCTACAGGTCT
Organism: Ruegeria sp. AL2; assembly: GCF_056540845.1. Lineage (NCBI taxonomy): Bacteria > Pseudomonadati > Pseudomonadota > Alphaproteobacteria > Rhodobacterales > Roseobacteraceae > Ruegeria > Ruegeria sp. AL2. The sequence goes on from NZ_JBQFXM010000002.1 coordinate 234,052, forward strand.
ACGGCTATTATTATGAGGTCGAACCGCAACCGGGGCAGGACGTTGCCCTGATGACGGATGCGGGCGGTGTGCCCGAGCCCATCGCCTATTCCGGGTTTCAGGCAATCGACGCCGACAGTTCGCCGATCCGGTATCGTGCCTGCTTCGAAACCGAATTGTCGCCGGACCAGATGGCTGGATACGTGCCTGTCGAAAACTCCGAACCCCTGACCGCACCGGGATGGTTTGAATGCTACGATGCGGTGTCTTTGGCGGATGCGCTTGAATCCGGGCAGGCGCGGGCGTTCATGGGGGTGAAGAACATCCATTTCGGCGTCGACCGGATTGTGGCGATCACCGCGGATGGCAAGGGCTATGTCTGGCACGCGTTGAACAATTGTGGTGAAAAAGCCTATGACGGTACCGTCGTGGGCGAGGAATGCCCGCCGCGCCCGGAAAACTGAAGGAGCAGATCGTGGGCCATGTCATAGAAATCCCCGATTTCCTGACGGCCACTCTGGGGTTTGCGGTCTATCTGATCGGGGCCGAGATCAACGCACGTGTGACAACCCTGCGCAATTTCAACATCCCCGAACCCGTAACAGGAGGCCTGCTGGCCTCGCTGGTGGTTCTGATGCTCTATCTGGTATTCGGGATCGAACTGTCCTTTGGCCTGACAGCCCGCGATTTCCTGCTGGTCCTGTTTTTTGCCGGGATCGGCCTGAACGCCCGCCTGTCTGACCTCATTGCGGGTGGTAAGCCGTTAATCTTGCTTTTGATTCTTACTCTGGCGACGATTGTCTTTCAGAATGTGATCGGCGCGGCTGGGGCGGCGATCTTCGGCTATCCCGCACAGGCCGGTGTGTTGTTCGGATCGGCTGCCCTGATCGGTGGGCACGGAACGGCAATTGCATGGGCGCCGGATGTGGCGCAGGCAACGGGCCTTGACGGCGCGACCGAACTGGGTGTGGCAGTCGCCACCCTTGGATTGGTCCTTGCTGCGCTGGTTGGCGGACCGATTGCGCGCCTGTTGGTCGAACGGCGCGGCCTGACGCCTGACCGCCCTGACGAAGAACCCAGCGTCGGATTGCCGGATGAGCATGACGGGCACTCCGCAAGCATCGATCATCTGACCGTCATGCGCGTCCTGCTGCACCTGAACCTGGCGATCATCTCGGGGTATGCGCTGAATGAATCAATTGCCGCCGCCGGGCTGAAGCTGCCGCTGTTCGTGCCCTGCCTGATCATGGGCATCGTGATCGCCAATCTGCGGGACGCGCTGTTTCCCGGCGCTCCGAAAGTGTCGCGCACACCGTCGCTGGCGCTGATTTCGGAATTTGCGCTGGGCGCGTTTCTTGCAATGTCGCTGATGAGCTTGCAACTCTGGACCATCGCGCAGCTGGGCATGGCCATTGCCGTGATCATGACAGCGCAGACGGTGTTCGCGGTGCTCTTCGTCCTCTGGGTGCTGTTCCCGGTCATGGGGTCCAACTATCGCGCCGCTGTACTGGCCGCCGGGTTTGGCGGCTTTGCGTTGGGGGCCACACCCACCGCTATCGCAAATATGACAGCCGTGACCAAGCGATATGGCCCATCGCCTATTGCCTTTATCGTGCTGCCCCTTGTATCCGCCTTCTTTGTGGATATCGCCAATGCCATCGTCATTCAGACGATCGTCAATTTCTAAGGACCGACAATGCCCGACCTGCTGATCGAACTGTTCTCCGAAGAGATCCCCGCACGGATGCAAGCCCGTGCCGGCGAGGATCTGAAAAAGCGGATTACCGATGGTCTGGTCGAGGCCGGTCTGACCTATGCAAGCGCAGCCGCCCTGACCACGCCCCGCCGCCTGACGCTGGCGGTCGAGGGGCTGCTGGCGAAAAGCCCCACCATCCGGGAAGAACGCAAGGGCCCAAAGGTCGGCGCACCCGACAAGGCAATCGAAGGGTTCCTGCGCGGCGCGGGCCTGACCCGTGATCAGCTGGAAGAACGCGAAACGCCCAAGGGGGCCATCTATTTTGCCACCATCGAAAGGGCGGGTCGCCCCGCGGCAGAGATCATTGCCGAAGTGCTCGAAACCACCATCCGCAATTTCCCTTGGCCGAAGTCCATGCGCTGGGGCAGTGGCAGCTTGCGCTGGGTGCGTCCGCTGCATTCGATCCTGTGCATTCTGACGGATGAGGCCGGGGCGCAGGTGGTTCCAATGGATGTCGACGGCATTTCGTCCGGCGACACCACAGCAGGCCACCGCTTTATGGCGCCCAACCGCTTTTCGGTCACGTCTTTCGACGATTACGCGGCCAAGCTGAAGCGGGCTTTTGTCGTCCTGTCCCCCGAGGAACGCGCCCAGCACATCTGGAACGACGCCCAGAACATGGCCTTTGCCGCCGGTCTTGAACTGGTCGAAGACAAGGGCCTGCTGGCCGAGGTCGCCGGGCTGGTCGAATGGCCGGTTGTCCTGATGGGGCGGATCGACGACGAATTCCTCGACCTGCCGCCCGAGGTGCTGCAAACCTCGATGAAAGAACACCAGAAGTTCTTCTCGGTCCGCAATCCCAAAACGGGCCGGATTGAACGGTTCGTCACTGTTGCGAACCGCGAAACCGCTGACAATGGCGCGACCATTCTGGCGGGCAATCAGAAAGTGCTCTCAGCCCGTCTTGCCGATGCCAAGTTCTTTTGGGAAAATGACCTGCGCATCGCCAAATCGGACATTGCACAATGGACCCGCGCGCTGGAAAACGTCACCTTCCACAACAAACTGGGAACGCAGGCCGATCGGATCGGGCGCATCGCCGCCCTGGCCCGCGAACTGGCCCCAGTGACCGGAGCCGATGCCGATCAGGCTGAAAAAGCCGCGCGCCTGGCCAAGGCCGACCTCAGCTCGGAAATGGTCTACGAATTCCCCGAACTCCAGGGACTTATGGGGCGGTATTACATCGAAGCGGCAGGTGAAGATGCCGCCGTGGCCGCCGTCGCGCAAGAGCACTACTCGCCTTTGGGGCCGTCGGATGATGTCCCCACTGCTCCGCTGTCGGTGACCGTCGCATTGGCCGACAAGCTGGACGCGCTGGCGGGGTTCTGGGCGATTAATGAAAAGCCTACCGGTTCGAAAGACCCGTTTGCCCTGCGCCGGGCAGCGCTGGGGGTTACCCGGTTGGTGCTCGACAATGACCTGCGTCTGCGTCTGGATCGGTTTTTCGACGGACAGCTGCTGCGTGCTGAAAGCGCTGCAAACGAGGCGCTGGCGGCGGAAAACGTTGACGAACTTTTGGATGAAATCGCAGATCACGGCGTGTTTGGCGCAGCCTTCCAGACTGTCAAGGAAAGGCTGGGCGAAGTGTTGGGCGCCGATTTCCTGAGCCTTGAAAAGAAGATCCCCGACGCATCCGACGATCTCCTTTCCTTCTTCCACGACCGCCTCAAGGTCTTCCTCCGCGACGAAGGCATCCGCCACGACGTCATCGATGCCTGTATCGCGATGGACGGCAATGATGACCTCAATCTGTTGGTGAAACGCGCCCGCGCGCTGAACGCGGTGATCGCGACCGAGGATGGCGAGAACCTCGTGCAGGGCTTCAAGCGCGCCAACAACATCCTGACCCAGGCCGAAGAAAAGGACGGGGTGGAATATTCCTACGGTGCGGATGTGAAATTCGCCGAAACCGACAGCGAAAAGGCATTGTTTGCCGCTTTGGATGCAGCACAGGCGCAAATCGAGCCCGCGCTGAAATCAGAAGATTTCCCCACGGCCATGGCCGCCATGGCCGGGCTGCGCGGGCCGGTGGATGCGTTCTTTGAGGATGTGCAGGTCAACACCGACAATGACATTGTTCGCCGCAACCGGCTGAACCTTCTCAGCCAGATCCGGCAGATCTGCTCCAGCGTGGCCGATCTGACCCGGATCGAAGGGTAAACGACTGGGCGCACTGGCAGGCGCGCCCACAACGCACTTGCGTGAAGGGCGCAAGCGCCTATGCTGCAGACAAACCAAAAGGTGCTGCAGTGCAGAATAATCCGAATACAACGCTCATTACATCCGACGCGCCTGTCACCGCCCATACACATGGCGGGCGGGCCAAATGTCTGCAACGTCTGGTCCGGCTGGACCTGCCGGTGCCCCGAACCGTTGCGCTGTCATTTGATGCCGTTCACCAGATTGCAGAAGGGGCGATCCCGGATATTGCGGCGATCCTCGAACAGTTCGACCCGACCTCGTTGCTATGCGTCCGACCCAGTTCCGAAGATCCCGATTGGGGCGGCCCCGGCGCGGTTCTCAATATCGGAATGAACGACGCGCGCTATGTCGACCTGTCCGACACCATGGGCGCCGAGGCCGCCGCAGCTCTGTATCTGCGGTTCGTTCAAAGCTATGCGATCCACGTGGCACGGCTGGATGCGGATGTGTTCGATGACATCGAAGCTGATGGCCGCGAGGGGTTGCGCCACTCGCTGCGCGCCTACGAGGATGAAACCGACGAAGTCTTTCCGCAGGACAGGGGCGAACAGCTGATCGGTGTTCTGCGCTCGATGGCGCGTGCATGGGACGGGACGTCCGCGCGCTTGCTGCGGCAGGCCAAGGGGGCACCCGCAGATGCCGGGCTTGGGTTGGTCATCCAAGAGATGATCCCCGGCGTCGGGAAAGGCGAATGCGGATCTGGCGTTCTGCAACTGGTTGATTCCACAACCGGAATGCCACAAATCACCGGCCGCTATCTAAGCCAAAGTCAGGGGCGCGATGCGCTGGGTGAAGATGTGGCAGCCCTGTTTCTGGAAAAAGACCCGCGCGGCCCCTCGCTGGAAGAGGTCGCACCAGATGCTTTCGCCGAGGTCAAGGCTCAGGCCGCGCTGATGCGCGAGAAACTGCGCGAAGAGATGCAGGTCGAATTCGTCATTCAGGACAGCACCGTGCATATTCTCGATGGTGTCCGGGTGCAGCGATCGGCCCGCGCGGCCATGCGCATTGCCGTACGTCTTGCCGAAGACGGTATCATACCGCCGCAAGAGGCGGTGATGCGTGTCGACCCGCACGCGCTGAACGAACTACTGCACCGTCAGGTCCACCCCGATGCGCAACGCGATGTGCTGACCACGGCCATTGGTGCCAGCCCCGGTGCCTCGACCGGCAAGATCGTGTTTACTTCGGCCGAAGCACAGGCCAGTGCCGCCCGTGGCGAGGCATGTGTTCTGGTGCGCCGGGAAACCTCGCCCGAGGATGTGCGCGGGATGCACGCCGCCGTTGCGGTTCTGACGGAAAAAGGCGGCATGACCAGCCACGCGGCCGTGATCGGGCGCGGATTGGGTCTGCCCTGTATCGTCGGGGCCTCGGAAATGCGGTTTCAGACGAAAGACAAGATGCTGACCGCACCGGATGGCCGGGTATTCAAAACCGGCGATATTGTCACCATTGATGGCAGCTCGGGTCAGGTGCTGGCCGGTCAGCCCGCCATGCTCGAGGCCGCGTTGGATGACTGTTTCCAGACGCTGATGGGCTGGGCCGATGCCGAGCGTGACATCGAAATCCGCGCCAATGCCGACACACCGGCTGATGCGCAGACTGCCCGGAACTTTCAGGCCCAGGGGATCGGTCTGTGCCGGACCGAACACATGTTCTTTGACCCCGGCCGTCTGATCGTGATGCGCGAAATGATCTTTGCGCAAACCTCGGCGGGCAGGGCGGCGGTGCTGGAACGCCTGCTTCCGATGCAGCGCGAGGATTTCGTTCAGCTGTTCAGGATCATGGAAGGTCAGCCTGTCTGCATCCGCCTGTTCGATCCACCCTTGCATGAATTTCTACCGACAACGCGCACCGGGCAACGGGAGTTGGCCGAGGCGCTGGATCTGCCCGTGTCCGACGTCGAACGCCGGGTTGAGGCGATGACCGAATACAACCCCATGCTGGGCCTGCGCGGCGTTCGTCTGGGTGTCACCGTACCCGAGATCTACGACATGCAGGCGCGCGCGATTTTTGAAGCCACGCTTGACGCCCGAAAAAACGGTGCTCCGGTGGTGCCCGAAGTGATGATCCCGCTGGTATCCGCCAAGCGCGAAGTTGAACTGGTCAAATCCCGCATCGACTCGGTCGCCGCCGCCGTTGAATCGGAACGCGGGCAGAAGTTCGAATATCGGCTGGGCGTCATGGTCGAAACGCCACGCGCCTGTCTGCGCGCGGAAGAGATCGCGCCACAGACTGCTTTCATGAGTTTTGGAACGAACGACCTGACGCAGATGACCTACGGCCTTTCCCGCGACGATGCCGGTCGTTTCATGTCCGCTTACGTGCGGCAGGGGGTCTTTACCGAAGATCCGTTCCATGTCCTTGATCCGGACGGGGTGGGCGAGCTGCTGAAACTCGGGGCGGAACGCGGGCGTGCCGCGAAGCCGGATGTGACCCTTTCGGTCTGTGGCGAACACGGCGGGAACCCCGAATCAATCGCCATTTGCCGCGATCTTGGATTCGACTATGTGTCATGCTCACCGTTCCGGGTTCCGGTCGCTCGGCTGGCTGCCGCTCAACTGGCGATTTCCTCCAGACTTGGGGGTTGACACCGCGCCGGACCCCAAGGAATAGTGGTTTATACGGTCACTCGTAGGCGAAAAATATTTTCGCTACGGGCGATTTTCCACTTGCTTTTTTCAAGATACTGGACCTTTGCATCAGTCTGGGGTATCAGCCTCGTCGCGCCCGCCGGGGGAGGGTAAGGCGCGTGATGTGCCTGTGCGAGGTTATCTGATGCTACGTTACATATTGGCTGTTGCCGCAGTGGCGGCAACCGTTCTGCCGAGTGCATCCTTCGCTGAGAAGGAAGCGACTGATACTGCAAAACAAGAACTTGTCGCCCGCAGCGAGTTGCCAGCGCAAAGTTTTCGGGACTATTTCAAGCTGTTCCAGCCCCGCAAGGCGGCTGAACCTGTCGAAGTGTCCTTCTCCAAAGACTGGCTTGACCAGCAACCAAAGGCCTCCGGTGGTGAAAACTGGAGATGCCTGTCCGAAGCCTTGTACTTCGAGGCGCGCGGCGAAAGCGTGCGCGGCCAGTTCGCGGTTGCCGAGGTGATCCTGAACCGGGTCAAAAGCAGCCGTTTCCCGGATTCCCTGTGCGGGGTGATCCATCAGGGGACCGGCAAGAAATACCAGTGCCAGTTCACGTATACCTGCGATGGCCGCAAGGAAGTCATCCACGAGAAAAAGGCGTATGAGCGTGTGGCGAAAGTCGCGCGGGCAGCCATTGATGGCGTGGCGGATGAGTTGACCGAAGGGGCAACACACTATCACACGACGTCGGTGCGCCCGTCCTGGTCGCGGGTCTATAAACAGACCGCGAAAATCGGCGTGCATGTTTTTTACCGTCACAACTACCGGACAGCGAGCAACTGATTGACGCACCCGCGCTGGAAGCTTGCTGGCGTGGGGCAGGTTGCACCCTATATTGCGGGCCAGGAGGCCCGTGATGATTTTGAACCGCAGACACCTTTTGCAATCCGCCGCCGCAGCATTGCTGATGCCGCGTGTGGCCAGCGCGGGTTTTGCACCGCTTAATGCGCGTGTAGCCAAACACCCGATCGCGCCAGCAAGTTATCCTGAAACGGAAGTCTGGACATATGACGGGTCTGTCCCGGGCGTTGAACTGCGTGTCAGGCAGGGCGACCGCATCCAGCGCACCCTGATGAACCAGCTTCCGCAAGCCACGTCGGTCCATTGGCACGGAATTCGCATCGAAAACGCCATGGACGGCGTGCCCGGCCTGACGCAGGACGCAGTCGAGACGGGCGCAAGCTTTGATTACTCCTTCGTCGTTCCAGACGCAGGGACTTATTGGTACCATGCGCATAACCAGTCGATGGAACAGGTTGCGCGCGGGCTTTACGGGCCGCTGATCGTCGAAGAAACTGCTGCCCCCGATGTGGATCAGGATCTGGTATTGATGCTGGACGACTGGCGGCTTGATCCGGAAACCGCTCAGATCACGGATGATTTCGACAATGGCCATGATCTCAGCCATGCTGGTCGGCTGGGGAATATCATCACTGTCAACGGATCCCTTGACCCGCGCGTTGAGGCGCGACAGAACGACCGTCTCCGGCTACGCCTGATCAACGCCTCCAACGCGCGGATTTTTGACCTGAATCTTGACGGGTTGTCTGGTTGGATCGTCGCTCTTGACGGTATGCCACTGGAAAAGCCGATCCCATTGTCTGGGGCTTTCCCAATCGCCCCCGCACAACGCATCGATCTTGTTGTGGATGTCGTGGCTGCGGGCGATACGGCAAGTCTGGTGAGTGTTGAGCGCGATGGTGCCTTTGGCATCGTTCGGTTTGATGTTGACGAACCTCTCGCACCTGCGCCGCGACAAGGCGTGTCAGCGTTGCCGCCCAACCCTTTGCCAGTCATCGAGGATGTCTCATCCGCACCATTGCACCGGATGTCCCTGCAAGGCGGGGCGATGCGCTGGCTGGATAGCGCCCGGATCGGGGACACAGAATTGCCAGGCCAGGAACTGGCGCAGTTGGGCCGGTTCTGGGCCCTGAACGGTTATGCGGAACGCCCGTCCGACCCGTTTCTGGATGCCCGGACCGGGGGTCTTCACAGGATCGAGTTCGTCAATGAAACAGTCTTTCCACATGCCATGCATTTGCACGGTCACCACTTCCGACTGATCCAGCCGGACGGATCGCTTGGCCCGTGGCGCGATACTGTTTTGGTTGATCGCGGACAAACCCGCCAGATCGCTCTGGTCGCGGATAATCCGGGGGACTGGCTGTTGCATTGCCATATGCTGGGACATGCCGCTTCGGGTATGATGAGCTGGTTTCGCGTTACCTGACGCCGCATTCGGCGGTTGGAATGGCGTTTGTTTGAATGTTATAGGCCCTTGCAACGCCTATAGAGGGCAAGCCCTGCAACAAGCCGAAAAGGCCGGACCCATGAGTTCTGAAATCCGACTGGCATTTGCGCACCCGACCGAACGGTCCGAGGCGACCTCGCCCCGAGGGCCGCTGGATCGCATTTCCCTGCGCGACCATATTGTCGAGGTTGAAATCGGTGCGTTTCAGGCCGAGCGGGGAACAACCCAGCGGATCTGTTTCAATATCGTCGTCGAAGTCCGGCCCCTGACCGACCCGATTGACGACGATGTGGATCGCATCCTGTCTTATGACCGGGTGACGGAATCCATTGCCTATGAACTCGCGGCCGAGCGTCTGAACCTGCTTGAAACCCTGGCCGAGCGTGTAGCCGAACGTATCTTGCATGAACCACAGGCTGTAAGGGTCTTTGTTCGCATCGAAAAACTGGACCGCGGTCCGGGCGCTCTCGGGGTCGAGATCGTGCGTGGGAAAGACTCGGTTCATCATGATGTGACCGAGGAAGATCGCCCGCATCCCCGTCTGGTCTACTTGTCGAATGACGCCATCGCCTCGGACAATCTGACCGGGTGGATCGACCAATTGCAGAACCGACAGCGCCCGCTGATCCTGTGTGTGGGGGCGTCAGACCTGGCTGCGCCGCAAACCGGCCACGCAATGACACAGCGCCGGATTGACCTGCTGGCGATCGAGCAGAACGCGTGGGTTCTGGCCGCGCGCGATCACCGCTGCAAGGTGGTTTCAACCCGGACGGAACTGGACTGGGCCATGAAGAACGGCCAGATCTGTGTCTGGGCCCCGTCCAAGATCGTGCTGGACGCGGTGGATGGTCCGTCCGCCGCGCCCTCCGACGCCGTGGCTTTGGCCGCATGGTTTGCGGCGACCTTTGAAGCCAGCGAAATGATGGTCATCGGCGGCGAATTGCCGAAAACGCCCAAAACCCCCCTGCGGGCTGTGGCCGTGGATCAGGCCGAATTGTGAGCATCTATTTCAGACCGCTGGTTCAGCACGGCCAGACCCGGCCCGCTGGCGCGTATTCTCTGGCCGGTCAGCCCCTGTGGTTTACCCATGTCGAAGCGCTTGGGCGCGATACCGCACCGCAGATCATGGCAGCATCGGATATTCCCGGTGGGGCGCTGGAGCGGTTGACCCGCCCGCGCGCACCCATCGCCAGGCTGGATATGCAGGTGCCGCACATCATGGGCATTCTCAACACCACGCCTGACAGTTTCTCGGACGGGGGTGTTCACAGTTCCGTCGAGGCCGCCCGCGATGCCGCTGCAAGGATGGTGGCGCATGGAGCCACCATTCTGGATATTGGCGGGGAATCAACGCGCCCGGGCGCGGATTTCATTCCGGCAGATCAGGAAATTGCCCGCACCCGCCCGGTGATCGAGGCGATTCGCGCACAAACGGATGCCCTGATTTCAATCGACACCCGCAAAGCCAGCGTCGCCAAAGCGGCGTGTGCGGCGGGCGCGGGGCTGGTCAACGATGTCTCGGGGTTCACGTTCGATCCCGAATTGGCACCGTTTTGCGCTGACAAGGGCACACCGGTCTGCGTCATGCATATGCAGGGTGATCCAGCCACGATGCAGGAAAACCCCAGCTACGACAACGTGTTGCTGGATGTTTATGACTTCCTCGAAACCCAGATCGCTCTGCTGGAAAACTTGGGGCTTCGGCGCGACCTGATCATCGTCGATCCAGGTATCGGTTTCGGCAAGACCGAGGATCACAACCTGACCTTGCTGCGCAATCTCAGCCTGTTTCACGGGCTTGGCTGCCCGATCCTGCTGGGCGTGTCCCGCAAGGGCTTTATCGGAACAATTGGACGGGAGCCTGACAAGACTGCCCGCGCGCCGGGTTCAATTGCTGTGGCTTTGGCCGGATTGTCTCAGGGCGTGCAGATCATTCGCGTTCACGACGTCGCCGAGACCGCTCAGGCCTTGCGCCTATGGGCCGCTGTCCGGTAATCCGGTCTCACGGAAAATCACGGAGTGACACCAATGCGCAAGCTGTTCGGAACCGACGGGGTGCGGGGCACGGCCAACACGCATCCGATGACGGCGGAAATGGCGTTGCGCATCGGGGCTGCGGTGGGGCGCTATTTCCGGCGTGATGCGACCGGTGTGCACCGGGTCGTCATCGGCAAGGACACACGCCTGTCCGGCTATATGCTGGAAAACGCGCTGACCGCCGGTCTGACGTCAACGGGAATGAATGTGCTGTTGTTAGGACCGGTTCCGACGCCTGCGGTGGGCCTGATGACGCGGTCGATGCGGGCCGATCTGGGTGTCATGATCTCGGCCAGCCACAACCCGGCAGAGGACAACGGCATCAAGTTCTTTGGCCCCGACGGTTATAAACTGTCCGATCAGGCCGAGATCGACATCGAAAAGCTGATCGACGAAGGTGTCCGGCCTGCTCAGGCCCAGAATATCGGACGGGCGCGTCGTGTTGATGACGCCCGGTTCAGATATGGCGAGCGTGTGAAATCCTCGCTGCCGCGCGATGTGCGTCTGGATGGCCTCAAGGTGGTGATCGACTGTGCCAATGGCGCCGCCCACCGCACCGCGCCCGAGGTTCTTTGGGAACTGGGTGCAGACGTGATCCCGATCGGGATTTCGCCCAACGGGAAGAACATCAACCTCAACTGCGGATCGACCAAGCCGCAACTGGCCGCCGAAACCGTCGTGGCGCATGGCGCTGACGTTGGTGTCTGTCTGGACGGCGACGCGGATCGGGTTGTTATCGTCGACGAGACCGGTCAGATCGCCGATGGCGATCAGCTTATGGCGCTGCTGGCGACGGCCTGGAAAAAATCCGGGCAGTTGAAAGGCGATGCCCTTGTGGCCACGGTGATGTCCAATCTGGGGCTCGAACGGCACCTCTCGTCACACGGCATGCGACTGGAACGCACGGCTGTCGGCGACCGCTATGTGGTCGAGCGCATGCGCGAAGGCGGCTTCAACCTGGGCGGTGAACAATCCGGTCATATCGTGATGAGCGATTATGCCACCACCGGCGATGGCCTGATGGCCGGCTTGCATTTCCTAGCCGAGATGGTTCTGTCCGGTCGCAAAGCCTCGGACCTGTCCAAGCAGTTCGAAACCGTGCCGCAGCTGTTGAAGAACGTCCGCTATGCCAACGGTCAAACTCCGCTTGAAGTTCAAAGCGTTAAAGCTGCCATTGCCGATGCCGAGGCGCGGCTGAACGGGCAGGGCCGGTTGCTGATCCGCAAATCCGGCACCGAGCCGCTGATCCGCGTTATGGCCGAATGCGAGGATGACGCGCTGCTGTTACAGGTCGTCGACAGTATCGTGGCCGAGGTCGAAGCCGCCGCAGGCTAGCGCCCGAACAGAACCCTGCGCAGGCTGAACCACTGGCTGATGGCCATGCCCGTCAGGATCAGGGCCAGGGCGACGTAGAATCGCAGGGGCAGGGCCTCGGACAGGATCCAGGCCCCGAACACCATCGACCAGATCGGCACCTGATAATTCACCAGCGTCAAAAACACCGATCCGGCGCTGCGGGTGATCGAAACCCGCAGCAAATTGGCGAAAGCAGTGGGGATCAGCCCAAGGACAATCAGGGCCAGCGATGGGCGGTTGCCCTGCCAAGTAGGGACACCTTCGACCAGCAGCATGATGGGCACCAGCAGAACAGCGCCGACCAGCAGGGTCAGCGCGGCCAACGCCAGCGGCTCGACCGGCGGGCAGCGCCGCGTCAGGATCGATGTCGAGGCATAGCAGAGGGCAGCCGAGATACAGGCCAGTTGCGCCAGCGGCTCGGTCCCTTGACCCAGCTTTGCCAGACCGGGTCCGATCAGGACCAATGCGCCGGAAAACCCAAGGCACACGCCCAGAAACCGACGCAGGTTCAGCGGCTCATCGGAAAAGAAATGCGCCAGCGGCAGCACCATCAGCGGAATTGCGGCCATGGACAGCCCTGCAAAGGCCGAGGGCACATATTGCTGCCCCCAGCTGAGCAGCATGAAAGGCACCGCAGTCGACAACACGCCAATCAGCAGGATTGACGTTGTCAGCGCGGGTGTCAAAACCGGCATGCGGCGACCGGTGATCCGCATCAGGACAAGCAACGTCACCGCACCCAAAGTGGTGCGCGATGTCGCCACGGTAATCGGGCCATAGCCTTCCAAAGCCATCGCGACGACCATGAATGTGCCGCCCCAAATAAGCCCCAGCGTGAAAACGCCGCTCCAGTCCTGCTTCGTGGGTTGTTCAACCATTCCATCCCCTTATCCCGCGTGCGCGCCGGTGTCACGGGCTGATCTTGACTTTATGTTAGTTTCCACTTACCGTAAGCAATGACTTACGATATGACATTTTCAGCTTTGGGCGATGCGACCCGCAGGCAGGTGTTCGAAGCCGTCGCCAGCCAGCCTCAGGCAGTGGGCGAACTTGCGTCAAAGCTGCCGGTAAGCCGACCGGCCGTCTCACAACATCTCAAGGTGCTGTCTGATGCTGGGCTGGTGACATGCCACGCGAAAGGGACGCGCCGGATCTATGCGGTGCGCCCCGAGGGGTTGGCAGAGCTGCGCAGATGGCTCGACCGTTACTGGAGCGACGTGATGAACAGCTTTGCAGATGAGGTGTCCAGAGCGGGAGAGAGGCCATGACAGACCCGATAGTCAAGACAATTGTCGTAAGTGCCTCTGCTGCGCGCGCTTTCGACATCTTCGTCAACCGCATCGGGACATGGTGGCCGCTGGACAGCCACGCGGTTTCCGCATCGCAGGGACAACCGGCAAGGGACGTGGTTATTGAACCCCGGATCGGTGGCGCGGTCTATGAGGTCATGTTCGACGGAACCCGTGCCGACTGGGGTCAGGTGCTGGCAATTGATCCCGGCCAATCCGTGGCATTCACCTGGCATCCGGGCACCAGCAGGGAGTCTCCAACGCGCGTCGATGTGCGTATTGAGGATTACGGTTCGGGGCAGGCCAAAGTCACCCTGACGCATTCCGGCTGGGACGTCTGGGCAGGGGAAGCGCCCGAAAAGCGCGGCGGCTACGATACGGGATGGGATTTCGTGCTGGGCAAATGCTTTGCCAAAGCGGTCTGAAACTGAAAAAGGGCGACCGCCTGGGCCGCCCTTTGCCTGACATCGGTCAGACTTAGTTCTTTTCTTTGTCGACCATCTTGCCGGCCGAGATCCACGGCATCATGCCGCGCAGCTTGGCGCCGGTCTCTTCGATCATATGCTCGTCATTGGCGCGGCGCGACGCTTTGATGGTCGGCTGGCCAACGGCGTTTTCCAGCATGAAGTCACGGACGAATTTGCCCTGCTGGATGTCGTCCAGAACCGCTTTCATGCGGGCTTTGGTCTCGTCGTATTTCAGGATGCGCGGACCGGTGACATACTGGCCATACTCGGCCGTGTTCGAGATCGAGTAATCCATGTTGGCGATGCCGCCTTCATAGATCAGGTCAACGATCAGCTTCACTTCGTGCAGACACTCGAAATAGGCCATCTCGGGTGCGTAACCGGCCTCGACCAGAGTTTCAAAGCCGCAGCGGATCAGTTCGACCAGACCACCGCACAGAACGGCCTGTTCACCGAACAGGTCGGTTTCACATTCTTCGCGGAAGTTGGTCTCGATGATGCCCGAACGGCCGCCACCGATGGCCGAACAGTAGGACAGGCCGATTTCCAGCGCCTTGCCGGTTGCATCGTTGTGAACCGCGACCAGGCAGGGCACGCCGCCGCCTTTGGTGTATTCGCCACGCACGGTGTGACCGGGGCCTTTGGGGGCCATCATGATGACGTCAACGCCGTCCTTCGGCTCGATCAGGCCGAAATGGACGTTCAGGCCGTGGGCAAAGGCGATGGCCGCGCCCGGCTTGATGTTGTCATGAACGTATTTCTTGTAGGTTTCGGCCTGCAATTCGTCGGGCATGGTGAACATGATGACGTCGCACCAGGCAGCCGCTTCGGCAATGCCCATCACTTCCAGACCTTCTGCTTCGGCTTTCTTGGCCGAGGGCGAGCCTTCGCGCAGGGCGATGACCAGGTTCTTGGCACCCGAGTCGCGCAGGTTCAGCGCGTGGGCGTGACCCTGGCTGCCATAGCCCAGGATAGCCACTTTCTTGTCTTTGATCAGGTTGATGTCGCAATCGCGATCGTAATAGACGCGCATTTTGCCGGTCCTTTCTGGTTTGGTTGGGGCGGTTCTACCTGCCGTACGTCGGATTGGCGATAGGGTTGGGCTTGAGTATTTGTAAAAAAGATGAAGAATAATTCTTGAAAATGGAAAATACTGAAATAATCATGCTTGACGATATCGACCGGCGCATTTTGCGTCACTTTCAGGCGAACCCCAGCCTGACCACCGCGGAACTTGCCGATCTGTGCCGGATCAGTGCTGGCGTCTGTTGGCGCAGGCTGGAAAAGATGCAGGCGGCCGGGATCATCGAAGGGCAGGAGGCGGTGATCGACTGGGCCGCAATGGGCTATGCTGTCGAAGTGTCGCTTCGGATCACCTTGGACAAGACACAGGCCCGCGCCTTTGACGAGTTTATGGAAGAGGCCCGCAACGTGGCCGAGGTGATCGAAATCCAGACCTTTCTGGGCCGGGTGGATGTCCGCCTGTCGGTCATAGCGCGGGATATGAAGCACTATCAGCAGCTTTATCGGGACCGGATCCTGACCCTGCCGCATATCGCCGATATCGAAGCGCTGATGCATATCGCGCGGGTCAAGCGGGACGAGGTGTTGCCGGTATGATCGAGTTGGACGAGATTGACCGCCGTCTGCTGCGTGCGCTGCAACAGGACGCCACCCAAAGCGCGGGTGCCCTGGGTCGGAGGTTCAATCTGTCTCAACCCGCCACCTGGCGGCGTATCCGCAGGTTGGAGGACGCCGGGATCATCAAGGGCCGCAGGTTGCGCCTGAATGCCGAGGCGCTCGGCTTTGGCGTGACCGTGTTTCTGGGGGTCAAGCTGGCGCGCAAGGGCCAGATCAGCCTTGAGGATTTCGAACGCGCCGTCAGCGCCATCCCTGAAGTTCAGACTGTCGAGCATGTTCTGGGTCTGTACGACTACCGTTTGCGCGTCGTGGCGCGGGACCTGTCCGATTTCGAACGCGTGTTGCGGCGCCGGATCATGACGCTGCCCGGCGCAGGCGATGTCGAAGCGAATGTTCTGCTGAGCGAGGAACGGCTGCCCGGACCGATTGGGTGACCTGCCTTAGTATCTGGTGCGGATGTAATATCCGGGATGATGGGTCAGGCGGGCAAATGTAATCGGTTTGTCTTCTTTCCATGTGGTGCGCTCCATCTGGATCATCGGCGCGCCCGCCGTGGTTCCCATGAATTCCGCCAGCCTTGCATCAGCGGAAATCGCGCAGAACGCAACCTCGGCATCGTTGAACGGAGCGGCATTCAACAGCCACTTATGCGGTCCTTGCTGGGTCAGGTCGGCCTTTTCCACATCGGGGACGGTTCCGATATTGATCCAGCGCTCTTCAAGCTGGAACGGGCGGTTGTCCGCGTAATGCATGCAAACGACATGCAGAACCCGCGTCTCGGCGGGGACATCAAGCTGAGAGGACAGCCAGCGGGGGCAGGCCTCGACAGTCCGTTCCACCAGCGCATAGCGATAGGCGGCATTCTGGCTTTCGACCATCTGTCGCGCCAGCGAGAATTCCAGCTTGGCGTGTTTGCTGGGTTCTTTCTTGACCCGCGTACCGCTTTTGCGCTTGCGTTCGATGAAACCCTGATCGGCCAGTTCCCTGAGGGCGCGGTTCACCGTCGCGCGGGCGCAATTGAATTCTTCCGCCAGTTGCGTTTCGGTCGGTAGCAAAGATCCCTGAGGCCACACGCGGCTTTCAATACGTCGTTTTACTTCATCTCGAACGGACTGGAAGTTAATACGCTTATGAATCGTCACAGGAAAAATTTCCCTTCTAGTAAAAAGTGTGCGCATCTGTTCAGAAGCAAGCAGAAGTGTAAAGGGGAAGTGACACTGGTTGGCGTCATTTTCTTGTGTTCCCAGCGTCCTACAGCACCAAACAGGCCGATTTTACCCGCATTCCGTGGCGTCACTATTTGTCGCGAAATGGCTTTACTGGCCAAGGTAAAGAGACCAAGACTGCACTGACGATATTGAAAGGACGCCATATGCCTGCCTTGCTGAAAAACGTTGACCCGAACGGGCTCGAAGAATTCTCGGTCGTATTCACCGATCGCTCGCTGAACCATATGTCCCAAAAGTTTCAGGGGGTAATGCGCGACATCTCTGCCATGCTGAAAGAGGTGTACAAGGCAGACGGGGTGGCCGTCATTCCGGGCGGCGGTACCTATGCGATGGAGGCGGTCGCCCGGCAATTCGCGCGCGGGGCGGATGTTCTTGTGGTTCGGAACGGGTGGTTTTCATACCGCTGGAGCCAGATCATCGAAAGCGGCGCCCTGACCAGCTCGACCACCGTGATGAAGGCGCGCGAGACCGGCAATACCAGCCCGTCCCCCTTTGCGCCCGCACCGATTGACGAGGTCGTCGCAACGATTCGCGAACAGAAACCCGGTGTTGTGTTCGCACCGCATGTTGAAACGGCGGCAGGTGTCATCCTGCCGGATGACTATGTGACCGCCCTGGCCAGCGCGGCGCATGAGGTGGGTGCGTTGATGGTACTGGATTGCATCGCATCCGGGTGTGCCTGGGTGGATATGAAAGCCACCGGCGTCGACGTCCTGATCTCGGCCCCGCAAAAGGGCTGGAGCGCATCGCCTTGTGCCGGTCTGGTCATGCTGTCCGAACGGGGCGAGGCGCGTCTGGAACAGACAAGCTCGGACAGTTTCGCCATCGACCTGAAAAAGTGGCGCCAGATCATGCAGGCCTATGAAAATGGCGGTCACGCCTATCACGCCACGATGCCCACCGATGCGCTGCTGGCTTTCCGCGACACCATGGCAGAAACTAGGGGATACGGGTTCGAAAAGCTGCGCAAGGCGCAATGGGCATTGGGCGACGGCGTGCGGGCGATGTTGAAGGAGTATGGCATTGTCTCGGTGGCGGCTGACGGTTTCGGCGCACCCGGCGTTGTGGTCAGCTACACCTCGGACCCCGAAATCCAGAACGGCAAGAAATTTGCCGCTCTGGGGATGCAGATTGCCGCCGGGGTGCCGCTGCAATGTGACGAACCCGAAGGCTTCAGCACCTTCCGTCTGGGCCTGTTCGGATTGGACAAGCTTTATGATGTAGACGCCACCATCGCGCGCCTGAAACGCGTGCTGGATCAGGTTCTGTAAACAGGCCGGGCCTTAGCGAACGCCAAGGCCCATCTGCATCAGCGTCTTGCGCACAGGGGGCAGAGAATAAAGCGCGCTCAGCCCCATTGCGCGCGCATCCCGCAGCGGGCGCGCCTCGATCATCGAGGCGCGGTTCAGCAGGTCGATCCCTTTGACCCGCATCTCGATCTCGGTGTGGCGCGCCTTGTGATATGCGTCCAGCATCTGCGCGTCGCCCAGACCTTCGGGCTGGGATTGCGCCAGATCCAGCAGGCAGCGCAGATCGCCCAATGACATGTTCAGCCCCTGCGCGCCGATCGGCGGCACCACATGCGCGGCCTCGGCCATCAGGGCAATGCGCTCACCCGCCAGCCGTTCCGCGGACTGGCTGATGATCGGCCAGATGGTCCGGCGCGATGCCAGCTTCAAGGGGCCAAACAGGCCACAGGACCGTTCTGTCATCGCAGTCTCAAACGCTTCGGCATCAAGGGTCAAAAGGTCAACGGCATTTGGCCCGCGTTCCATCCAGACAATGGCGGACGAGGGCTGCCCCTGCCAATCGGGCAGCGGAACCAATGTGAACGGCCCGCCAGACCTGTGTATCTCGGTCGAGACATTCTCGTGCGGTACGGGATGCGTCACCGCGAACGCCAGCGCTTTCTGCCCATACCGCGTTGTATGCACTTTGATACCGGCGGCCGCGCGCATGGGAGAGTTGCGCCCATCTGCGGCCAGCACCAGCTTGCAGCGGATGCGGCTGCCGTCGCTCAGGCCAACGCGGGCTTCGGCAGTGCGGGTGAACAGGCTGACGGTGCCGGTGCCGGGGCGGAAATCGACATTCGGCAGCTCTGCCAGCCGCGCGACCATTTCCCGGCGCAACAGCCAGTTGGGCAGGTTCCAGCCAAACGGTTGCTCGGAAATGTCAGCGGCGTTGAAATCGCGTACGACGCGGGGTTCGGGCACGTCCCCCCCGGCATCGACAATACGCATGATCTGCAAGGGGGCCGCATGGGCATCCAGCCGCGCCCACAGGCCGCATTGCTCCAGCAGGCCGCGCGCAGGTTGCAGAAAGGCGGTGGTGCGCAGGTCGGACCCGTCCACATCCCGTTCGGTGATCGGTGGCGCGGGATCTACGCACACCACGTCAAACCCGGCGGTTCCAAACGCCGCCGCTGCGGTCAGACCGGCGATTCCACCGCCGGAAATCAGGATGTCACAACTGTCAGTCATGGCGCCTCTCATCATCTCGGGCAGACCCTAGTTCGGTTCCACCCCCTGCGCCAAGTGACATCCTGTCCCGTATCTCAGCCGCGCGAGATCAGGATCAGGACCAGGAACATCACCGGCACCATCATCAGGGCAGGGATGTAAAGGCCGGGAAGACCAAACACCATGGCGGAACAGCCCCACATGCTGAGGACCGCGCCGACGGTGTAATACAGGTCCTCCGCCTTGCCGTTGGCCGCGTCGCGGGCCAGCCACCCGAAAACCGGAATTGCAAAGAAAAGGCGCTGCCAAACCGGCAGGCGTCCGGGCATATCGATCGCGCTCATGGGGCTTCTCCGTTCTGTTCGTCGCTCCAGCGCATATAGGGCTGCGCATGCAGGTGCAGAACGTACGGATCGTCGCAGTGTGACAGGCTACCGCAGGCGGGCCAGAAATGCGGTCAGATCGTCCGTGTGATGGTGGATGTGATCGGCCTCATGCGGGTCCGGGGCGACATGAACCGTGCGCATTCCCATCTCATGCGGGGCGGCCAGATTACGCGGGTCGTCCTCGAACATCGCGGCCTTGTCAGCCTGAATGCCATCCTGTGCAAAGATGGCTTCAAAGGCGGCTTTCTCGGGCTTGGGCCGATAACCGGCATGTTCGACGCCATAGATTGCATCAAACAGCCCCGAAAGCCCGCGCGCCTGCAAGACCCGCTCGGCGTAGGGCGCGCTGCCATTGGTGTAGACGATGCGCCGTCCGGGCAGGGCGCGAATGTGATCGGCCAGCTCTGCATCCGGGTCCATATGGCTCATGTCCACCTGATGCACCGCGTGCAGATAGGGCTCGGGGTCCAGATCATGTTCGGCCATCAACCCGGCCAGCGTGGTGCCGTATTGGCGCCAGTATTGCCCGCGCAGCCTGTCGGCCTCGGCCCGGTCCACGCCGATGGCTTGCACCACATAATCCGTCATCAGAACTTCGATCTGATCGAACAGCTGCATATGCGGCGGATACAGGGTGTTGTCCAGATCGAACACCCATTGCGTGACATGACTGAAGGACGGTTTGACCATGGCTTGGGTTTAGGGCGCGGGCCGGGTGATTTCAATGCCGTACTTGATTGCTGCCCCCAGAGACGGATAGACATGTCCGAACGAGGAGACAGAATACCCCATGAGCCAGACCCGATCCCCCACCAAGGATGCCTATAGCCTGATACTCGAAGCCATTGATGTCGGCGTCTACAAGCCCGGCGATCGTCTGGTGGAAAGCGAGCTGGCAGAACGGTTCGGGGTGTCGCGCACCCCGATCCGCGAAGCGTTGCAACGCCTGGAAACCCAGTCTCTGCTGGAACGGGACGGTCGGTCACTGATCGTGGCGTCGCTGGACCACAACCAGATGGCCGAGCTTTATATCGTGCGCCGCGAACTGGAAGGGCTCGCCGCGCGGCTGGCTGCCAAACACGCCACCGAAGAAGAGATCAGGGTTCTTCAGGACATGGTTCTCGAAGATGACAAGCTGGTGGGCGATCCGATGGCGCTGTCACGTGCCAACCGGCGCTTTCACGAACAGATCCATCTGGCCTCGCACAACCGCTACCTTGTCCAGCAGCTTGATCTGGTGCACCGGACTATGGCCTTGATGGCGACCACGTCGCTGGCCGTGCAGGGGCGCGGAGAGATTGCCCAGAGCGAACATAAAGGCATCGTCGAAGCCATTGCCGCGCGCGATGAAGAGGCGGCGGGGCGGGCGCTCAAGGATCATATCTCGATCGCGTTCATGACGCGCCTGAAACAGGACGCAAGTCGCCGCGACAAGTGATTATCAGGTCAGCGGCTCGTCTTCGCTGGCCTGTCCGTGCTGGGTCTTGTCCCAGAAAAACGGGTTGGTCGCCAATTCCCACAACGCCTTGTAACCGGCAATCACGCCTAGCGGGAAATACAGAAACATCGTCGGAACCCAAGGCAAAAGAAACCGCCGCTCACGCGCGGATACGGCGATCAGACCAACACCGATACTCAGCCCCTCTGCCACCAGAAACAGCCCGATCAGCGCGGTTGAGATGGAATGCGGCAGAATATTCCCCATCGGATTGGCCAACCCCAGGCTTGACAGCCAGAATACCCAGAGAATGGGTGCCAGCAGAAATTGCCCCAACGTGCCCAAAAAGAACGCCTGAAGGCCCAGAAATTTAACGGCACCAAGGTCACGCCACAGTTTTCGCGGGCTGCGCATATGCACCAGATACGTGACCATGAACCCCTTGAGCCAGCGCGAGCGCTGTTTGACCCAGGGCCAGGCCCGGAAATTCGCCTCCTCATATGTTGTGGTATCCACCATTTCGGTCCGGTACCCGGCCCGGCACAGCCTTACGCCCAGATCAGCGTCCTCGGTGACATTGTGGGCATCCCAGCCGCCCAGTTCCAACAGTTTGTCGCGACGGAAAAAGAACGTGGTGCCCCCAAGCGGCACCACCAGCCGCATGCGGGCGATCCCCGGCAGGATCACGCGGAACCAGCTGTTGTATTCGATGGTAAAGCAGCGCGACCGCCAGTTGCTGCGCGGGTTGTAGTAATCCAGAACCCCTTGCAGGCACACAACATCCGGCGCGGCCTGGGTGAAATGCGCCACCACACGCTCAATCTGATCCGGTTGTGGGGCGTCTTCCGCGTCCCAGACGCCGACGAAGTCGCCCCGGCAGAAATCCAGCGCGTAATTCATGGCGCGCGGCTTGGTGGTCAGCCCGTTCAGCTCGGGCGCCTCGACGATGCGCATCCAACTGGGCAGGCTCACCTGCGCAAGGGCATTGCGCGTCACGTCATCCTTTTCCTCAAGCACAAGGATGACATCCAGCAACGCCTTGGGATAGGTCAGCCGCTGTAGCCTGTGCACCAGAGCGTTTGCAATCTCGCGCTCCTTGTACAATGGCACCATGATCGACACGCAGGGCTGCCGCAATGTGATGGCAGCTTCGGTGTGGTCCGGCTGCGTTCTCAGACGATGCCAAAGATAAGCCAGCGTGCCAACCGTCCGAAAGACTGCAAAAAGCACCAGAGTTCCCACAGCCATGCCCAGCATCGCCAGCAGGCCAAACGCCGGGAACAAGGCAAACAGCCCCAGCACACACAACAGGGCCACCGACGGCCCTACGCGCGACCTAAGGGTCCAGTTGCGGCAGCTTTGCGCGGGATCAACCCGCGTTTCCGCCGATCTGGCCAAAGACCCCGAAAACTGCCGCGCAATCGTGCGGTCGATCTGATCAGGGGCCGCCAGCACCGGGATCACGGCATAATCGCATTCGCGCATTTCGGCGGTCACGGTTGCGAACCGGTCGGGCCGGGCCGTGGCCACCAGAACAAGGGGGCCAATCCGCATCCAGGGGATGACATTGTGTTGCAGCCAGAAGTCGACCGGCATCAGCCCGCTCAGTTCCGGCATCGGCGGGATTTGTTCAAGATCTGCAATCTGCCAGCCGGATTGCGCGGACAGCGCGCTCAACACGTCCTGCCGGGTGGCATAGCCTTCGCCGACCAGTATCTCTCCCAGCGGAGCGTTCTGTCTGGTTTGCTGGCTTAGCGCATGGTCCAGCTGGGATCGGGTGATGGTTCCGGTTTCCAGCAGGCAGGTGCCCAGTGGTTTCCGATACCCGGGCGCAGGGATCGGTGCGGCGGACGTGAAATCCAGAAGATCAAGCTCAGCCATAACAAAACCCTGGCGCAGTTACCTGCGCTCAGGGTTGTTCGAACAAGGTTAACGCCCGGTTAACACTGCACAGACAAGCAGTTATGCCTGTATTTTTTTCTTTTCCATCGCCTCGGCGAAGCGCTCGAACAGATAGAAACTGTCCTGCGGTCCGGGCGATGCCTCGGGGTGGTACTGCACCGAATAGACCGGCCGGTCCGCCATGCGGATACCGCAGTTCGAGCCGTCAAACAGCGACCGGTGAGTTTCCACGACGCCATCGGGCAGGGATTGCGCATCGACGGCAAAACCGTGGTTCATCGAGGTGATCTCGACCCTGCCGGTGTCCAGATCCTTGACCGGGTGGTTCGCGCCATGGTGGCCGTGGTTCATCTTGACCGTCTGACCACCCAGCGCCAGCGCCAGCATCTGGTGTCCAAGGCAGATGCCGAACACAGGCAGGTCTGTCGTCTCCAGAATCTCTTTGATCATTGGAACAGCGTATTCGCCTGTTGCTGCCGGATCGCCGGGACCGTTCGACAGGAACACACCGTCAGGCTGATGTGCCAGCACGTCGGCTGCGGTCGCAGTCGCGGGCAGAACGGTAACGTCACATCCAGCGGATGCAAGGCAGCGCAGGATGTTGCGCTTGGCGCCATAGTCAATGGCAACAACCTTGTGGGCGGGGGCCTTCTGACGCTGGTACCCATCCGGCCAGGCCCACCGCATCTCATCCCAGCGATAGCTTTGTGCGCAGGTGACATCCTTGGCCAGGTCCATGCCCTCCAGCCCGGCAAAGCCGCGCGCGGCAGCCACCAGCGCCCCAATGTCGAAGTTTCCCTCGGGATCATGGGCCAGCGCCACATGCGGGGCGCCCTGCTGCCGGATGGCACGGGTCAGGCGGCGGGTATCGACACCACCGATGGCGATGCGCCCTCGGCGCGCCAGCCAGCCCTTGAGTTCCTCGGTCGAGCGCCAGTTTGATGGCTCGGTCGGATCCCATTTCACAACCATGCCTGCCGCGACCGGATCACCGGTTTCGTCATCCTCGGGGTTCACACCGACATTGCCGATATGAGGGAATGTAAAGGTCACGATCTGCCCGGCATAAGACGGGTCGGTCATGATCTCCTGATATCCGGTCATCGCCGTGTTAAAGCACAGCTCGGCCACAGTTTGCCCGGTCGCACCGAAGCCTGCGCCGTAAAACAGGGTTCCATCGGCCAAAGCCAGACATGCGGTGGGCTTGGACGGGGCATTCGGGGCCATGGCGCGACTCTCCTGTAGGGTAAATCGGCGCATACCTAAGGGGGTTGCGCGTCTGGGTCAAGTCTGTTCAATTTTTAGGCTATTGTTGTTTTTCAATGGGTTAACTGTATTCACCCCCGGTTGTGTCAGGCTTTTTGTTTCGATATGGTCGGGGTTCCTTTGTCATGGGGATGGACAAGCTAAATGGATATGCGATCACGGGTGAATGCAGCCCTGAAGCAAGCAATGAAAGACAAAGCAGCCGAGCGTCTGTCGACGCTGCGGTTGATCAACGCCGCCATCAAAGACCGCGACATCGCGGCACGTGCGTCCGACAATGAAGAAGCAAAGGGATGCAGCGACGCAGAGGTTCTTGAAATCCTTGGAAAAATGACCAAGCAGCGCAAGGAAAGCGCACGCGCCTACGAAGAGGGCGGTCGCCTGGATCTGGCCGAACGCGAGATTCGCGAAGTCGAGGTGATCGAGGAATTTCTACCCAAACAGCTGGATGACGATGAGGTCAGCAGGGCCATTCAAACCGCCATCACGGCAACCGGCGCGGGTTCGATCCGCGATATGGGCAAGGTGATAGGCGAGTTGAAGACGCGCTATACCGGCCGGATGGATTTCGGCAAGGTCGGCCCGATGGTCAAGGATCACCTGTGCGCAGCCTCAAACGGCGATTGCTGAGGCACTAGGCCCTGTGAATTGCTACTGCGCGACCGGCTCGCGCAGTCTTAGGACCAGCTCGTCATAAAGCGTGATCCGTTCATCTTCGGACAGAAACGCCCCGATTTCGACCTCGCGCCCGTCTCCGACAAGGGTGACATAATGCGGCACCGGGCCGCCTTTCTCGTGCATCGCCGGTCGCGCCCAATAGCGGTTGCAAGACCATTCGTGCTGCTCTTTGCCGGGGGTGTGGTGCACCAGCCGCGCATGTGTGCCCGACAGGGTCAGAACCTCGAAAACACTGCGGGCGCGGTAGTTGGTCTTGATGGCCAGCCACAGCCCCAGCACAGTGATCAGCAGAAACGGCAGCAGCCCCCACAGGATCACGGAACCAAGCGTGGCCAGCAATGGGATCAGGCCAAACAGGAACACCGACAATATCGTGATCATCGCCCCTCGCGGAGGCAGCGAGTTATGCGGCCAAAGCCGCAGTTCCTGTTCGGTTTCCGAGGTCTGATTCCACGTGTAGGGCATACCGCGAACATAACGCAGCGCGGCCTCATGTCGACGGGTTTTGATCAGACGACGTGGCCGACCCGAGACCAGGATAGGGCGTCATCCAGACGATCGTCACCCCAGAACACCTCTTGCCGGACAACAAAGCTGGGGGCGCCGAAAACACCCAGTTTGACGGCGGTTTCCGTCTCGGCCTCAAGGGCCGCGACGATGTCGTCGCCTTGCGCGCGCGCCAGGGTCAGTCGGGGGTCCTGCTGACACCGCAAAAGCGCCTCGGACAGTGCACTTTCGCTACCGGCTTCCACCCCTTCTTCGAACCAGATGCGATAAAGCGTCTGGGTGAACGTCACGCCCCAGCCGTCCATCATTCCAAGCACCGCAACCTGATTGGCCAGCGGCAGATTGGAAATCGGATAGGGCGCGGGCAGGTTGGCGTGGATGTGGTACTTGGCACAGCGGCGTTCGATGTCGCGCCACATATAAGCCGATTTCACAGGCTTTCCGGCAAAAGGAAGATTCTGCTGGGCCGACATCACCGTACGCACGTTGAACGGGCGCCAGTTCACCGTGGCGTCATGCTGGGCGCACCATTCGTCCAGACGCATCACGGTCAGGAAGCTGTACGTGCTGCCAATGGAATACCAAAAGTCGATCTCGGGCATTGCCGACCCTCCGACTGTTCCGTCCGCACATCATAGCTGATTTCGGGGCACTTGGCGAACGCGAGGTGAGGGCAAAGAAAAACCCCGCCACCTGGGCGGGGTTTCTTTGGATCAGATCGGGATCAGTGCGCGTGGCCCTTGTCCCAGTCTTCCTGCTTGGGCAGCTGCTCGAACGTGTGTTCGGGCGGCGGCGTGGGCAGGGTCCATTCCAGCGTATCCGCATACTCGTTCCAGTAGTTGGGCCGGGTCTCGCGCGCGCCACGCAACAGGGCGTAGATCACGATGCCGAAGAACAGCAGGAACGAGGCGAACGAGATGAACGCGCCAATCGACGAAACATAGTTCCACTGCGCGAACGCTTCGGGATAGTCGATGTAGCGGCGCGGCATGCCCTGACGACCCAGGAAGTGCTGCGGGAAGAAGGTCAGGTTGGCGCCGATGAAGAACATCCAGAAGTGAACCTTGCCCCAGAACTCGGAATATTGGCGACCGGTCATTTTCGCGAAGTAGAAATACATCCCCGCAAAGATCGCAAAGACGGCACCCAAGCTCATCACATAGTGGAAATGCGCAACCACATAGTAGGTGTCGTGATAGGCACGGTCCACGCCTGCCTGCGACAGAACCACACCGGTCACACCGCCAACGGTGAACAGGAACAGGAAGCCGAAGGCAAACAGCATCGGTGTCTTGAACTCGATGGAACCGCCCCACATGGTCGCGATCCACGAGAAGACCTTAACGCCCGTCGGAACCGCGATGACCATCGTGGCCAGCATGAAATAGGCCTGCTGACGCAGCGACATGCCGACGGTGTACATGTGGTGCGCCCACACGACAAAGCCCAGAACACCGATCGCGATAATCGCCCAGACCATCGGCAGATAGCCAAAGATCGGCTTGCGCGAGAAGGTCGCGATGACATGGCTGATGATGCCGAAACCGGGCAGGATCACGATATACACTTCCGGGTGGCCAAAGAACCACAGGATGTGCTGATACAGGATCGGATCGCCGCCACCGGCCGGATCAAAGAAGGTAAAGCCAAAGTTGCGGTCCATCAGCAACATGGTGATTGCGCCCGCCAGAACCGGCAGCGACAGCAGAATCAGCCACGAGGTGACGAAGATCGACCAGCTGAACAGCGGCACCTTGAACAGGGTCATGCCCGGGGCACGCATGTTCAGGAAGGTGGTGATCATGTTGATCGCGCCGAGGATCGAGG
Organism: Ruegeria sp. AL2; assembly: GCF_056540845.1. Lineage (NCBI taxonomy): Bacteria > Pseudomonadati > Pseudomonadota > Alphaproteobacteria > Rhodobacterales > Roseobacteraceae > Ruegeria > Ruegeria sp. AL2. The sequence continues at coordinate 261,356 of NZ_JBQFXM010000002.1, forward strand.
AGGCGCCCGATACGTGTACGGCAAAGATCGCAAGGTCCATGGACATGCCGCCCTCGGTCGTGGACAGCGGCGGGTACAGAACCCAGCCCACGCCCGAACCCATCTGATCGTTCCCACCGGGGCTCAGCAGCGAGGCCACACCCAACGAGGTACCGGCGACATAAAGCCAGAAGGACAGGTTGTTCATCCGCGGGAACGCCATATCCGGCGCGCCGATCTGCAACGGCATGAAATAGTTGCCAAATCCGCCGAACAGGGCAGGGATGACAACAAAGAACATCATCAGAACACCGTGATAGGTGATCATCACGTTCCACAGATGCCCGTTGGGCGTACACGGGTCGGCCATGAAGCCTTCAAGGCACATGTACTGAACACCGGGGTGCATCAGCTCGAGCCGCATGTAAACGGTCATCAGAACCGAGATCAGACCGGCCAGAGCCGAAACGATCAGGTACAGAATCCCGATGTCCTTGTGGTTGGTCGACATGAACCAGCGCTGGAAAAAGCTGCGCTGGTCTTCATGGTCGTGACCATGAATGGCTGCGTCTGCCATTATAGGTGCCTCCTGTTGCAACTACACCGCGCAGCCGGACCTCTCCAACGCGCGGGATTCCTGCTGGTTTTAGAATGCGTAGGGGCGACCTTCAATGGCCGAGTTTGATCTGGATCAAGATAAATGGCCGCACCCCCCTTGAAAAGGAACGATCAAGAGGCTGGGATCTGAGCGTTCGGGTGGTGGCGATACAGCGGATCTGGTACCTGTCATCATGCCGCCCGCAATGGGACCGGCGCTCAAAGCCGACCGGAAAGGAGTGAACGCCTGCCGTCGGCCCACTCCGCAGGATCGAGGACAGGGAAGGGTAGCTTAAGAACACAAAGGGGTCGCTGCCTCCTTGGGCGTTCTCGATTTCAACGTACTTATTGCTATTGCATGGAGCTCTAGAGACTGGCCACCGACACAGGCGCCCAGTCGGCCCACCATGGTTTCGCCTGTTCGATTTCGTAGGCCAGTTCGAAAAGTGTGTCTTCGCGACCGGCGGGTGCAACGAAATGGCTGCCAATAGGCAGACCTTCACGGGTCAGGCCTGCGGGCACGGACATTCCTGGCAATCCAAGCGCGTTCTGAATCGGGGTGTAGGACGTGAACCTCGCAACACGCGCGAACATCTCCTCGAATGGGACACTTTCATCGAATAGCGTGCCAATCACCGGTGCTGTGCCCGGGGTAACCGGTGACAGAAACACATCAAACGCGGACAGCCATGCGCCATATCTGGTGCCCAGATCCAGCATATATGCGCTGGCTGCTTCCTGATCTTCATGAGTGAAGTTGCGCGCGAAGGCGGCCCAGTCGCGGACGAACGCGTCAAGCAGTCCCGTTTCCTCCGGCGGTCGGCCTGCCTTGGCCGTCGCCGCGTCGGCGAGGCCCACCATGCGGAACCCGAAGATCTGGTTGAAGCGAAGCTCGAACTCATCGTCCACCGGGCTTTGCGTTTCAATCACGCTATGACCAAGGTCTTCGCAGAGTTGCGCCATTTCTTCGATGACGCGCTGCACCTCGGGATCTGGCAGGTCGCCGTAATAATTGCGGAGGTCAAATCCGATTTTCAGCCGGTTGGTGGACGGGCCAGAAATCAACGGGATTGGTCTGTGCGGTGCATTCGGTGACCGGTCCTGCCCCAAGGCGAAAAGCACCGCGCTGTCTCGCACGGAGCGGCTGACGCAATTGTCGGCAGCATAGGTGGTCTGATCACTCGATCCCCACAACATACGGTGACGGCTTGGCTTCAATCCGAAGACACCACAACAGGATGCAGGAATACGGATGGACCCGCCGCCGTCGCTGGCATGGGCGAGCGGTACGATACCTGCCGCGACCGCAGCCGCGGACCCTCCGCTTGAGCCTCCGGAGGAGTGATCGAGGTTCCACGGGTTGCGGCACGGTCCGAGCAGTTGACCTTCCGTGACCGGAAGTGCTCCGACCTCTGGCATATTGCTCTTTCCGATCAGGTTCAGCCCGGCTGCCTCTTGGGCCAGTGCCAGCGGCGCGGACCTTGGTCGGTGATTGTCGCGATATACGCGCGAGCCATGGGTCGTGTATTGCCCTGCAATATCGAGGTTATCCTTCACCACAAACGGAACCCCGGCAAACGGTCCTTGCCGTCGCATGTCCACGGCCTTGTCTCTCGCCTCTTCGTACATCGGCGTTGTGATCGCATTGAGACTCTGATCAAGCGCCAAGGCGGCTTCGACGGCAGCGTCGCAAAGCTCTGATGGCGTTATGTCTCCGGACTTGACCAGTGCCGCAAGGCCGAGCCCGTCCGTAGTCAACAGAACTTGCCGAAATTCCGAAACCTGCGCCGCAGCTCGGTTGCCGGCTGTCGCGAACATGAGGCTCGCCGCTGTTGAGCCAAGAAAATCCCGTCTGGAAAGCATGTTCTTCTCCAAATTTTCACCCCGCCTAGAATATCAATCATGCAGAGACGAAACCACTGTCTTGCCTAACGGTCAGCGGGCAGCAAACACCAACACTCGGGAACACTCAGTTGACCGCAAATACTCGCAATGCGAACCTTTGACTTGAGCTTGATGAAGTATTGAAGAACTTAACCAGTTTTCGTCTCATTAAGAAATGCGAAACCTGTACTCTGCTGCGTAGGCGGACATCACCTGTCGGGAACGTCCTGCATCTGTCTCGATCTATGCGATCTCAAGCCAAATCCAATTGTACAAAACGAACAACGGCCTCTGAAAACCCGGTACAATTTGTACATTTCCCCCTTCAATCCCCCGACTTGACCCCGCAGGGCGGGTGGACCACAACTCGGTCAAAAGCCCCTCAAGGAACGGATGGCCAACCATGGATTATGATCCCGACAACATCTTCGCCAAAATTCTGCGCGGCGAGATACCCTCGTCAAAAGTTTACGAAGACGTCGAAACATTGGCCTTCATGGACATCATGCCGCGCGCGGATGGGCATTTGCTGGTGATCCCCAAAACGCCCTGCCGCAATGTGCTGGATGCCACGCCCGACCAACTGGCGGCGGTCATGAACACCGTTCAAAAGATGGCTCGTGCAGTGATGAAAGCCTTCGACGCGGACGGTGTAACCATTCAACAATTCAACGAAACCGCAGGCGGGCAAGAGGTTTTCCACCTGCATTTTCACGTCCTGCCGCGTCATGACGGGGTGTCGATGCGCCCACCTGGTAAGATGGGTGATTTCGACCTGATTGCCGAACATGCTGAAAGGATAAAAATCTCTTTGTAATCAATGTTTTCATGTCTGTTTGTGAGGTGCCAATCCGGACAATTACCCGCATCCGCCCACGCATGTCGCCGCGACCGCAGGCAAGAAAACCCGAAACCCCTCCTTGGGACAGGCCATGTGACTCCACAGCTGGACAACGCAGAAATCGCCTGCCCCCGACCATTGCGGCTTGAGCACGGGTTTCAGCGTGAAGGGGGGAAATGAATTGCCGTTCCGATTTGGGGTCGGAACGGCAGACTCGTAACCAAACACTTCTCGGATTTCGAGGGCGAGCCCTTGATCACCGGTTTAACATACCACTCACTCTTGATTGGCAGTTTCATATTACTCGTTAACAACACCGGTGTATCCTAGAGAATTAAAACTTGCCTAAAGAATAACGTAAAACTGAATGGTTCTTGGTAAATTGCGACGTGTTTCGGAAACAGAGCCTTCCGCACATGCATATTGTTGTATCCAAGCGCAGCGGAAGCTGATTCTCTGCCAAGGCAGAATCAGAAATCAGAGGCACCAAACACGCCCTCGAAGGTTTTCTTCAAGGCCGCATCGAGATCATTCATGGTGACCGGAAGCCCCAGATCCACCAATGAAGTCACGCCATATTCGCTGATCCCGCAGGGAACAATGCCCGAGAAATGCTCCAGATCCGGTTCGACATTGATCGAAATACCGTGAAAGCTAACCCATTTGCGTAAACGCAGGCCAATTGCCGCGATCTTGTCCTCTGCCGGTTTGCCGGTCACCGTCAGCGGTTTGTCGTCGCGCCGCACCCAGACACCAACGCGCCCGTCGCGTATTTCGCCATGCACGTTGAATTCCGCAAGTGCCGATATCACCCAGTTTTCCAACTGCTTCACGAATTGGCGCACGTCGCGCCCGCGCTTGTTCAGATCCAGCATGACATAGGCCACACGCTGACCGGGGCCGTGATAGGTGTACTCGCCGCCCCGTTTGCTTGCATAAACCGGAAAGCGGTCAGGATCGGTCAGGTCTTCTACCTTAGCTGACGTGCCTGCCGTATAAAGCGGCGGGTGTTCCAGTAACCAGATGCACTCCTCCGCTTCGCCGCGTGCAATCCCGGCGACGCGTGCCTCCATAAAGGCGGTCGCTTCGTCATAACTGGTCAGACCATCGGTGATTTTCCATTCCATGGCGGCCTCATATCCGTCCGTAGCGGGCAGGGGAAGAGGGGTCAGGCCGCTTCGGTCAAACACTGTTGCAGCACCCGGGAATAGGTATCGACCCCTTGCGCGCCGGTCAGCAGGTATTTTCCGCCAAACACCATGGACGGCACACCTGAAATACCCCTGCTGGTCCAGAATTGCTGTTTCTCTCGCACCAAGGCGATGTGTTCGCCGGTCTCAAGCACCTGACGTGCGGCATCAGAGTTCAGCCCGGCAGACGTGACGGCCTGCAACAGAGCCTCAACGTCGGACACATCCTGTTGCCGTGTGAAATATGCGTCGAAAAGCGCAAGCTTCAATTGGTGTTGCTGGCCCTGACTTTCGGCCCAATCCAGCAACTGATGCGCCTTGAATGTATTCACGATCCGACTGTCTTCGTGAAAGTTGAAGGTGAACCCCAGTTCTGCGCCGATCGCCGTTAGCCTGTCACGTGCCTGCTGGCTCTGTTCGGGGGTCGAGCCATATTTCTCCGTGATGTGTTGCCGCAGGTTCTGCCCTTCAGGCGGCATGTTCGAATTCAATTCGAACGGGTGCCAGCGAATTTGGGCCTGGATGCCCTGCTGTTTCAATGCCACGTCAAGCTGGCGAAACCCGACTATACACCATGGGCACACGACGTCTGACACGATATCGACTTGGATGATGGGGCGGGTATCGGGCGAGGTCATCTGCGGCTCCTGTCAGATCGAAACTGTGTTGATCACCGGCTTAGATAAGGCTGCCGCGAAGGTTTTTAAACCAGTGTGTTTTTGCCTCTTCACATCGCGTGCGCCAACGTCTATACGCCGCTCTACCAAGTCACTGGCAGTGCGGTCGTGGCGGAATTGGTAGACGCGCAGCGTTGAGGTCGCTGTGGGGTAACACCCGTGGAAGTTCGAGTCTTCTCGACCGCACCAAATCTTTTCGTATCCTGTGAAGCGCGGATCAGCATAGCGAAGCTGACTTTGCCGTTCTTGTCTGTTCACTTGCATTGCAAATCCGTGGCCCGTAACTAAGCCAGGTGTCGGGAAGCGCGCCATGCCTCTGCAATGATGCGAATTTTCCCTTCGTCCTGAATTTGCGGGCCGTAGTTGCGGGTAGGTGCGATGAGACTTGTCATATCAACGATGAAAGACGAGGGGCCGTTCATCCTTGAATGGATCGCGTATTACCTTTCGATCGGGTTTAAGCATTTCATCGTTAACTCGAATGACTGCTCCGACGGCACTGACGCGATTTTGAAAAGATGCGAGGAACTGGGTTTTCTGGCGCATATCGATAACCCCGGTCCCTGGAAGCATGGGCCGCAGGCGTCGGCCTATGCGAACGCTATGGAACATCCCTGGTACGCTGAAGCCGAGTGGATTCTGGTTTGTGATGTCGACGAATTTCTCGATATCCGTGTTGGGGACGGTACGCTGGACGATCTGTTTCGCACCTTTCCACATGCAGATGGCTTTGCCGCGATATGGCAGATGTTCGGACACAATGGGATTGTCGAGTTTGAAGACAAGTTTGTGATCGAACAATTCACATCTGCAGCAGAGTTGGGGGTGGTGACGCCGCAGAATGTGCGTGCCTTCAAATCGCTTGTCAGAAACAACGGGTCTTATCGGGCAATCAACACACACCGTCCGCGTGGCCCAATCGCCGGTAAGGCCGAAAGCTTTGCATGGATTGATGGTGACGGAGATCCCTTGCCACCTGCAATGCGGCGAAATGGTTGGTCCCATTCCACTACTGGCGCGGCCTTTGGGCAGCAGTTTTTCAGGATGAACCACTATGCCGTCCGATCCATCGAGAGTTATCTGATGAAGCGGCTGCGGGGGGATGTAAACACAACCGCGTTTCATCCCAAGATGGAGGCAACGGGACAAGCCTATTGGCACATGCATTGCTTCAACAAAGTTGAAGAATTATCGATCCTTTCCAAATTGGACCGCCTTGGAAAATCGTATGATGAACTACGTGCGGATCGTGTTCTGGGAGACTTGCACGAAAAAGCTGTTGCTTATCACAAGCGCCGTATCTCGGAGATACGTGAAACAGAGGCCGCACAGGGATTCATAACTCGGTACAAGAATTTTGCCGGGGGGCGATATATAAAGGCGCTGGATCTGGGCGTGATGGAAGAAGGCGATCTTTCCTTTGTTGCGGAGACCTACAAAGACCCCGAAGTTTCTTTCGCGCAAGTTGCGAAATGGACGCGTTTGGGCAAGATGTCCAAATCTGAAAACTCAAGACCCAATAACTACCCCTGGTTTACCCGGCTGGATTCCCTGGGAACGGCCATGGAGTACGAAGAAGCGGCGGCGCAGCATGCATTAATCACTGATGCAAAACAGGTGGACTTGCCGTTCGATCCGAAGGACTCATCTTTCCTGCCGCCAGTGTCTCCGGAGGTTGAAAGAACGAAAGAGCAGCGACAGCGGTTCTTGCGGTCAATCAGTGGCAAGAAGAACTGGGTTTTGATCGGGCATGTCGAGACCGAAATCGTAGAAGAAATACTTGCATTGGATGCAGTTGCGCAATTGACGATCATCGGGCCATGGGGGCTGTCGTGGGATACGTTCGCCTGCAAGGATACAACGCAAGATCCTAAACTTCAGGCCCTGGATCGCACCTTCTATGCATTGCTGGAGTACTTCCGAGAACCGATCGTCGCTGGGCGTCTGAGGGTCTACCGGGCGCTGCCGCCTTTGATGCTGAAGCTGTTTGAAGATCAAAGCGTTGGTGTCGTGATCATACGCGGGGTTCGGGCCGAGCGTGTCATGTTGCAGCTGTTGAACCGGATCGACAGGGTTCTGGCTCCGGGCGGGAGCATCGCCTTTACATCCTACAGGCGGGGCAAAGGGTCTTATTCCGGCATGTCTTCGGCTATCAACCGTTTTCTTGCGAGTAAAGCGAGTGACTATCGGGTTACAAGCCTCGAGCGTCCGTGGCTTGGTATCGACAAGTTGCCACCACTTTCCAAAAACGACACATAGCTTCTGGTTCTTGAAGCAACGACATGTTAGCCATTGCCCAATAAACAAAACGGGTTTCGCGAGAAATCAATACCCGTCTGCAAGTGAGGTCGAGATGTCAAACGAACCCAGAGTGATCGGTGCTCTTCCCGGCAGCCAGAATAAACCGAACGCAGACAAGGCAACCAAACGCAAGAATACAAAAGACGCGATCCGCCGTACATTCCTGACGCGCCTTCCCAAGGGGGGGGTGGCTGTTGAGATCGGTGTCTGGCAGGGCGAGTTTTCTCCGACAATCCTGAAATTGCTTGAACCCAGTCAGTTGTTTCTGATCGACCCCTGGAAACATATTGGCGAGGAATCGCATACAACGGCGTTTGTTGGCAGGACCGAAGACCAAAAGATGGAAGCCATCTTCCAGAAGGTCGTCACGTCCTTCGAAAAAGAGATCGAGGAGGGCAAGGTTGGCATTATACGCGATTTCTCGGTGCCAGCATTAAAGCTTTTTGACGATGAGAGCATTTCATTTGCCTATGTCGATGGGGATCATTCTTACGAAGGTGTTACTGCTGACCTGGAGGCGTTGTTTCCCAAGATCAAATCGGGTGGGATCATGGCGTTTGATGATTACCACCGCCGGGGGTGGTGGGGCGACGGAGTGATCCGCGCCGTCAACGAGTTTCTGGGCAAACACCCTCGTGAATTGCGTATCCGGGCAATTGCCGGTGCGCAGATCGCCATAGAAAAAATCACTCCACAAGATGACAGCAAGAAACAGGGCGACTGAGCGTCTGGGGTGAATGGCAGCGATGAACAAGCCTGAAAAAATCCTCATCTCAGCGATGAAAAATGAGGGCCCATATATTCTGGAATGGGTGGCTCATCATAAGGTGTTGGGTTTCGACAGGATCATCGTTTACACCAACGATTGCACGGACGGTACGAACCAAATTCTGCGCCGCCTTGAGGCCCTGGGTCATGTTGAGTTTCACAGGAACCGCGTGGGCACAGGCGGGATTCACAGATCAGCACTGCGACAGGCCCGCCGTCTGCCCGTCGTGAAAGAAGCCAAATGGGTCTATGTCTGCGATGCGGATGAGTTTCTGAATATTCACGTCGGAAACCACAAAGTGGACGACCTGATCGAGGCGACGCCGGGCGTGGATGTCATTTCCATACCATGGAAGATATTCTCAAACAGCGGTCGCCATGTTCTGCGCGACGCGCCGGTGACGCAGCGTTTTTTCGATGGTGAGTTGGAGTATGAACAGGGCGGGGCGGGGCGCCGGTTCGTCAAATCGCTTTTCCGGCAGGGCGACGTCTATCTCCGCTATGGGTTGCACAACCCGCATCCCAAGTCCGAGTTTCAGGCAGGTGTATTCCGGTCTGTTCCCGGGGGGCACGCGAAAGAACCCGCACCCTTTGGGAACCATGTTGCACCGCCTTTTGGATTTGAGATTGCACAGATCAATCACTACGCGGTCCGCTCCACACAAGCCTATTTGGCCAAGCGCAGCCGTGGGCGGGCCAACCACTCCTCGCAGACGCTGGGAACGGAATACTGGGACCGCTGGAACCGGGGTGGCGCGACGGATGAGACGATCCTCAGGTACAAGGAGGACGTTGACGCGGTTATGGCAGAATTTCAGTCCGACGAACGGCTTGCACGGCTGCACCGAAAAGCATTCCTGTGGCACAAGGCGTTGATCGAAGACCTTCTCAAACAGCCAGAGTACAATGCGCTTTACCAGACGCTTCTTAATAAGCCGGCTGTTGAATTTGTTGCAAAAGACCGCGGATTGCACGCGCGCCTTTCGGCGGACACTCAACCGTCCTCTAGCGAAAATCTGCCCGAGTCCTGAAAGACTTGCCTTCGGAGAAACAGCATATGGCTGCGGAAAGCACTCTTCCTACAATCGGAATGCTCTGGTTGGAAGGTCCTCTCAGTTTTCTGGAACAGATGTGCCTTTTGTCCTTTGTTGCGAACGGACACAGGGTCGTGCTGTTCCACTATGGCGAGGTCGAAAACGTACCCGAAGGTATCGAACTGGTTTCGGCGAACGAGATTCACGAACCGCAGCAGTTCATCATGAACAACCAGTTCAAAACACCGGTCCCGCAGTCTGACATATTCAGGCTGCAACTGATGCAAAAAACCGATTTCCTCTGGTGCGACACAGATGTCGTTGCTTTGAAGCCTATCCCGAAAGCGGATCACGTGTTTGGTTTCTTCAATCGCACCACGATTTGCAACGCGATCATGCGGTTGCCATCCGATAGCCCTGCTTTGAAGGCATATACGGAATACAGCCTTGATCCATTCCCGATCCGCCCGTGGGTAGAAGGTGAGGAACGCGAAAAGCTGGAACGCCTGAAAAAGGCTGGTGAGTTGCCTCATGCCTCGGATCAGGCGCACAGTGTTTATGGACCAGAGGTCATGACATGGTTTTTACAGCATCATGGCGAGATAGGGCATGCCAGTCCACCTCCGGTCTTTTACCCTTTGCCGTTTCGGCAAACGGGTCAGGCGAACGACATTCATGCACGGGAATTTCGCGATAAGTACCTCAAGGATGAAACGCTAGCCGTCCATCTATGGGGGCGGCGGATGCGTTGGTGGATTGCAAAGGGTGTAAAACGTTATTCATTCCTGGACCGCAGGCTGCGCAGCTTGGGGATCAGACCCACCGACGCACCACTGCCACGTGGCGGCAGAAGGGCGCCGAAGCCTGTTAGTTTCCCCGATGTGCTTCCTGACTTAACGACGACGAAAGAAGAGATCAGTGCAGCGACTGGCGGATTGATGTCCGTTGCTTTGTTATCCGAACGCGAAGAGTACCTCAAATTCGCGCAGCTCGAGTTGGATAAAATCCAAAATCTTGGTCTTTACAGAGCACAGGATCAGTCGCGCGACGGCTTTCTGCGTGGTTGGGACCACTTTGCCAACGACCCGGCGCGTCTGAATGCGCTGATGCTATCTATCTTTAAGTTTTCTGAAGCGCACCGCCGTTTGCCAGACTTGAGTGCGCCGAAGACGCTTACAGAAAAACTCCTGGTCATGAAGATGTTTGGCGAGATGCCTGAAGTGTCGCCGGCAGACAGATTGACGGCGGAGAACTATATCCCGGAACCAGCCAGGAACCTTGTTACACCGGTGAAGCGCTATTGGGTCTCATCTTCGCCTGAGTTGCCGGAAGACCTCGACCTCGAGCCGGGCAGCTATTGGCTCAAATGCAATAACGGGCAGGGGCAAAACCATAGGGTCACCTGGCCCATGAACACAGAAGACCGCAACCTGGCCCAGGAAAAGCTTGCCAATTGGAACAATAAACCCATTCCCCACGGGTTTTGGGCGGCAGAATGGTGGTATTCCACGATCGAAACGCGCTATTTCCTTGAAGAGGATCTGGCGGCTGAAGGTCAGGACAACATCGATTGGAAATTCTGGGTTGTCGCCGGAAAGGTCCAGATTGTTCAGGTCGACCGGGACCGCTCTCGGGGACATGTGCAGATGATCCACGACCGGGATTTCAACTTCATCCCGAAAGAGCTGTATTTCCAGACAAGCGATGACACCGAGCCCAAGCCAAAGGTGTTTGACGATATGGTCGCAATCGCCGAAGCCGTCGGGCAACGTGTCGAATTTGCGCGGGTGGACCTCTATGTAATTGGCGACAAGATTTATCTGGGCGAAATCACGCTCTGCCCGTTTGGCGGAAAACGTAAGATGCGTACGCCCGAACTGGATGTGCAGATGGGTGAGGCCTGGGTCGGTACCCGTCTGTTCCCGAACTGATCCGGTTACTCGACGGCGATTTCCTGACGCAGCTTTCCTGTCGTCTTGTCAAAGATCAGGACGCGGTTGTCGTCGGTCACGACCGCATACCAGTTGGACCCGATGGTCAGGGCCTGTGCCCGCGCACCATCGGGTAAGTCGATCTGATCCGGCAAGGTGGGTGTGCGGTCCGATAGGCGGATGACAATCAGGGCGAATGTCACTAGAACCCCGCCAATCATCACCGCGGTCAGCAGCATGACCATCCGCCGCAGCAATCGCAGCTGCGGGGTTTCCTGCGGTTCTTGGGGTTCGGAAGGGACAGTCATGGGCACCCGCCAGATTGAGTTTCAGATCGCGGCCGATCCGCCGCCTCGCCTTGATAAGGCGCTTTCGCGGGATGTGCCAGACGGTGAAAACCTGTCGCGCACGCGGCTGGCGCGCCTGATCGAGGATGGCGCAGTTCGGATCGACGGAACCCGGATGCAGGACCCAAAGGCCAAAGTGTCCGAAGGGGCGCAGGTCGTCATAACTGTGGCCGAGGCTGAAGACAGCCACATCGGCGCAGAAGACATCCCGCTTGAAGTTGTTTTCGAAGACGCAGACGTGATCGTCGTCAACAAGCCAGCAGGCATGGTGGTGCACCCCGCGCCGGGCTCGCCCGGGGGTACGCTGGTCAACGCTTTGCTACACCATTGCGGTGAGGCTTTGTCAGGTGTTGGGGGGGTGAAACGCCCCGGTATCGTTCACCGGATCGACAAGGAAACCAGCGGTCTTCTGGTGGTCGCCAAATCAGACGCCGCACATCACGGGCTGGCCGAACATTTCGCAGCACATAGTGTCGAACGCTATTACCGCGCTGTGTGTTACGGGGTTCCGGATGCAAGTGATCCCCGTCTGCGAGGCGTCAAAGGGGTGAGCTTTGAGCCGGGAAACATCATGCGTGTGACCACCCAGCTTGCGCGGCACAAGACCGACCGTCAAAGGCAGGCGGTGTTGTTTCATGGCGGGCGTCACGCGGTGACACGCACGCGGGTAGTTGAAACATTTGGCACGCCTGCTGGTCTTGCTCTGATCGAATGCTGGCTCGAGACCGGGCGAACGCACCAGATCCGTGTTCATATGACCCATGCCGGGCATGGGCTTGTCGGGGATCCGATCTATGGTGGCAAGCGGAAACTGGCCACCAGGGCGTTTACGCCCGCCGCTGCCGAATGCGTGTACGACTTTCCCCGGCAGGCGCTTCACGCCGCCGTATTGGGGTTCGAGCACCCGGTGACGGGCGAACACCTGCGGTTTGAGGCCGAACTGCCGCAAGACATGGAGAACCTGATTGCCGCGCTTCGCGCGCCGCTGACACAATAAGCAAAGTCCTGTGAGTAAGAGTTTCTTATCTTTCCTTCATGAAAGATTAATTTCAGACTGTTAGCAGCACCTCTTGAACAGGATGGGTTCTTTACCCATATCCTATGTTAAAGACTTAAACATTTGTCGGAGGGACATCATAATGGCAAATTACGCAAATCTCCCCGCGCCGACGCCCGAGGGCGGCCTGAACCGCTATATGCAGGAGATTCGCAAGTTCCCCCTGCTTGAGCCGGAAGAAGAATATATGCTGGCCAAGCGCTGGGTCGAAGAGCAGGACACAGAAGCCGCGCATAAGATGGTGACATCGCACCTGCGGCTGGCGGCCAAGATTGCCATGGGATATCGCGGCTACGGTTTGCCGCAAGCCGAAGTGATTTCCGAAGCCAATGTGGGCCTGATGCAGGCGGTCAAACGTTTTGACCCTGAAAAAGGCTTCCGTCTGGCCACATATGCCATGTGGTGGATTCGCGCCTCGATTCAGGAATATATCCTGCGGTCGTGGTCGCTGGTTAAACTGGGCACAACCTCGGCGCAGAAAAAGCTGTTCTTTAACCTGCGCAAAGCCAAAGCGCGCATCGGCGCCCTGGAAGAGGGCGACTTGCGTCCGGAAAATGTCGCGCAAATCGCCAATGATCTGGGTGTGACCGAAGAGGAAGTGATCAGCATGAACCGCCGCATGTCCGGCGGGGACGCGTCTCTGAACGCCACGGTCGGGTCCGAAGGCGAAGGCACGATGCAATGGCAGGATTGGCTTGAGGATGAAGATGCCGACCAGGCCGGAGATTATGAGGCGCGCGATGAGCTGGAAGCGCGTCGCGAGTTGCTGGCTGCGGCGCTTGACGTGTTGAACGACCGTGAAAAGGATATCCTGACTCAGCGCAGGTTGCTGGATCAGCCGGTGACGCTGGAAGACCTCAGCGCCCAATATAATGTCAGCCGCGAGCGGATCCGACAGATCGAAGTTCGCGCGTTCGAGAAACTGCAAAGGAAAATGCGGGATCTTGCGCGTGAAAAAGGGATGCTGGGTGTCAGCTGACCACGATACCAGCCTGCTGCAATAGCTGCGGGCTGGTTTTTTGCATTTGTGCGAAGAAACCTCCTCTACGCGCACATGCCCGGCGCATCCTGACGACTCATTACCAGTTGATCGTCTGAGGCCGCTATCCTGACTGTGAAGCCAAAAGAATGGCCGCAGGGTCAAAGCTATGGTAGGGCAAAGACGCGTTTCATTTCGATGACGGTGTGACAGGTCGATCCTGCGGACCTCGCAGGGGAACGAACCCTTTGGGGTTCGAATATCTATGGAGAGCGTTATGCAAAAACCGGTTCAGTTTGGCGTGTTGGGAGCCGCGAAATTCGCGCGTGAATACATGGCACCGGCGATACATGCCTCCAACGGGGCGCGATTGGCTGCGCTGGCGACGTCGGATGCGGTAAAGGCTGAACCTTTTTTGTCTTTCTGTCCCGACCTGAACATGTTCGACAGCTATGATGCGCTGTTGGCAGACCCCGGTATCGACGCGGTCTACATTCCACTGCCGAACCACCTTCATGTGGAATGGAGCCTGAAAGCGCTGGATGCCGGCAAACATGTGCTCTGCGAAAAGCCGATGACAATGAAGGCGGATGAGTTTGACGCATTGATCCAAAAGCGCGACGAAAGCGGCCTGCTTGCTGCCGAGGCGTATATGATCGTGCACCACCCCCAATGGCAATTGGCACGCAAACTGATTGCGGATGGCGCAATCGGAAATCTGGTGCATGTAACCGGGGCGTTCAGCTTCGACAATCGGGCAGATACCCAGAATATTCGAAACCGTGCTGAAACGGGCGGCGGCGGATTGCGTGACATCGGTGTTTACGTGATCGGCGGCGCCCGGTTTGCTACGGGGCAGGAACCTGTGGCGATACAGTCAGCCATCCGTTGGCAGGATGAAATCGACATCTTCACCGAAATTCGCGCGCAGTTCCCCAGTTTTACCTACTCAAGCTACGTGTCCATTCGGATGCATCCCCATCAGGAAATGGTGTTTCACGGGGACAATGGCCTGATCCGCCTGACAACACCGTTTAATGCGCGTGTGTTTGGTGAAGCCCGGGTCGAGTTGCATCGCCCGGGGCTTGAGGTACTGGTTACCCGGTTCCCCGGAGCGGACCATTACAAGCTTCAGGTCGAGGCCTTCTGCCGCTCGGTCAGGGAAGGGGTAGAGTATCCCTGTCCGCTGGAGTTTTCTCGGGGGACGCAAGAGGTGATTGATCGTGTGTTCGCGGGTGCAGTTTCGCTGTAACTTGCCCTTTGCGCGGGCTCGGCTATCCTTTTGCGTACGTTTAGCAGGAGAAGACCCATGGCCGGAGGCTGGGCGCGCGACGGCGCAGTAAACGAACAGATCGAAGCGTCGATTTCGGATGAGCTGGCGCGGATGCAGGCGCAAAAGCGGCCTGTAGGTGAAAGCCTGACTCATTGCGCCGAATGCGAAGAGCCGATCCCTGAAAAACGCCGCGTTGCTTTGCCGGGCGTGAAGCTGTGCCTTGAGTGCCAGCAGGAACGCGATGGCGCGTTCAAAGCGCGTGGCGGCGTCAATCGGCGTGGGTCAAAAGACAGCCAGTTGAAGTGAGTTCGGGTTTGGCTTCTAAGAGCCCAGAGTTACCGATGCCGCGCTGCGTATGAATGGCAGCTATTGAGGAATGAACTCCAACCAACCTGCAGAACCTGCCACTGACAATAATCCCAAAAACAGCGCCAACGCGATGACCCAATGAATGAATGTCTTCCCGCGCTTCCCTTTCTTTGGGAACCAGTTGAACTTTCGCAGCCAACCCAGAATTAAATCCATTAACATGAGTACGAACATGAGGTGGCGAAAAAACAAGTAGATGAACAACACCCCAAGTATAATTCCTGCAAAGGTGTTGGCCGGAACAATCTCCCAACTGTTTCCATTGGTTGAAGTGGTTATCGTGCTTTCCATCTGCTCTTCGCCCTATTTATCATGCCACTTGCTAAGCAAAACAACATGACGTCAAGCTGGGACGTGCATCGGTTCCCTGCGAAGCGGGCCTTCATCTGATTTCAGTGAAGAGCGGCTGTCTCCGCTTAGCGGGCATTCAGGAGCTCCTTGGGCGCGACATTGCCGGGCATGGCAGGTTTTTTCCGCAAGGCAGATGTCGCCGCCCTCTGTCGAGGGCGTCTCAGCCCTCCATCGCCTCCAACTCGTCGATAAAGCCTGAGATCATCGACAGGCCCTTGTCCCAGAACTTGGGGTCGCTGGCGTCCAGACCGAACGGGGCCAGCAGTTCCTTGTGGTGCATCGAACCACCAGCGCGCAGCATGTCGAAATACTTGTCCTCAAACCCATCCGCGCCGCTTTCGTAAACAGAATAAAGCGCATTCACGAGGCCGTCGCCGAAGGCATAGGCATAGACGTAAAAGGGCGAGTGAACGAAGTGCGGGATGTATGCCCAGAAGGTCTCGTACCCGTCCATGAATTCAAATGCGGGGCCAAGGCTTTCGGCCTGTACACTCATCCAAAGGGCGTTGATGTCATCCGGGGTCAGCTCGCCCTCACGTCGGGCAGCGTGCAGCTTGCATTCAAAGTCGTAGAAGGCGATTTGTCGGACCACCGTGTTGATCATATCTTCGACTTTGCCAGCCAGCAGAACCTTTCGCTGTTCCGGGGTTTCGGCCTGTTCCAGCATCTTGCGGAAGGTCAGCATCTCACCAAAGACCGAGGCGGTTTCCGCCAGCGTCAGCGGGGTGGATGACAGCATCTCGCCCTGGCCTGCGGCCAGCACCTGATGGACGCCGTGACCCAGTTCATGAGCAAGCGTCATCACATCGCGCGGCTTGCCCAGATAGTTGAGCATCACATAGGGGTGGACATCCGTAACTGTCGGATGGGCGAAGGCCCCCGGCGCTTTGCCCGGTTTCACCGCCGCGTCGATCCATCCTTTTGAGAAGAAAGGCGCCGCGATTTCGCCCATGCGGGGATCAAAGGCATCATACGCGTTCATCACCGTCTTTTTGGCCTCTTCCCAATTCACGATACGCGTGTCTTCCATGGGCAGGGGCGCGTTGCGGTCCCAGACCTGCATGACGTCCAGTCCAAGCCACTTGCGCTTCAGCTCATAATAGCGATGGCTGAGTTTGGGATAGGCGGCCACGACCGCCTCACGCAGGGCCTCGACCACTTCTGGCTCGACATCGTTCGACAGGTGACGCCCGGTCTGAGCGGTCGGCATCTTGCGCCAGCGATCAACGATTTCTTTCTCTTTGGCCTGCGTGTTGTGAACGCGGGCGAAGGTTTTGATGTTGTCCTGAAAAACCGATGCCAGTTCACGCGCCGCGGCCTCACGTTTCGCGCGGTCCTGTTCCGTCAGCAGATTCAGGGTGCCTTCGATGTTCAGTTCTTCACCGTCGACATGAAATGCCAGTCCGGCAATCGTTTCGTCGAACAGACGTTCCCACGCGTCGCCGATAACCCCCAGATCATGAAGGAATTTTTCCAGCTCGTCAGACAGTTGGTAGGGCTTCATTGCACGGATGCGACGGAACACAGGTTCGTAGCGGGCGAGATCCGTGTTGGCCGCAAAATGAGCTTTCAGAACATCGTCTTCGATCCGGTTGATCTCGAGCGTGAAGAACACAAGCGGAGTGGTGAAGATCGTGATCTTTTCCTGCATATCCGACAGGAATTTGGCGCGCTCTGCGTCTGTGGTCAGTTGGTAGTAGCGCAGACCTGCAAAGGACATGACACGCCCGGCGATGGCGTTGATCTTTTCGTTGCGATGCACACAGGTCAGCAGGTCTGCGGCCTCCAGATCGGCCAGCTTGCCTTCGTAATCGGCAGCAAATGCGGCACATTCGCCTTCCAGCCAATCCAGATCGCGCGCTAATTCGGGTGCGTTTTCCGAGGTGTAGAGATCGCTCAGATCCCATTCCGGAAGATTGCCCAGATTGCCGGAGCCACCGATTGCGTTCGCGTCACGGACAGGGTAAGGAAGGTCGCGCATGGATCACCTTTAGTAGACTGCTTTTGCAAACATCTAGGGCTGGCGCGCCCGGATCACAAGCGGCCAATCCCAAAGGTGAAAGGGTTTACGAGGAAACCAGCTCGGGTGCGCCATTGGCCTGATTGGCCAGAAAATGCGCCGCAATCTTGTCCAGCACCGGCCCCCGAACCTCGGGTGCTTCCATTAGTACCTCGTGTTCACCATCCGGAATTTCGATCAGCGTTCCGTTGGGCCAATTGGCCATGCGCGCACGAATTGCCTTGCGGTCAACGATTTGCTCATGGCTGCCCAGAAATGTCAGGCAGGGTGTCTGAGGGGCGGTCTGCTCCATTAACCAAGCACATTCATCCAGCGACTCGCGCAGCCACAGATTTGAAGGGGCACCAAGCGCGAGTTCTGGGTGTGCATTCAACTGATCCTGCATCATCCGGTACATGTCCGGGTCGCGGGTCAGCATGTTTCCCTCGAAAGGTTGCGACAGGACATAGCTTTTGAGTGTTGTGGTGGGGGGCGTTCGTTCGCCCAGGCCAAGCGCTGTGCCCCAATAGGCCGTAACGCGGCTTAGGGGTTTCATGACCGGAGTGAAGAAAATTCCCCACATTGGGCCCGTGAACGCGCAAGCGGCAAAACATCCTTTCTCGATGACGGCACGCAACCCGATTGCACCGCCCATCGAATGCCCGACCACGTACCATGGTTTTGGCAGATCCAGCGCGCTTGCAAGTTTCAGAGTGACCTGAACGTCCTGCTGGTAATCGGTGAAATGATCGACATGTCCGACCCGAGCATCGTCCAGCAATCGATCTGCAAGACCCTGACCGCGCCAGTCGACGGCCAGCATGGCGAACCCACGCTCGGTGAATTCGCTGGCAGTAGTGCCGTATTTCTCAATGTATTCCGTGCGTCCAGGAAACATCATGACAGTGCCATGTACCTTTCCGTCCGGAAGCCAGTGAGCAACGCGAATGCGTTTTTGATCCGACGTTATCAACCAGTGGGCCTTTCCACCGGCGGGGCCGCCGGCCACGTCTTCAAACAAAGGGGCCGGCGAGAACTCCATCAGGCCAGTACCGATGCAAGTTTCATGGCAACACCCATGTCGCCATCAATGCTCAGCTTGCCGGACATGAACGCACCTGTCGGGTTCAATTCACCGCTGAGGATTTGTTCGAACGTGTCGGCATCAGCGCTTAGGGTGACATCAGCGTCATCGTCGCTGACCCGCGCGCCGTTGGAATCCAGGACAATGGCACCCAAATCGGCGATATCAAACTTGGCCGAGGCATCAAACGCGCCGCCTTCCAGTTTTTCATTCAGCGCGGCAGCTGCCTTTTCAAGTATCTCGCTCATGTTTTTCCTCATATTGTTAGTGCGCCGTGAATGGACATCCCCGGTCGCAACGCTACACTGATTATTGTTATGAGCATTGCAATCCACAATCTCAAAGGTATCGTCGCGGCACTTTTTGTCCTAGTCACGATTTCCTCCACTTGCCTCGCGCAACAGGCGGATTCGCGGAACGAGGGCGAATTGCTGCAACAACTTGCCCAATCGACGCCCGATCAGGCCATCGCTTTGGATCGGCAGTTGCAAGCCCTGTGGGCGCAGTCCGGTTCAGCATCGGCTGATCTGCTGCTAGAGCGTGGCCGTGAAGCGCTGGATGACGGCGACGTAGGTGCGGCATTGGAACACCTGACCGCCCTGACGGATCATGCGCCCGAATTCGCTGAAGGCTGGCACCTGCGCGCTTCGGCCCTTTTCGGGATCGAACGGTTTGGCATGGCCGCAGCCGATCTGGAACATGCCCTGACCCTGAACCCCAACAATTACGAGGCAATCTATGGTCTGGGCCTGATCTTTGAGGTTATCGGACAACCTGACAAAGCCTACGACGCCTATTCACGAGCATTGGCTATACATCCCCACCACGAAGAAGTAACCAATGCGGTGAATCGACTGAAGCCGCAGATCGACGGCGCAGCGCTATAAGGTCCGGGCAGGGGGCAAAGGTGAGCGGGTCATCCCGAATAGTGGCCGTTCTGGGCCCTACGAACACAGGTAAAACCCACTATGCAATCGAACGGATGCTGGGATACCGAACAGGTGTCATCGGTCTGCCGCTGCGTCTGCTTGCGCGCGAGGTCTACGATAAGATCGTCGCCATCCGCGGGCCGTCGATTGTTGCGCTTGTCACCGGTGAAGAGCGGATCGTACCCCCCCGGACCCAGTATTGGGTCTGCACGGTCGAGGCGATGCCCGAAGGTATGGGTGCGGATTTCGTGGCGATTGATGAAATCCAGCTGTGTGCCGATCCCGAGCGCGGCCATGTCTTCACGGATCGCCTGCTTCGGTCGCGCGGAACAAACGAGACGCTTTTTCTTGGCTCTGACACCATGCGTGGCCCGATTGCCGCGCTGGTGCCCGAGGCGCAGTTTGTCCGGCGCGAACGGATGTCGCAGCTGGTCTATTCCGGTTCGAAGAAACTCAGCCGGATGCCGCCCCGCAGCGCTATTGTCGGATTTTCGGTCGAAAATGTGTATGCCATCGCGGAGCTTCTGCGCCGCCTGAAAGGTGGCGCGGCGGTGGTCATGGGTGCCCTCAGCCCGCGGACGCGGAATGCTCAGGTGGAGCTTTATCAAAATGGTGAGGTTGATTACCTGGTCGCCACAGATGCTATCGGCATGGGCCTGAACCTGGATGTTAACCACGTTGCCTTTTCATCCCTGACCAAATTCGACGGGCGGCGGATGCGTCCGCTGGCCCCAAATGAGCTGGCCCAGATCGCCGGTCGGGCCGGGCGCGGGATGTCGGACGGCACCTTTGGCGTGACCGGAGAGGCACCGCCGCTGGACGAAGGTGTCGCGCAGGCGATCATGGACAGCCGGTTCACGCCGATGAAAAAGCTGAACTGGCGGAATGCCGCTCTCCGGTTTGGTTCGATTGACGCACTGATCAACTCGCTTGAAGTCAGTCCAAATGACGAACACCTGATCAAAGCCCGCCCTGCTGATGACCTGAATGTGTTGAAATCGCTGTCACAACAGGCCGAGATTGTCGCCCGCGCAAGTGACGGTCCATCCATTCGATTGCTGTGGGATGTGTGCAGAATCCCTGATTTTCGCGGCATCAGCCATGCAGAGCACGCAAGCCTGTTGGAAGTGATCTATGGCCACCTGCACGAACGCGGCAGTATTCCCGATGATTTCATGGCCCGGCAGATACGGCGGATTGACCAAACCCATGGGGATATCGATGCGTTATCCAAAAGGTTGGCATATATTCGCACCTGGACATATGTTGCGCAACGAAACGGTTGGGTGCGTGACGAATCACATTGGCGTGACGAAACGCGCACTGTAGAAGACAGACTGTCTGACGCACTTCATGAGCGTCTGACTCAAAGATTTGTGGACCGGCGTACATCGGTTTTGTTGCGGCGGCTCAAACAGAAGGAGGCCCTTTTGGCCGAAGTAAATGACAAGGGTGAAGTGACCGTCGAAGGAGAATTCGTCGGTCGTCTGGAAGGGTTCCGGTTTAGTCCGGACAAAAGCGCGCAAGGAACCGAGGCGAAAGCGCTCAAATCGGCATCCCTGCAAGCACTCGCGCCGCAATTCCATCTGCGTGCCGATCGCTTCTACAATGCGCCCGATACCGAAATTGATTTCACCGATCAGGGCGGCCTGATGTGGGGCGAGTATGCCGTTGGCAAACTGGTTGCCGGGTCCGAACCTCTCAAGCCTGTGGTCGAGGTTTTTGTGGACGAGGCCGCCGGTCCGGATGTCGAACAGAAGGTGCGGCGCCGGTTGCAGCATTTCATCGACCGCAAGATCGCTGCGCTGTTCGAGCCGCTGCTGAATCTGTCGCGCGACGAGGAGCTCAACGGGCTGGCGAAAGGGTTTGCCTTCCGCATGGTCGAGGCGCTGGGCGTACTGCCGCGCGCCGGCGTCGCGCAAGAGGTCAAGGATCTGGATCAGGACGCACGTGGCGCATTACGCAAGCATGGTATCCGGTTTGGCCAGTTCACCATCTTCATGCCGCTCTTGCTGAAGCCCGCACCGACGCGTCTGCGTCTGGTGCTGTGGGCGCTGTATGGCGGTTTGCAGGAATTCCCCGAAGCACCGCCTCCTGGGTTGGTGACTGTGCCGGTCGCCAAGGATGCACCGCAGGGTTACGACACCATGTGCGGCTACCGCGATGCGGGCGACCGATCGATCCGTATCGACATGCTGGAACGTCTGGCCGATATGCTTCGTGCGGAAGACAGCCGTGGCGGGTTCGAAGCCAAGCCGGATATGCTGTCGATCACTGGTATGACGCTTGAACAGTTTGCTGACCTGATGCAAGGGCTGGGTTACAAAGCCGAACGCGGCGAGCGTGGCAAGGTCAAACCGGAACCGGTTGAGCAGCCTGTGACAGAGGCGGCTGAACAAGCCGTTATCGACGAGACGCCAGCACCTGACGCGGCATCAGAAGAGGTCGCCGCGCCCGCAGAGGAGGCAGCCGAGGCCACCGAAAGCACCGAGACGGCAGCCGAGGCTGTCGCAGAAGGTCAGGTCGCGGAACCTGCGTCGGATGAACCCGAGGTCGAAGTGTTTTACACCTTCACCTGGGGTCGTCAGCGTCAGCCGAACCGTGGTCCGCGCCGCGAGCCGGGGCAGGGCAAGGGGAAACCGCGGGGCAAACCGCAGGAGGGCCGTGGCAAACCGCACGGCAAGAAGGGCGGAAAGCCGCAAGGGGCCAAGACCTTCTCGTCACGGCCACCGAAAAAAGAAAAGGCCATTGATCCCGACAACCCGTTCGCCGCAGCGCTTATGGGTCTGAAGGACGGTAATTGACGCAAGATGGCCGAGGCCAAACTGCGGATCGATAAATGGTTGTGGCAGGCGCGGTTCTTCAAGACCCGCAGCCTTGCCGCCAAACAGGTCAGTGGCGGCCATGTCCGGCTGAATGGAAACCGGGTGCTGAAACCGGCGCAGGCCGTGGCCCCCGGTGACGTTCTGACCTTCTCGCAGGGTCGCATCGTCCGCGTCATACGTGTGGAAAAACTGGGGGAACGCCGCGGTCCGGCGCCCGAGGCGCAAACTCTGTACTTTGATATGACCGAAAAGCAGGAAGCGCCTCTTGTAAATCCAGGTTTCGAGGGAAAAGGTTGGCCAACCAAGAAAGATCGACGCGCTATTGATCTTTCTCGCCCGGAAGATCACTGATCCTGTCTTGAAGAGCGGGCCAGACTGAATTAGCTAGTCGCTCAAACCGCAAACAGGAATCCGACCATGACCTATGTAGTCACCGAAAACTGTATCGCCTGCAAATACACCGACTGTGTCGAAGTGTGTCCGGTGGACTGTTTCTACGAAGGTGAAAACACGCTGGTCATTCATCCTGACGAATGCATTGACTGCGGAGTGTGCGAGCCCGAGTGCCCCGCCGATGCAATCCGCCCCGATACCGAGCCGGGTATGGAGGAGTGGGTCGAGTTCAATCGCAAGTATTCCGAACAATGGCCGGTGATCGTCACCAAGAAAGACCCGCTGCCCGACGCAGAGGAGCGTGACGGTGAAGAGGGTAAAATGGAGAAGTATTTCTCGGAAGCGCCCGGAGAAGGCGGCTGAGTGATTCGTTCCACACGGCCTGTTTTGACATAAAGATCACGGCACAACCTGTTGAACGCAGGTTAAATATGAAAAATTCCCGTAAGGTAAACTTTCGGGAGTCGTAATTTTGTGATATACTCCACCCCACATGATGACCGAGATTGGGATGCGCTCCGTAAGTATGCTCACTTTGGAGTATTGAATTTGTGACAATATCGCCGCCTGACGGGGCTGAGACAGTCCCCGCATGTGGTGTTTTTGTTGTCCGTGTCCCGTCCGCAAGCAAGGAAAAAACTGAATGACAAAGTCGAAAAAGCTCGAGTTCCGCCCGAACGACTATGTTGTCTACCCCGCCCATGGCGTGGGTCAGATTATTTCGATCGAGGAACAGGATGTCGCGGGATTCACGCTCGAGCTGTTCGTCATCTCATTTGAGAAAGACAAGATGACGTTGCGCGTGCCGACTAACAAGGCGACCGAATCCGGTCTGCGGTCGCTCAGCTCGCCCGATGTGATCAGCCAGGCGATGAAAACGCTGAAGGGCAAAGCCAAGGTTAAGCGCGCCATGTGGTCCCGTCGCGCGCAGGAATATGAACAGAAGATCAACTCGGGCGATCTGATCTCGATCGCCGAAGTTGTCCGTGACCTGCACCGCACCGATGATCAACGCGAGCAGAGCTATTCCGAGCGTCAGCTGTACGAAGCCGCTTTGGAACGTCTGACCCGTGAGGTCGCGGCTGTTTCAGGCGCTGGCGAGGTGTCTGCCGCCAAGCAGGTGGACGAAGTTCTGACCTCACGCGCTGCCTGATCGAAGGTACTTTGACAAAACGGGCCGCTCCGAATTTGGGGCGGCCTTTTTCGTGGCTTGGTGATTTGTTCAAGTGGCGCTAATTTCACTGTGTACGCAGCGGATTACCGGACAGACATGAAGCAGACTGTGAAATACCTGTATATCGGGCACGACCCTGTTTCGGTTTGGTTTAGGTATGCGCTGATCCTATTCGACGTGGCGACAATCATTTTCTTTGTCGCGACGGCCCACATCCCGCATGGGTCAGGTTTGACCGTTGCAAGTCAACTGGTCGGCGTGCTGATTTTTCTGGATTTCTCTGCGCGGCTCTGGATTTCAAAAGACCGCTGGAAGCTGTTGCGCCAGATTTACACCGTGGCGGATATCGTAGTCGTCCTCTCGCTGGTGCTTGATCCGTTTTTGACAGGCAACCTGGCTTTCCTGCGGATATTACGCGCCCTGCGTCTGATCCATTCATATCACCTGCTCTGGGATTTGCGGCGCGACAGCCGTTTTTTCCGCACGCACGAGGACGCTGTTATCGCAGCGATCAACCTGCTGGTCTTTGTCTTTGCCACCTCGACGGCCGTTTTGGTGTTTTTTATACCAGAAGACGCGCAAACGCCCTACGTAGATGCGCTGTATTTTACCATGGCGACGCTCACGACGACCGGGTTTGGCGACATCACTTTGGTCACACCGGGTGGCAAGCTGTTTTCTGTCTTCATTATGGTCGTTGGCGTGGCACTGTTCGTCCGGCTGGCGCAAGCAATTTTCGCGCCACAGAAGGTCCGTCACAAATGCCCCAGCTGCGGGCTGTACCGGCACGACCCAGACGCCGTGCATTGCAAACATTGCGGCGATACGTTGCGAATTGAAACAGGGGGGTCGCGTTAGGTCTGGGCGCTGAGTGTAAGCAGAAACGTGATTTCCGCCAATTGCTGCGACGCTCCCAGAATATCTCCGGTTTGACCGCCGATCTTGGTTTTCGCGACGAGCCCCAAAACGGCAACGACCAAAGTCGCGAAGACTATCGCGTTAAGCGCCAGACTTCCGCACAAGCTGAAAGCGACCAGAATCGCGATGCCCACAGCGATACAGGCTGATCCTGCGCCGGGGGTACCAACCGAATGGCTCAGGCCCGACGTTCTGGCGTTTGGAAGAAGTACCATCAGTGCTGGCATCAATGCGCGGGAAAATACACAAGCCGCAACCACCATCCAGATCGGACCAGTGACAAGTATGGTAGAAATCGCGGATACTCGTAAAAGCTGCGACATCACCAAAGCGAGCACGCCGTAAGTTCCAATCTGGCTGTCCTTCATGATCTCCAGCCGCCGTTCAGCGGTGAAACCGCCCCAAAGCCCGTCGAACGTATCAGCCAGACCATCTTCGTGCATTGCCCCGGTCATCAGGATCAGCGCTGAAACCAGTAATGAAGCCGCCACAAACGGGGGCAGTTGAAGCCCCATCGCCAGCCAACCGGTCAGGCATGCCAACCCGCCAACGACCAGCCCAACCAGTGGAAACGCCCATACCGATTGTGCCTGCCGGGCAAAAACGGCTTTGGGCAAACGGGGCAGGGGCAGGCGGGTCAACAGCACCAGGGCCAGCGGAACATCCCACAGGGAAAACGGTTTGGTGTCGTTTTTATGCACGCCCGTGCCTTTCGGGGTCTTGTTGGTTTCGATCCTTCGGTTAAACACGCAGGACCACTCTGATGCAATGAGGCTTTCATGCTGCCTGAACTGAATGATTTGAACACGTTCCGTGCTGTCCTGGCGGGAGCTCCGGGCCCAGATGCCGCAGCGGTGCAGGGCGCGGCCGAGCGAAATGGACAATTGACCAAACCCCCCGGCGCGCTTGGTCGGCTTGAGGATCTTGCAGTCTGGTATGCAGGATGGCGGGGGGACGCCCGTCCACAGATCAGTGCGCCTCAGGTTATCGTGTTTGCCGGAAATCACGGTGTTACCGCGCAGGGTGTTTCGGCCTTTCCACCGGAAGTGACCGTGCAGATGGTGATGAATTTCGAACATGGCGGGGCGGCGATAAATCAGTTGGCCAGGGCCGCAGGCGCGAAGATGGATGTACACGCGCTGGATCTGGACAAGCCGACCGCGGATTTCACCCAAGCCCCAGCCATGACAGAGGATGAATTGCTAGCCGCGTTGCGCACTGGCTGGCAGGCCGTTGATCCGCAATCTGATCTTTTGGTGGTCGGCGAAATGGGTATTGGCAACACCACCCCGGCTGCGGCTATTGCCTGTGCTCTGTTTGGTGGCGACGCGTCCGATTGGACAGGTCGCGGAACTGGTGTGGATGACGCAGGTTTGGTCAACAAAACCCGTGTCGTGGCCGAGGGTGTCGCCAAACACGCGTCAGATGATGGTCTGGACATCCTGCGCTGTCTGGGTGGACGCGAGATAGTCGCAATGGCGGGTGCAATTGCTGCTGCGCGGGTGTTGCGCATCCCGGTGATCCTGGACGGGTTCATTTGTTCGGCCGCCGCCGCCTGTTTGTGGAAGCTGTCCGATGGCGCGCTGGATCATGCTGTGGCAGGTCACCAAAGCGCCGAAGCGGCCCATGGCGCCGTGCTGGCGAAATTGGGTAAAGAGCCGTTGCTGAGCCTTGGCCTGCGGTTGGGCGAAGGGTCCGGCGGGGCATTGGCGATCAACATTCTGAAAAGTGCCGTTGCCTGTCATTCCGGCATGGCAACCTTTGCCGAAGCTGGGGTTTCTGACGGCTAAACCCGCGCCTGACTCGGGCAAAGGCTTGGGTCAGGCCGATTTTTTCGCGTGCTCTTCGGCCAGTTCCAGCAGCGCGGTTTCCAGATCCTTTTCCAGCGCCTGCGAACGCTCAATGTACTTTTTGTTTTCGGCGGTTGGCAGTCCGGGAACCCAAAGCTCGGCCAGATCACGCAATGACTTCCGGTCGTGGTGGTAAAACGTCTGTTCGGCCTGGGCTGCTTCGTACTCACTCAGCCCGATATTCTCCAGAACATAGCGACCTGCACGCAGCGAGCTGTCGAACATTTCCCGCACGATGTCATTGGCACCCGCCTGATACAACTCGTACACATGGGTCCGGTCGCGGGCGCGGGCGATGATGTGCAGGTCAGGGCGCTGCCGTCTGGCATAGCTGACCAGTCGCGTGACTTGCTTGTGATCATCCATAACGGCGACAAGAACGGATGCTTTGTCCAATCCCGCCGCGCGCAACAGTTCCGGCCGAGTGGGATCACCCAGAAAGCCTTTGACACCAAATCGGCGCATCAGCTGAATGGTTTCAATATTGTGGTCCAGAACGACTGTCTTGAAACCGCTGGCCCGTACCAGCCGGTTGACGATCTGACCAAAGCGACCAATGCCGGCGATGATGACCGGGCCCTTTTCGTCGATCACGTCCGGTTCGGGGGTGGTCGCTGAATCGCCAATCTTCTTTGACAAGGCGTCGTAGACAATGAAAAGAAGAGGTGTGATCAACATCGTCAGAGCAACGATCATCAGCAGCTTTTGCGACAGGTTGGGCGGAATAACATTCTGTTTCGTCGAAAATGCCAGCAGGACAAATCCGAACTCACCAGCCTGCGCTAACCCAAGGGTGAACAACCAGTGATCACGCCCCCGCAGTTTGAAAGCCTTGCCCACTAGATAAAGGATGATCCCCTTGGCAAGTATCACAAGCAGCGCCAGTCCAATCAGGTCCAGCGGGTCGTTGAAGAAATAACCAAAGTCTATTCCGGCCCCGACCGTGATGAAAAACAGCCCCAGAAACAACCCTTTGAACGGTTCAAGGTCACTTTCCATTTCATGTCTAAATTCAGAACTGGCCAAAACAACACCTGCCAGGAACGCGCCCAAGGCAGGTGACAGGCCGACCAGTGTCATCAGAAACGAAATCCCCACGACGATCATCAGTGCTAGTGCGGTGTACATCTCGCGCAGACGGGTTGCGTGGATGAAGCGAAACAACGGTCTTGTCAGGTAGACACCGGCCAGAATGACAAACACCACCGCGCCGATTGTGACCAGGGTAACGGCCCAGCCCGGCAACCCCTCGACCAGTGACAGGCTGTGATCGCCCGCGCCATGTGAACCTCCGGCCCCCCTGTCTATCGATCCATCGGCTTGGAAGCGCGGCATGGCGGGCAGGGCCAGCAGTGGCAACAAAGCCAGAATTGGGATCACCGCAATGTCCTGCGTCAACAGAACCGAAAATGTCGCACGGCCGCCATTTGTCTGCATCAGGCCTTTTTCTGACAGGGTTTGAAGAACGATCGCGGTCGATGAAAGCGAAAGGGTCAACCCCACCGCCAGGGCGACCGACCATGGATGGTTGGCGTACATGGCCACGGCAGCAATCGCGATTGTTGACAGCAACACCTGCAATCCGCCCAGACCCAATAGCTTGTCGCGCATGTCCCATAGGGCGCGTGGCTCCAGTTCCAGGCCAATGAGAAACAGCATCATCACCACGCCAAATTCGGCCACATGCTGAAGATTTTCGGTTTCCGCTCCGACAAGTCCCAGTACGGGTCCGATAATGATCCCGGCGGCAAGATAGCCCAGCACAGATCCCAACCCCAGTCTGGCAGACAGGGGAACGGCAATGACAGCCGCTGCCAGATAGATCGAAGCCTGGTATAGAAAGTCGTCCATGTGTATCCTCGGAACCTTTTCAGGTGGGAAGGGGGGCGTCGCGTTTAAGTTGATCCATTACGATCTGGCTTTGTACTCTTGCAACGGCAGGATGCGGCAGGATCACCTGATGTAGCAAGCTGTTGAGGGCGGACAGGTCGTCACAGTAGATGTGCAGCAGATAGTCGGCCTCGCCCGTCATCGTCCATGCGCTGGTAATCTCGGGGCGGGTGTCGACCATGCGGGCAAAGCTTGCGGATTGCTCGGGGCCATGGGTGCCCAGATGCACCTGAACAAACCCCTGCACCTGCAGGCCCAGTTTCAGCGGGTCCAGCCGGGCAGCGTATCCGGTGATGTACCCTTCGACTTCAAGCCGCTGTCGGCGGCGTCCCGCTTGACTGGACGACAAGTTCAGCATTTCACCCAGTTGATGCGCCGTCAGATGTGCATCTTTTTGCAGCGCGGAAAGCAGTCGCTTGTCGGTTGCATCCAGCATGTGCGGAAAAATCCTGATTTTATCAATTTATATGCGCGTTTTGCGCGTCATCTTGCAGTTTATACGAAAACAATGCGCAGAAACAGCGCCAGAAAAGTCGTATTTTTGAATCAGCAAAGAAATTCCTGTTTTCGTAGGAGACGCGCCATGGGTCCTTTCCCGCACAATGCCCCGAAATCCGTGATCAGCGAAGAAAACCCTGCCGGTACAGATGGGTTTGAATTCGTCGAATTCGCCCATCCAGAACCGCAGGAGCTGCGTGATCTGTTCGCAAAGATGGGGTTTGATCTGGTGGCCCGCCACAAGGAAAAACCTGCTGTCGAGCTTTGGCAACAAGGGGATGTCACATACATCCTGAATGCTGACCCGGACAGTTTCGCGGCTAAGTTCGTGGCCGAACATGGGCCCTGCGCGCCATCGATGGGCTGGCGGGTGGTGGACGCGCAAAAAGCGTATGAGCATGCCCTGTCAAAAGGTGCGGAACCTTACGACCACGATGACAGAACAATGAATGTGCCTGCGATCAAGGGTATTGGCGGGTCGCTGATTTATTTCATTGATCAGTACTACGACACATCGCCCTATAATCAGGAATTCAATTGGATCAAGGAATCAAAACCTCGGGGCGAGGGGTTCTTCTATCTCGATCACCTGACGCACAACGTCTACAAGGGCAACATGGACAAGTGGTTCAAGTTCTATGGCGACCTGTTCAACTTCCGTGAAATCCGTTTCTTTGACATTCAGGGGAAGTTTACCGGCCTTTACAGCCGAGCGCTGACGTCTCCCTGCGGCCGTATCCGTATTCCGATCAACGAGGACCGCGGCGAGACCGGGCAGATCGTGTCTTACCTGAAGAAATACAAAGGCGAAGGCATTCAGCATATCGCTGTTGGCAGCGACGACATCTACGCTTCGACCGATGCTATTGCTGAAAACGGGCTGAAGTTCATGCCGGGTCCAAACGAAGCTTATTACGAGAAGTCCAGGACCCGCGTGGTCGGCCATGAAGAGCCGCTGGACCGGATGATGAAACATGGCATCCTGATCGACGGCGAAGGCGTCGTTGACGGAGGCGAGACGCGTATTCTGTTGCAGATATTCTCGAAAACGGTGATTGGCCCGATCTTCTTCGAGTTCATTCAACGCAAGGGTGACGATGGTTTCGGTGAAGGGAACTTCCAGGCGCTGTTTGAATCCATCGAGCGCGAACAGATCGAAAGCGGCGAGATTTCGGCGGCTTGATCAAAGTAAACCAACATGTCGGAGGCGGTTCTGCCGCCTCCGACGCGCCTGTTTACAGTTAATGGGTCAAGGCCTTGAGTGCCGATATCAGCCACGCGGCATCGCCAGCGTCACGTTTTGACCCTTCTTCTGATAACGCAGCTCGCTGTCGCTGATGGCAATGACCTTGCCGCCGTCAATACTGTCCCCAACTTTCAGTTTCTTGTAACGTCCACTGGGAAGCCGGACCAAGGCGCGCCGGTTGGCGGGTGTGCCGTAAACACCGATCAGATTCAGGCGACGCAAATTGATCGCGTTATCGATCGTGGCCTGCCGGGCGACAGACGCAGTTGTGGGAATCTTGGGGGCGACCGATTTCGCCTGAAACGATCCGGATTCGTCAGAGCTCTGGTCCAGCGCGGCCGTTGATCCAAGATTGGAGTTACCAGAAGCGGGTGCCTTTGCAGTGTCCAGACCCGCCGGGCGCACCTTGGGGCGCGGGACACGGACAACGGCCAACGCGGTTGGCGTCTCGTCGATTTCTGTGCGCGCTTGCAGACTGTCCGGGCGTGCTTTTGGGCGCTTGGCCGAAAGCTCTGCCAGCGACCGCCCCCCCAACTGCCCGCGTTCGAAACTCTCAACCAGATCTGCGGGTCGAGGTTTGGGGCGAAGACCAGCCAGCCTTTCGTCGACCTCGTCAAGTACGGGTTCATCTTCGAAACGCACTGGCGTCGCTGGCGGGACCTTTGACGGTCGGCCTTGATAAACGACAATCCCATCAGGGTTCAGCGTTCCTTCCGGTGTAGGTGCCACAAGCCCGCGATCATCCAGATTGAACCGCGCTCCTGCTATGCCATGTTGCACGTCCCGAACAAAGGGTTCGTCGGTATCGAAACTGGAAGCCGGAGGCAGGGCAACCGCATCGCTGGACAGGTCGGATTTGTCGATCGATGTCAGATACAAATCGTCCGGTTCCGGGGCTTCTGGCACGTCCAAAGCGGCCGGAGGCGTTACATTCACACCGGAGGCAGCGCTGATATCCTCATCTGCCTCGGGGTCCTGAGCGATGGGGTCTACCGGGGTAGGGGCCACCTTGAGCGCCTCAAGGATTGCCGCGTCGGTAGGGGTGAGCTCTGGTTGTTCTACGGCTTCGGCCTCGGCCTCGGCAGGTTCTGGCGTGGGGGGCACATCCCTGTCCAGTGGAGCCTCAGGCGGCAAGTTTTCAGGGGGGGTGATTGCCGCAACTTCGGGCACTATCAGTGGCAGGGCGTCGATATCCGGCTCGGAAACACCTATCTCGGTAGAAGTTGGACTCAGTGCGGTCTGATCTGTTTCTCCACCGCTGTCCAAGGCCAGCCAAACGCCGAAAGCGCCGCCAAGAAGAACCGCCGCGGCAAATGCCGGGATCGCAATGCGCGGTGCCTGCGCTTTCGTATTCGCAAACTTATTGTCAGGTGTTTCGGGGGTCAGAAACACGTTTGGTGCGGCTGTGCCTGCAATGGGATGCGCTGGTTTCCCGGCGGATTTTGCCGGTTCGGGCTGGTCTGTGTTTTTTGCCGACAGCGGTGGCTCTGCTGGTCGGGTTTCCGATGCGCCCGAACGCTCTGCGAACAATGCTTCTCGGGGGAATGCGTCTGCGTCTTCTTCGGCGCAAAATAAAACCGGCACGAAACCATGGTCCGAGGCAAAGGCCCGAGCCTCGCTCAGCGTTTCTTGCGCAACAGCCGCAACATAGGTGGTGCCGCCTTCGGTTTGATAGTCGTAGCTGAGTTCGGACAAAGCGTAAGGCGTTGCGTCGGCAAGTGCGCTCTCTATACGTTCGACCGTGTCTTCGGGGGGTAAGTCATCGGTTGCAACCTGAAGGTATCGAACCTGTTCGGAAGGCAAAACAAGCTTGCAGCTCAGGTCGTTTTCCAACGCAAAAGCGTTTTCCCGCAAAACCTGCATCTGACCAGACAAGTCCGGCGAATTCAAGGGAATCGAGCCGATAACGAACCATTCGTCATCCGAGTGATGATGCAATGATATTCCGGTCGCAGAAAAAGACAGCGCAAAGGCAGGTTTCATAATCCGCAGGAACCATAATTATCAACGTCAATGCAAACACCTTGGCGTTCGCAGACCGACATTAAAGCAGGAACTTGCCGAGGGAAAGAAAAAGGCAAACTCTCCTCTTGTAAGGCAATGCATCGCCGACCCATCTTTAACCCAAGCAAATCGGAGTGATAACATTGAAGACATTCGCTTTTCTGGCCGCGATGATGGCCGCAACGACCGCTGGACTTGCCCATGCGGAAGAACGTCGCATCACCGTTGACGCTACTGGAACCATAGAGGTTGCCCCCGATATGGCGACGATCACATTGGGTGTGACAAATGAAAACGCCGAGGCTTCGGCGGCGATGCAGGCCACCTCGGACGCAGTTGCGAAGGTGCTTGCGCGCCTGACCGGGATGGGGATTGAAGACCGCGATATCCAGACCCGCGATCTGTCGCTTTCCCCTGTCTGGTCCGGGCGGCACGGGCAGAATGGGGAAACACCGGAAATTTCGGGGTTCGCTGCCTCGAACCGCGTGTTTGTGCGTGTGCGTGATCTGTCCAAACTAGGAAGTATCATGGATGCGGTCATTCAGGATGGCGCCAACGATTTCGGGGGCTTGAGCTTTGGGGTGCAGGATACCAAACCAATCGAGGCCCAAGCGCGCGCGCAAGCTGTGGGCGAAGCTATGGCCAAGGCCGAGCAGCTGGCACAGGCGGCGGGTGTAACCCTTGGCGCGGTGCAAACGATTTCGGAACAAACGGGGGGCGTGCGCCCGATGCCCGAGATGCGTATGATGAGCATGGCTGACGCAGGGGGTGTACCTGTGGCAGGTGGTGAGGTTTCGGTGTCTGTCAGCGTCTCGATGGTGTTCGAGATTTCCGAATGAATTCAACCCTTCGCGCGGGCCAACAGCGGTTTTCGTTGTTGGCCCGAAGCGTCGAAATTATCGGGTGACAACCAGGCCTCGAAAGCATCACGGATGCGTGGCCATTCGGTATTTATGATTGAATACCAGGCCGTGTCGCGGTTGCGCCCTTTGTAGTGGGTTGCTTGGCGAAACACGCCTTCGAAGGTGAACCCAAGCCGCTCTGCCGCACTGCGCGACGGACCATTCAGCGCGTCGCATTTCCACTCGTATCGCCGGTAACCCAGTTCATCGAACACGCGCCGCATCATCAGATACATGGCTTCGGTTGATTGCGGCTTGCGCTGAAGCAGGGGAGAAAAGTGGATATGCCCGACCTCAATCGCTCCGGCGGCGGGAGCTATCCTGAGGTAAGAAGCCATGCCCAACGGTACCTCATCACCGTCCAGAACGGTATGGAACATCGGGTCCGCGTCCACGCAGTTGGCGCGCGCCCAGTCTTCGAACTCAGGTTCGCTGTCAAACGGGCCGTAGGGCAGGTAGGTCCAGTTGTGGCCATCCGTGTCCTTGGCAAACGCCCGGAACAGTCCGGGCGCATGTCTGTTCACATCAAGGGGCACGACAGAACAATACCGGCCCACCATCGGCGTATAGGGTGGTGTCGGGCGTGGAAAGTTACCCGAAACCGGTAAACCGATGGGCTGGCCAAGGTTGTTTTTATCGTGCTGGGTCATGGTCAGGCGGTTGCTTTGGCCAGAGCCTGATCAAGGTCGGCAATCAGATCGTTCACGTCCTCGATCCCGATGGATACGCGCACCACGCCCGGACCTGCGCCCGCGGCTTCCTGCTGTTCCGGGGTCAACTGACGGTGTGTGGTCGAAGCCGAATGAATGATCAGCGAACGCGCGTCGCCCAGATTGGCTACGTGGCTGAAAATCTCTAGCGCATTGACCAGTTTGATACAGGCGTCATAGCCACCTTTCACGGCGAATGTGAACAGGGCGCCGGCACCGCGTGGATACTGAGCTTTGACCCGATCCTGATAGGGCGATGACGGCAATCCAGCATAGGTGACGTAGTCCACCCGGTCATCCGCTTCCAACCACGCTGCGATTTTCTGGGCGTTCTCCACGTGGCGCTCCATCCGCAGCGACAGGGTTTCGATCCCCATCAGCGTGTAGTGGGCCGCCTGCGGGTTCATGGTCATGCCCAGATCGCGCAGACCGATGGCGATGCCGTGGAAGGTAAAGGCCAAAGGTCCGAACGTTTCGTGGAACTTCAGTCCATGATAGGCTGGTTCGGGTTGGCTGAGCGAGGGGAACTTGTCATTTGCCGACCAGTCGAACTTGCCCGAATCCACGATGCAACCGCCGGTGACCGTACCGTTGCCAGTCAGGTACTTGGTGGTCGAATGCACGACCAGGGTCGCTCCGTGTTCGATCGGGCGGCACAGATATGGTGTTGCCGAGGTGTTATCGACAATCAGCGGAATGCCCGCCGCATCGGCCACATCTGCCAGTGCACGAATGTCCGTCACATAGCCGCCGGGATTAGCGATGGACTCGCAGAAAATCGCACGGGTATTCTCATCGATTGCGCCCTTCACCGCGTCCAGATCATCGGTGTCGGCAAACTTGGCAGACCACCCAAAGCGTTTGATTGTCTGGCTGAACTGGGTGACCGTGCCGCCGTACAAACGGGTTGAGGCGACCACATTGCAACCCGGACCCATCAGCGGGAACAGCGCCATGATCTGGGCCGCGTGCCCGGACGAGCAGCAAACGGCACCAACGCCGCCTTCAAGAGTCGCCACGCGTTCCTGCAGAACGGCGACGGTTGGGTTGGTCAGGCGGGAATAGATAAAGCCCACCTCTTGCAGGTTGAACAGGGCCGCTGCGTGGTCTGCATCGCGAAACACATAGGCTGTGGTTTGATAAATGGGTGTCTGGCGCGCTCC
The DNA here is from genome assembly GCF_056540845.1 of Ruegeria sp. AL2. Lineage (NCBI taxonomy): Bacteria > Pseudomonadati > Pseudomonadota > Alphaproteobacteria > Rhodobacterales > Roseobacteraceae > Ruegeria > Ruegeria sp. AL2. The sequence continues at coordinate 296,519 of NZ_JBQFXM010000002.1, forward strand.
GGTCGCCGGGTCGGGGCGGGCGCCCGCGTGAATTTGCAACGTGTCGAAACCGTAGGTGGGACCGTCAGACATCTTGAAAATCTCCTGTTGGAATTTGTCTTGCGAAATCTGTAGGCCATTGCCCGCTTGCGCACAACGATCCTGTCAGCGCAGCCAGAGGCCCTTGCTTTTGATCGTGTTGCGGATGGCCTGTTCACGTCGTGGCAGATGATCCCGGTCAAACAAGGCGCGGACTTTAGCGCCTTTCCCCTGCAAAACCATCTTTTTCAGCGGCTCGTATTGCTTGAGAACTTTCTTGACCTTGTTTGGTGTGACGACGGTTTCCAAGACGTCTATCACATGGTCGCTTTCACGGGCGTACAGCAAGGGAAACAGGCGATAGTGGCAACTGACGGATCCGTCCAGCAAACCAGAGGGCAAAACATCACGACCACCGCCGAACGAGTGAATGACAAGGGGCAGGGCGGCCTGATCCAGCCAGGGGTCAAGGTTTTGGCCCGTCAACTCCGGAATGTTTTCGTCGCGGATTGTTCTGGCGTAGTCCAGAAAACGCTCACCAAATTTCCGGGGACATTTGTAGAAGAAATAGCCTGCATTGAAATACAGGTACCGCCGCCAGTGGTCATGGGGTTGATCGGTGTCCAGCGAGCTTTCGAAATCCAACCCGAACCGGGCGTAAAGTGCGCGCCAGATACCGTCAAAACCGGGACCATACAGCGTTGGTTTGGGCCATGTCCCTTCAACTTTCAGTGACGCGCTGGGGCGGTCGAAGTCAAATGGGACGGATGTGATCTCGCCAGTGATCAGCGTGTCGGTGTCAAAGAACACAAAGGGCTCATCTTCCGGCAGGGCCATCAGCGCTTCGATCTTGTTGCCGTAGGGATAGCTTTCACCGAATACATGCGAGTCGAAGGGCAGAATTTCAGCATCCAGTTGTTTCAGGGCTTTCAGAACATCTTCGTCCTGAATGCGGGGATCCTGTTTCCAGCGTGGCCCCGGATTGGGCGTGGCGACAAACAGTTTGCCCCCGAACTGCGGTGAAGAATGGCGCAGTGAAGCCGCAAACAGCAGGGCCTCGTATTGCAGGCGGTTGTTTTGACCGACGACCGCGACGTTGAATTTCTGTGACGTTGCCTGCATCTATGCCCGTTCCCGACAGGTGTTTGACCATGCACCTTGACGTTCGGATTACATCAAGCGGCCCAAGGCGTCAAAAGCGGATAATTTGAAATTTCATCACGCGATCCCATTTCTTTCAGGGGTTGCTTCAGAAAGGGATACACATGCGGATCAATGCGGATTTCACCAAACGGGTCGCAGTACACTTTGACGAAAGTGAATGGGTCGCTTCTCCCGCAGCAGGGGTCGAGCGCAAAATGCTGGACCGGATTGGTGATGAGGTGGCCCGCGCAACAACCATTGTCCGCTTTGCGCCCGGCAGCACCTTTTCCGCCCATACCCATGACGGCGGCGAGGAATATCTGGTGCTGGACGGTGTATTTCAGGACGAGACCGGAGATTTTCCCGTCGGCAGCTATGTTCGCAACCCTCCAACTTCCTCGCACACTCCGTCCGCTGCCGAGGGCGCAACCATTCTGGTCAAGTTGCACCAGTTTGACCCGCAGGACCGGACTGAGGTGCGTCGCTCGATAAATGGCGATTCTGACGTACAGCTGTTCAAAGATGATCATGAGGACGTTTTTGTGCGGACATGGGCTGATGGGGGCGTGGTCGAACTGGACGCGCGCGACGGCATGGAAGTGTTTGTCATAAGGGGCAGTTTCTCTGAATCGGGGGAAGAATTTTCGAAATGGGACTGGTTGCGCCTGCCTCCCGGAACGCACTCGCGGGCTGTTGCAGGGCCTGATGGGGCCCGAGTCTGGATCAAGTCCTGCCACCTTGGTGAAATGGTCTGAATGCTTTTCGGCCCTGAAATCAGCTAAAATGCCAATAAATCCGGGTTTAACGGCCCGGATTTTCGATTTTTTGACCATTTGGCAAATTTTACCAATTGATAAAAAATTTATTTGTGGCAAGCTGAGGTCATAACAAACATATCTACAGGGAGTAGAGTGATGGCACAGGGCCAGATGGCACCCGGCATCGTCGCGGGGCGGCTTTCAAGCGATGAGCTGACCTCGAATTTCACCGATCTGCATCCGCCATTGGCCCCGCATGAGGCCGCAGTTGCAGCAGACCGTTGTTATTTCTGCTATGACGCACCTTGCGTGACAGCGTGTCCGACAGACATCGATATTCCGCTATTCATCCGGCAGATTCAGGCCGGACAGCCCCAGGCTGCCGGGCGAACGATCTTTCAGCAAAACATTCTGGGCGGAATGTGCGCCCGTGTCTGTCCGACGGAAACACTGTGCGAGGAGGCCTGTGTTCGTGAGGCGGCCGAGGGCAAACCGGTCGAGATCGGACGGCTACAGCGCTTTGCGACAGATGATCTTATGTCCTCGGGCGCGCATCCGTTTGAACGTGCGGCATCGACCGGGAAAACGGTTGCTGTCGTGGGGGCAGGGCCTGCCGGTCTGGCCTGCGCCCATCGTCTTGCCATGCTGGGCCATGACGTGGTGATCCACGAAGGCAAGCCCAAACCGGGCGGTCTGAACGAATATGGGATTGCCGCCTATAAATCGACCAACAATTTTGCGCAGGCCGAGGTCGATTGGCTGCTGAAAATCGGTGGTATCACGATTGAAACCGGGTCGGTTCTGGGTGAAGGCATCTCACTGGATGGTCTGGTCGAAAACTACGACGCGGTGTTCCTGTCCATCGGGCTTGCCGGGGTCAATGCCCTGCGCGCGGATGGTGTTGACAAGGACGGCGTGCGGGATGCCGTCGATTTCATCGCGGACGTGCGGCAGGCTGGTGATCTTGCAAAGCTTCCTGTCGGGCGGAACGTCGTCGTTATTGGCGGAGGCATGACTGCCGTGGACGCGGCGGTAAAGTCCAAGTTGTTAGGTGCCGAGAACGTCACCATTGCCTATCGCCGGGGCCGCGACGCCATGGGTGCCAGCCGGTACGAGCAGGATCTGGCAGCCTCGCACGGGGTTCAGATTTTGACCAACGTGCAGCCGGTGGCAGTACACGGCAATGGAGCCGCTACCGAGATTGAGCTGGAATATACCTCGAGCCAGAACGGTCAGCTTACCGGAACCGGAGAGACGGTCCGGCTGCGGGCAGATCAGGTTCTCAAAGCCATCGGTCAGACGCTGGAAGGTGCGCCGGAAGGGCTGAAGCTGGACGGCAACAAGATCGCTGTCAGCGGTGCAGGCCGCACTTCCGTGGCTGGTGTCTGGGCAGGTGGAGATTGCGCGGCGGGCGGCGAAGACCTCACCGTTACGGCTGTTGCTGAAGGCCGGGATGCTGCGATGGACATCCACGCGACGCTGGTTTCGTGATAGGATGGGGTATTCGCCCCATTTCTTTCGCTGCTGAGGTATTCCCATGTCCCAGATCGAACAAGCCGTAGCGCAACACTACACCACCGGAGCACTGGCCGACCGCGTTCGCGCGGCGCTTGAGGCCAGCGGTATCGATCCGGATGCGGCCACGGCCGCAGACCTGAAAGCGGGGGACGAGTTCCACACGGGCGGCGTTCTTGCGACCAACAACCTGTTTGCGCAGTTGTCGCCGACCCATGCGACCCGTGTTCTGGATGTCGGATGCGGTATCGGCGGAACCTCTCGCTATGTCGTGGATCGCTATGATTCGACAGTAACAGGTGTCGATCTGACACCGGAATTCGTTGAAACCGCCAGGGTTCTCAGCGATATGGTCGGGCATTCCTCGAAAACCAGCTTTCATGTGGGCAGCGCTTTGGAGATGCCGGTGCCGGATGCTGGGTTCGACCTGGCCGTCATGATGCATGTGGGCATGAACATAAAGGACAAGGCCGGGCTGTTCGCCGAAGTGTCGCGGGCGCTTGCCAAGGGCGGTACTTTTGCCCTTTTCGATGTGATGGCCGGAGACGTGGACGAGCCGCTGGCTTTCCCTCTGCCGTGGTCCACTGTTGCCGAGACCTCGTTCGTGGATGCGCCGGATGTTTATAAGTCTGCGGCAAGCGCCGCGGGTTTTGAACTGGTGACAGAAACGGATCGCACCGAATTCGCGATACAGTTCTTCGAGGACGTCTTTGCAAAGATTGCCGAATCCGGCCCGGCACCGCTGGGCATTCATCTGATGATGGGCGAGACGGCGCCTGAAAAGTTCCAGAACTACGTCAAAAACCTCAAGGCCGGGCGCATACGCCCGACCGAAATGATATTCAAAAAATCCGGCTGAGCCGGGAAGGGAGAAGCCATGGCCGATCTGACGACTAACTTTCTGGGCATTTCCAGCCCAAACCCTTACTGGCTGGCCTCTGCGCCGCCGACGGACAAGGAATACAATGTTCGTCGCGCGTTTGAGGCCGGTTGGGGCGGTGTTGTGTGGAAGACACTGGGGTCCGAGGGACCGCCGGTCGTAAATGTGAACGGCCCGCGGTATGGCGCGATTTACGGTGCCGACCGCCGTTTGCTGGGACTGAACAATATCGAACTGATCACCGACCGCCCGCTTGAGGTGAACCTCGAGGAAATGGCGCGGGTCAAGTCCGACTATCCGGATCGCGCCCTGATCGCTTCGATCATGGTGCCCTGCGAGGAAGAGGCCTGGAAAGCCATACTGCCGCGCGTGGCCGAAACCGGCGCGGACGGAATCGAATTGAACTTCGGTTGCCCGCACGGGATGAGTGAGCGCGGCATGGGGTCCGCCGTGGGGCAGGTGCCGGAATATATCGAGATGGTCACGCGTTGGTGCAAGCAATACTATGACCGTCCGGTCATCGTGAAACTGACACCGAATATCACCGACATCCGGAAACCCGCGGCGGCGGCCAGAAATGGTGGCGCGGACGCGGTGTCGCTGATCAACACGATCAATTCGATCACCAGCGTCAATCTTGACACCTTCAGCCCCGAACCCTCGATTGATGGAAAGGGCAGCCACGGAGGGTATTGTGGCCCTGCCGTGAAACCGATCGCCCTGTCGATGGTGTCCGAAATCGCACGGGCCGAGGCGACGCATGGCATGCCGATCTCGGGCATCGGGGGTGTCACCACATGGCGTGATGCGGCCGAGTTTATTTCGCTGGGATGTGGCACGGTGCAGGTCTGTACCGCTGCGATGACCTATGGGTTCAAGATCATCGATGAATTGACAGCAGGTCTGTCGGAATGGATGGATGAAAAGGGGTATACCAGCATTGATGAGGTGATCGGACGCGCGGTGCCCAATGTCACCGATTGGCAATACCTGAACCTGAACTACACCGCCAAAGCCAAGATCGATCAGGACCAGTGCATCAAATGCGGCCGGTGCTATGCCGCCTGTGAAGATACCAGCCATCAAGCGATTTCAATGTCGGATGACCGTGTGTTCGAGGTAAAGGATGACGAATGCGTCGCCTGTAACCTCTGCGTTGATGTCTGCCCGGTCGAAGGCTGCATTTCGATGGTGCCGATGGCGGCGGGTGAAATCGATCCGCGCACCGGGAAAGAGGTTCAGCCGACCTACGCGAACTGGACCACGCACCCGAACAATCCGATGGCCAAAGCAGCGGAATGATCGAGACAGGGAATATCCCTGAGGGGCCGCTGACGCGGCCCCTGAGTTCATGGTGTCAGGAGCTTTCGGTACAGCGTATCGACAAAGGGTTCTGCACCCTCAAACGGGTTTTCGTCGCCCAGAATAGCCCGCACCTGAACGTCGAAATCGGCATAATGCTGCGTCAGCGCCCAGATCGAAAACATCAGATGATAAGGGTGCAGCCGCGTGATTTTGCCCTGATCCATCCAGTTAGTGAGAATGGTGACCTTTTCGTCAACCAGTTGTTTGAGATCATTGGACAAAGCATCGTGAATGCGGGGCGCGCCTTGCACAAGCTCATTGGCAAAAAGGCGGCTTTCCCGTGGTAGCTCCTGACTCATTTGCAGTTTCCGGCGAATATAGGACAGCATTTCCTCCATCGGATCACCGGTCTCATCCAGATCGTGCAAGGGCGCCAGCCAGGTTTCCAGCAAGCCCGAAAGCAATTCGGTGTGGATCGCCTCTTTCGACGCGAAATAGTAGAGGAGATTGGGTTTGCTCAACCCCGCCTCGGCGGCAATCTGATCGACGGTCGCCCCACGAAACCCGTGTGCGGAAAACACATTCAGGGCAGCCTCGAGAATCGCGGCTCGGTTCTTCTTCTGGATACGAGTCGGTGCGCGGTCTTTCGGCATGATTTCAGTGTGTCTCTTTTTTCGTCGGATAGGCACGGATTACACTGAAATTTCAGGCTTTGCCGCGCAATTTCTTGACTGATACCGAACCCGTGATAGCGTGAGTTTGACCAGTTGGTCAAATCAAGACACCAATAGCGAGCAAAATCGCAAGCAAACAGGGAATAAGACAATGGCAGCTCCGGCGCAGAATCTCAGGATCAATGGCGACAGGTTGTGGGACAGCCTGATGGAGATGGCTAAGATCGGTCCCGGTGTTGCGGGGGGGAATAACCGGCAAACTCTGACTGACGAAGATGCCGAAGGCCGCGCCTTGTTCCAGAAGTGGTGTGAAGAGGCTGGATGCACCATGGGTCTGGACCAGATGGGCAACATGTTTGCGCATCGTGAGGGCACCGATCCGGACGCTTTGCCGGTCTATGTGGGATCGCATCTGGATACGCAGCCGACCGGTGGAAAATATGACGGTGTGCTGGGCGTTCTGGGCGGGTTGGAAATTATCCGAACGCTCAACGATCTCGGGATCAAGACAAGACATCCCATCGTGGCGACCAACTGGACCAACGAGGAAGGGACGCGATATGCGCCTGCCATGCTGTCGTCCGGTGTCTTTGCAGGAATGCACACGCAGGACTGGGCGTATGACCGTGAAGATGCCGAGGGTAAGAAATTCGGGGATGAACTGAACCGGATCGGTTGGCGCGGCAAAGAAGAAGTCGGCGCGCGCAAGATGCGCGCTTTCTTTGAGTTGCATATCGAACAGGGCCCGATCCTTGAAGCCGAAGGCAAGGATATCGGCGTCGTTACCCACGGTCAGGGTCTGAGCTGGACACAGATCACGGTGACCGGCAAGGATGCCCATACAGGTTCGACTCCGATGCCGATGCGCAAGAATGCCGGACTTGCCATGGCGCGCATTCTTGAGAAAGTGGACGAAATCGCCTGGTCTCATGCACCGCATGCGGTTGGTGCTGCGGGGCATATTGACGTTTTCCCGAACTCGCGAAATGTGATCCCCGGAAAAGTCGTTTTCACGGTCGATTTCCGCTCGCCCGAGCTGGAGGTGATCACCGACATGGAAAACCGCCTGCGGGTGGCGGCGGAAGATATTGTCGAAGAAATGGGCCTGCAGATCGAATTCGAGAAAGTCGGCGGTTTTGATCCGGTTAAATTCGACGACGATTGCGTGTCCGCCGTGCGCGATGCGGCTGAAAGGTTGGGCTATTCGCATACCAACATCATCTCGGGCGCGGGGCATGATGCCTGCTGGATCAACCGTGTGGCCCCGACCGCCATGGTCATGTGCCCCTGTGTTGATGGGTTGAGCCATAATGAGGCTGAAGAGATCAGCAAGGATTGGGCGGCAGCCGGGGCAGATGTCCTGCTGCATGCCGTGGTCGAGACTGCCGAAATCGTGGAATAGGGGGTGCCGCCCCCGTCGCCCATTGGGCGACCCCCCCGGGATATTATTGGCCAGATGAAGCAAGCGGCGCAGACCGCATCAGGGAGTTCAAAATGAGTACTGTTATCAAAAACGGAACCGTTGTCACCGCGGATTTGTCTTACAAGGCGGATGTATTGGTCGAAGGCGGCGTCATCACCGGGATCGGGATGGGTCTGAAAGGGGATAAAGAGCTGGATGCGACCGGCTGTTACGTGATGCCCGGTGGGATTGATCCGCATACCCATCTGGAAATGCCGTTCATGGGCACCTATTCCAGCGACGATTTCGAAAGCGGTACGCGGGCGGCCCTGGCGGGGGGCACGACGATGGTTGTTGATTTCGCGCTGCCCAATCCGGGTGAAAGCCTGCTGGATGCCCTGAAGCGCTGGGACAACAAATCGACACGGGCGAATTGCGACTACTCGTTCCACATGGCAGTGACATGGTGGGGTGAACAGGTATTTGACGACCTCAAGACCGTGATCGAGACGCGCGGCATCAACACGTTCAAGCATTTCATGGCCTATAAAGGCGCATTGATGGTGAATGACGATGAGCTTTACGCCTCGTTCAGGCGTTTGGCCGAACTGGGCGGAATCGCAATGGTGCATGCCGAGAATGGTGACGTTGTTGCCGAGCTGAGCGCCAAGCTGCTGGCCGAGGGGAACTCTGGCCCCGAAGCGCATGCCTATTCCAGACCACCGCAGGTGGAGGGTGAGGCCACCAACCGGGCCATCATGATCGCTGATATGGCGGGCGTGCCGCTTTATGTTGTTCATACATCCTGCGAAGAGTCTCATGAGGCCATTCGCCGGGCCCGAATGCAGGGCAAGAGAGTGTGGGGCGAACCGCTGATTCAGCATCTTACCCTGGATGAAAGTGAATATTTCAATCAGGATTGGGATCACGCCGCGCGGCGGGTCATGAGCCCTCCGTTCCGCAATAAGCAGCACCAGGACAGCCTGTGGAATGGCCTGCAATCAGGATCGCTGAGTGTTGTGGCAACCGACCATTGCGCCTTTACGACCGAACAGAAACGCTTTGGAGTTGGGGATTTCACCAAGATCCCTAACGGGACCGGCGGTCTGGAGGATCGGATGCCGATGCTGTGGACACACGGTGTGAATACCGGGCGCCTGACGCCCAACGAATTTGTAGCGGTGACTTCAACAAACATCGCCAAGATACTGAATTGCTATCCGAAAAAGGGCGCGATCCTTGTTGGAGCGGACGCAGATATCGTCGTATGGGATCCTGAGAAAACGAAAACGATCAGAGCCAGTACGCAGCAATCTTCGATCGACTACAACGTGTTTGAGGGCAAAGAGGTCAAAGGCTTGCCGCGCTTTACGCTGACCCGTGGACAGGTTGCGGTACATGATGGTGAAATCCGCACGCAGGAAGGCCATGGCGAGTTCGTTGCGCGCGAGGCAAATACGACCGTCAACAAGGCTTTGAGCGCGTGGAAAGAACTAACCGCCCCTCGGCCAGTTGAGCGGACAGGTATCCCGGCGACGGGGGTTTGATCCGTTGGGCCGCTATTTGGGCGGCCCCGGCACCACTCTTTTCAAGGCAGTAGAATGACCACTGAAAGCACGAACCAGCACGTCATCGAAGCAAGGCAGCTTGACCTCACCTTTCAAACCAATGACGGGCCTGTTCACGCGTTGAAAGACGTGAACCTGACGATCGACAAGGGTGAATTTGTTAGTTTCATTGGCCCCTCGGGCTGTGGGAAAACCACTTTCCTGCGCTGTATCGCGGCCTTGGAGTCACCGACCGGCGGGTCGCTGACTGTCAACGGAATGACAGCGGACGAAGCGCGGCGAAACAGGGCCTATGGATATGTCTTTCAGGCAGCGGGCCTTTATCCCTGGCGCACCATCGCAAAGAACGTCAAGTTGCCTCTTGAGATCATGGGCTATTCCGCGTCCGAGCAGGAAGAAAGGGTGAGAAAAGTCCTGGAACTGGTTGATCTTGAAGGGTTCGGTGGGAAATTCCCATGGCAGTTATCCGGAGGGATGCAGCAGCGCGCCAGCATCGCACGGGCCTTGGCCTTTGATGCTGATATCTTGTTGATGGATGAGCCGTTCGGCGCTTTGGATGAGATTGTGCGCGACCACCTGAACGAGCAGCTTCTGGCGCTTTGGGCAAGAACCGAAAAAACCATCGGTTTCGTGACACATTCGATTCCCGAAGCCGTATATCTGAGCACCAAAATTGTCGTGATGAGCCCGCGGCCGGGGCGGATTACGGATGTGATCGACAGCCCGCTGCCAAAGGAACGACCGTTGGACATTCGTGACACCCCAGAATTCATCGAAGTGGCCCATCGTGTTCGCGACGGGTTGCGGGCGGGGCATTCTTATGACGACTGATCCGGGGGCAGAAACCATCAGACGGGCCGTAGTAGGTGACGTGCCGGCTTGTGCCCGCGTGATTTACAATTGGGCCTCGCAGACGGACTGGATGCCTGATGAAATGCCGGTGGAGGAATTGGCGGCCTTGATCCGCGATGCGTTCGACAGCCGTGAGATCTGGGTCGCGGGTGATCCGGTTGATTGCTACATGTCCGTTGATCCGGCACAGAGTAAAATCGGTGCGTTGTATTGCAGCCGGACGGGGCAGGGAATTGGCAAGTGTTTCGTTGACAAGGCGAAGGAGGGTCGGACCCACCTTTGGCTGACAACACACAAACCCAATCAGGCGGCGCAGAGGTTTTACCGCCGTGAAGGGTTCGATGTAACCGCCGAAGAACTGCCTGCACCGCCAGACACAGTGCCCGTCTTTCGTATGGAGTGGCACGCATGAAGCAGATCATCGCCGTTTTCACCGTCGTCGCCGTGATCGTTCTGTTCTGGTATGCCGCTTGCGTTCCAATGAACATCAAAGGGGTTTTGACCGAACTTGAACGTGGTGGAGCCGAGGTTCAGCCACCCACCGCGAGCGCGCGTCGGGATCTTGGAGAGTTCGGTCTGGTTCTGGATAACTCGTTCGCGATTCCAGCAACTTGGGAGCAGGGCAAGCCCCGTTTGCCATCACCTCATCAGGTGGCGACTGAACTGTGGGATACAACTGTCCTGAAGAAAATCAACTCGAAAAGATCGCTGATCTTTCATGGGTGGGTGACACTCAGCGCTACGATGCTGGGCTTTGTCATCGGGACCGGGCTGGGAGTCTTGTTGGCCGTTGGGATCGTGCATAGCCGCGTGATGGATTTGTCAGTCATGCCATGGGCTATCGTGAGCCAGACGATCCCGATTATCGCTCTGGCACCGATGATTATCGTGGTCCTGTACTCGGTTGGGGTTCAGGGGATCATTCCCAAAGCGATCATCTCAGCGTATCTGAGCTTTTTTCCGGTTGTTGTAGGCATGGTCAAAGGGTTGCGCAGCCCTGACGCGATGCAACTTGACCTGTTGCGGACCTATAATGCCAGCCAATCGCAGGGGTTCTGGAAACTGCGCTTGCCTGCGTCGATGCCATACCTGTTCACCTCGTTGAAAATCGGTATTGCGGCATCGCTGGTCGGCGCAATCGTGGGCGAGCTGCCGACAGGCGCTGTCGCAGGATTGGGCGCTCGGTTGCTGGCAGGCAGTTACTATAGTCAAACCGTGCAGATATGGTCAGCGCTGTTTGCAGCAGCCATTCTGGCCGCGTGCCTGGTCGGTTTGCTGGGATTGATTGAACGGTCGGTTCTGAGGCGAATGGGGATGGCGCAATGATGTTGGTTGTCTTTGCTTTGCTGCTGTGGGCCTTCGGCTGGTGGTTGAACAGCCGATTGGCCAGTGGCCCGCAAGCCGACAGCCAGATGGTACGCTTCCTGGCGCCGGTGATTTTTGGTCTGACCATCGTCGGAGCCTGGGAGCTGGTGGTCCGCGGGCTTGAAGTGCCGCTGGTCATTCTGCCTGCACCCTCCGCCATAGCGGTGCGATTTGCAGGTAGCCTTGACATTCTTTGGGCCGACTTTGTTCAGACGATCCTGAAAGGCGCGCTCAGCGGATATGTCATCGGCTGTGGATCGGCCTTCCTTATAGCGATTGCTGTTGATCGGTGGGATTTCCTGCGTTTGGGGCTATTGCCAGTCGGGAATTTCGTCGCGGCTTTGCCTATTGTGGGGACGGCACCCATTCTGGTCATGTGGTTCGGGTTTGATTGGCATTCCAAAGCGGCGGTGGTCGTTGTGATGGTGTTCTTTCCGATGCTGGTCAACACCGTGGCCGGTCTGCGCGAGGCCACAGCGATGCAGCGTGACTTGATGGAAACCTATGCTGCAAGTTATTGGCAGAGCTTTCTGAAGTTGCGGCTGCCTGCGGCGATGCCTTTCATTTTCAACGGGTTGAAGATTTCGACAACTTTGGCTTTGATTGGCGCCATCGTGGCTGAATTCTTCGGATCGCCAACACTCGGTATGGGATTTCGGATATCCACCAGCGTCGGTCAATTGTCGTTGGACATGGTCTGGGCCGAAATCGTTGTTGCCGCTATCGCAGGTACGGCCTTTTATGGCCTGGTGGCGGGAATCGAAAAAGTGGTGACGTTCTGGCACCCCTCACAACGCGGATAAGACGAAGAAAATCAACAGACCCTGAAAATCGGGGCGCAACAAGCAACTAGGAGAAATGAAGATGAACAAGCTATTCAGCGGGGCGGTTGCCGCCTTTGGTCTGGCAGCCAGTACGGCGCTGGCGGCGGATGAAGTGACACTGCAACTGAAATGGGTCACGCAAGCACAATTCGCGGGCTACTACGTTGCCAAGGACAAGGGCTTTTACGAGGAAGAAGGGCTGGACGTTACCATTCTGCCCGGCGGGCCTGACATTGCTCCGACACAGGTGATTGCGGGCGGCGGTGCTGACGTGACCGTTGAATGGATGCCTGCCGCTCTGGCCGCACGTGAAAAAGGGTTGCCGTTGGTGAACATCGCCCAGCCGTTCAAAAGCTCGGGCATGATGCTGACCTGCTGGAAAGATGCCGGTATTTCGTCGCCCGAGGACCTGAAGAACCGCACGCTGGGCGTCTGGTTCTTTGGCAATGAATTCCCGTTCATGAGCTGGATGAGCCAGTTGGGCATCAGCACTGATGGGAAAGGCGACAACGGTGTGGAAGTTCTGAAACAGGGCTTCAACGTCGACCCGCTGCTGCAACGTCAGGCGGATTGCATCAGCACCATGACCTACAATGAATACTGGCAGGTCATCGATGCCGGTGTCAGCCCGGATGAACTGGTAACCTTCAAATACGAAGACCAGGGTGTCGCGACGCTGGAAGACGGTCTTTACGTTCTGGAAGAAAATCTCAGCGATGCGGCGTTCACCGACAAGATGCAGCGGTTTGTGCGCGCCTCGATGAAAGGTTGGAAATACGCCGAGGAGAACCCCGATGAAGCGGCAGATATCGTGCTGGAGAACGATGCAACGGGTGCTCAGACAGAAGAGCATCAGAAACGCATGATGGGTGAGATCGCCAAGTTGACCGCAGGTTCGAACGGCGCGTTGGACCCGGCGGATTTTGATCGCACCGTTGGTACTCTGCTGGCCGGAGGTTCTGATCCGGTGATCACCAAAACACCCGAAGGGGCCTGGACGCATCAGATCACGGACGCTGCTCTGAACTGACGCCAACGGTTCATCTGAGTGAAAAAAAACGCGGTCCCAATCGGGGCCGCGTTTCGTATTCGGGATGTCGGAATTGTGTCTGTACTTGGCATCGAAATGAAGTAGTATTTCCCTGTAATCTAGCGCGTTCTGTACGAAGCGTAGATAACTAGGAAGAAAATGCAGGAATTTTCAACAGAATTCAGCGCTGCGATCGCCTTGATCCTCGGGGGAGATTCTGAGCTGTGGGCAATTGTGTTGTTGTCTCTGAAAGTGTCCGTGTTTGCGGTGCTGGTTTCTGCTCTGATCGGAATGCCCGTTGGGGCTGCGTTGGCCGTCGCCCGGTTCCCCGGCCGCAGGATGCTGATCGTCCTGATGAATGCACTGATGGGGTTTCCGCCGGTTGTCGTGGGCCTGCTGATCTATCTGATGCTGTCCCGTTCCGGTCCCCTTGGGGTGCTTGAGCTTTTGTACACTCCGACTGCCATGATCATTGCGCAGGTCGTTTTGGTCACCCCCATTGTCGCGGCTTTGACGCGTCAGGTTGTTGAGATGCTGGCTGAGGAATATTCCGAACAGCTGCGCTCCTTGGGTGTGTCACGGCTGGCCTCGGTGCCGGTTTTGTTGTGGGATGCGCGACTGGCACTTGTCACGGCTTTGCTTGCAGGTTTTGGACGCGCCATCGCCGAGGTGGGCGCGGTTATCATCGTTGGCGGAAACATCAATCATGTGACCCGCGTGATGACGACGACCATTGCGCTTGAAACGTCGAAGGGAAATCTGTCTCTGGCATTGGCGCTGGGGGCGATCCTGATCGGAATTGCAATTGCCGTAAACGCGATGGTCAGCGCGGTCAGTTTGCGGGCCGAACAGGAGGGGTTGCGCCATGCGTGACGTGACCTGTGACATGTCGAACTGTCTGACAGTTGAAAACTTGCAAATTCGCAGCAACGGCAAGGTTTTGCTGGATGTTTCTTCATTGGTTCTGGATGGTCTGGGGCCGACGTTGCTTCTTGGCCCCAACGGTGCGGGCAAAAGCCTGTTGCTGCGGTGCTTGCATGGCCTGATCTCGCCGGATCGCGGGCGGGTGGTGCAGGATGGAAACCCTCTGAGCGCCGCGCAGAAAGCGCGCCAAGCCATGGTGTTTCAGAGACCGGTTCTGTTGCGACGGTCTGTTGCTGCAAACCTGGGCTTTGTCCTTAAGCGACAGGGCATTGGGCGAACAGCAAGAAAGGCACGTATCACCGAGTTGCTGGCCGAAGGCGGGCTGGATGGTAAGGCCCGGCAATCCGCCCGATCACTGTCGGGCGGCGAGGCCCAGAGGCTGGCCATATTGCGTGCCTTGGCGCTGGAGCCCGAAACACTGTTTCTGGACGAACCGACCAGCGCCCTTGATCCCGGCGCGACACAGATGATCGAACGTATGGTTCTGCGCGCCTCTGCGCGGGGTGTACGGATCGTGATGGTGACACATGATATTGGTCAGGCCCGTCGTTTGGCCTCGGATGTGGTCATGATGCAGGGCGGTCATGTGGTTGAACACGGCCCTGCAAAACAGGTTTTGGATACCCCTGTAAGCGAAGCATCGCGCCGCTACCTCGCGGGTGGATTGGTTACTTAAGAGATAGAACGGAGAGTATGATGTTTCGCGCAATATTTCGGGCAGCAGTGATAGCCCTTGGTCTGTCGGCAAGTGCGGCCAGGGCAGAGACTCCGTTCATTGTCGTTCAATCTACGACATCCACCCAGAACTCGGGGCTGTTGGACTATATTCTGCCGTGGTTCGAGGCCGATTCGGGCATTGACGTGCGCGTCGTGGCCGTAGGAACAGGTCAGGCAATTCGCAACGCAGTGAACGGTGACGGTGACGTCCTGCTGGTTCACGCCAAATCCGCCGAAGAGAAATTCGTCGCTGATGGATATGGCGTGGAGCGGAGAGACCTGATGTATAACGATTTTGTATTGGTGGGCCCCAAGGCAGATCCTGCCGGAATTCGCGGTGGTGCCGAAATTTTGAACGCTCTTGCTGCGATCGCAAGCGCTGAAGCCCCGTTTGCATCGCGCGGAGATGACAGTGGAACGCATAAGGCCGAGCTGCGGCATTGGTCTGCCGCGGGGCTGGATCCAACCGGCGCATCCGGAAGTTGGTATCGGGAAACCGGGTCGGGTATGGGGGCAACGCTGAATGTGGCCAGCGGCATGAACGCGTATACTCTGACAGATCGGGCGACGTGGCTATCCTTTGGTAACAGAGGCAATCTTGAGATACTGGTCGAAGGTGATCCGCGTCTGTTCAACCAATATGGTGTGATCCTCGTAAATCCCGAAAAGCATCCCCATGTGCGCGCTGCCTCTGGACAGCGGTTCATCGATTGGTTGACCGGGCCGGACGGGCAGGAGGCGATCGCCTCTTTCCGACTGGACGGTCAGCAGGTGTTTTTCCCCAATGCGCAATAAGCTGGCCTGCGGCCAGCCCCTGCGGGGCGAGTATTTTTGAAAAGATGAAGGCGCGGGTGGAAGCTCACCCGCTGGCCCCATTGTGGTGGATCGTGCCAATACCAGACAGGTCATAGCCGCCAAATTCGCTTGCCCGCTGGGCGAATTGACCCGAGCGCAACAGGGTCAGCAGTTTCTGTATTGGCGGATCGAAGAAGGCCCGGCGCCAGATCGCGAGGTCCAGCCGCTCGGAATGAGTGGGGACAAAACCCAAGTTGTAGAGCCCGGCTAGGGCGCCAAGCCCAAAACCGGCCTCGGCCTTCCGGTCATGCAGGGCGATGGCCAGCTCTTCTTCTGTGCGTGCGCAGCCTGGTCGAATGTCCAGATCATCCCGGCTCAGACCGTGGGCATCAAGTTGGGAGTCAAACAGGCGCTGGCTTGCCGCACTGTCCTGACGTAGCATGACGGTGCGAGACTTGAGGTCGTCAAAAGAATTGATGTCGGATATGCCCGGGGCAAGAAGCAATCCACGCTCACGTCGGGCGATTTCAAACAGGATCACCGGGGCTTCGCCCAAAGTGTCAAGCAGGGATTCTTTGTTGAATCCGCCATTTTCGTGGATGTGCAGCACAGCGGCCTGCGCGCTGCGTTTGCTGAGCCTGATCAGCCCGTCAAAAGAACCGTCGTAATAGGTGGCCAGCCCCGATCCACTTTCACGTAACGCCCAGTCCAGCAAGGGATCGTGGCTGCCCGCTATAATCGGGGGCAGGGGCGGTTCGGCGACCTGAGGACCGGATCGCGACGCGTTGAGCCAGGCAATGATCTCGGCCCGCGGAAACAACAGCTTACCCATGGCGCGCACGCACGGTATTTCGCCTGACGAAGCAAGGTCATAGGCCTTCCGCTCGCCAATGCGCAGCAGATCGGCCAGTTCACGGGTGGTCAGATATTGCGGCATTCAGTCGAGGCGCACGGCGGTGCCGGATGTTGTGTCAGCGGTACTGAATCCGATTTGTTCCAGCACAAACGGGGCTGCGCCTGCAATAACGACCATCGCGGCGACGGCGGCGAGAAAGGCTTTCATGGGCTCCTCCGGTTCAGTTCCGGTCAGTTGTTGCGCGACGCAGAAAAGCGATAAGATCCTGGCGATCCTGTGCTTTGGAAATCCGCTGCATCGGCATTTTCGACCCCGGAATGTAGTGGTCTGGCCCTTCGTCGAAAAGGGCATTTATTGTCTCGTCATTCCAAATGATATCAGAGCCTTGCAATGTATCCGAGTACAAATATCCGCGAACTGTGCCGGCCGGACGTCCAAATACACCGTGCAGGGTGGGGCCTGCACGTCGTGCATTATCGGAGGACAGGCTGTGACAGATCGAACATTTGCGCGCAAACTGGCGTTCTCCGTTGTCCATCTCATCAGGATTTTTCAGGAAACTCGGTTCTGCCGAGGCCATCTGGTGTTGGTCGGACAACGCGTCCACGGGCCAGCTGTACATCGCCTCGTCAAGTCCGCCCGCATGGATGTTTTTACCGTCTGCGGAAAATGCCAAAGCCCAGACCGGACCGCGCAACGTGGCGCGAAAATCCTGTGCAATGCGCCAATCGACGGTGTCGATGACCATAATATACCCTTCGCCATCGCCTACGGCCAAGAGTCTCCGATCCGGGCTGAGTGCAAGGGCAAGGATCGGGCGGCGGTCCAGTGTGAAGTCGCGCTCTTCCCCGGTGGCAAGGTCAAGGATACGCGTAACACCGTCAACCGCACCATAGGCGATCCAGTTATCCTGTGCATTCAGGGCCAGTTCATTGATGCCGAACCCGTGCTCGACCAGACGCCTTGTTTCCTGCCTGCTGGATACATCCCATAGCCGCAAAGCGCCGTCGACGCCCGCCGAATAAAGCTGCGTGCTGTCAGGTGAGAATGCGACCGCGTTTACGCCGCTGCCAGTCGGTCCAAGCCGCGCGGGTTCTGTGCCATCGACAGGCCACAGGCCGATTGTTCCATCCCAGCTGGCCGTGGCAATAAGGGTTTCTGACGTGGCAAGGCCGACAATCTTGCCCTTGTGTCGGCCAATGACTTCACCGCTGGGCCATTTGCGCAGGGTGAAATCGTCCCCAGCAGAATAGAAAGCGGAGCCGTTGAACGCGACTGCGTTCACCGCCGCTTCGTGCCCTTCGAACCAATCTGGCTTTTGCCCGGTCCAAAGACCCACAGAGTTGTCGAAACTGGCTGTTGCGATGCGACCGTCTGGCGCGGTGGCAATGCCCATAATGGGGCCGCCATGCCCTTTCAGTGTAAAGAACTCTGCCACGGCAGGCAGGGGCACCAGCGCCAGCGCCAGAACCAGCCCACGCATCTATTCAGCGGGTGAGGCGGCTGCTTTGCCAGCCTCTTTTTCCTGCACCTCTTCCAGCCAGAGCGAGTGATGCTCGCGCGCCCATTGTTCCTCGACCTCTCCGGTTCCCATGGCGTCAAATGCGCCCTCCATACCGACCGAGCCGAGATAGATATGCGCAACGATGATCGCGATGAACACATAGGCAATCATGACATGCCAGACTTGGGCGAATTGCATCTCTTCCTGCGGTGACATCTGCACCGGCAAGGTCAGACCCAGCGCCTGAGGAACGCCCGTGGCGTTTGCGACCGAGAAGGTCTTGGCGAACAGGGGCAACTCGAACGGAAACAGCAGTGATAAGCCGGACAGACTGATTGACACGCCCAGCAGGATGCAGGCCCAGAAGATGATCTTCTGCCCCGCATTGAATTTCCGGGCGGGCGGGTGGTTGCCCTTGGTGAACAGGCCCCCGCCAGCGGCCAGCCATTTCAGGTCAGTGCGGTTGGGGATGTTATGAGCAATCCAGTTCACCGTGACGATGATCAGACCCAGCATAAAGGCCCAGGCCAGATTGTTATGCAGCCACTTGCAGCCTTGTGCGATGGTGGCGAAACCTTCCTTGCCGAAGACCGGGATCAGGAAGTCGCGGCCATAGAGCGTGAGCAAACCAGTAATGCCGAGGATCAGGAACGATCCAGCAAACAGCCAATGGCCAAAACGTTCAATCCCGTTGAAACGGGTGACTGTGCGGCCCGTTTTCTCTCCATCGATGCGGATTTTCCCACGGATCAGGAAGAACAGCAAAATGATGCCCAACATCCCGGCGATGATGTAAGTGCCATATTCGCGCAGCGGCCCGGTGCGGAAATTCAGCCACCACATGCCACCATCCTGTATCAACACGCTAGCAGCGGGGCCGTTTGACGACACGGTCACATCGGCCGAGCCATAGCGCAACGCACGGTACACATCGCTGTTCGATGCAACACCACGGGTGCCAAGCTGCCCCATCAGACCCTCGACATTGCTCTGGCCGGTATTGCCGGAGCGATAAGCGTTATCCACCTTCTCACCACGTTGCCGGGCGAGGATGTCTTCGAGGGTCGTCGCTCCGCCGGTTCCCGCCCTTTCAGGTATGGCGGTGCTGTCATCGGTCGTTTGGGCGGCACCCGAAAAGGTAAGCCCAAGGGTGAACAGAAAAGCGATGAGAAAGCGGAGCATCTGAACCTCGGTCAAATTCCAAGATCGGACAACCCGCGCTGAGCGGGTTGTCCATTGCTTTGTGCAGACAGCGGCTTAGCCGTCTTTCTGGTCGTAGGCAGTACCCCAGCCCCAGGCGCCCGAGCCGAAACCGCGCGCCACGACGCGTTCACGGTAAACAGCCGACACCACGTCGCCGTCACCGGCAAGCAGGGCCTTGGTGGAGCACATTTCGGCGCAGATGGGCAGTTTGCCCTCGGCGATCCGGTTGCGACCATATTTGGCGAACTCTGCGGTCGAGTGGTTTTCTTCGGGACCACCGGCACAGAACGTGCATTTGTCCATCTTGCCGCGTGAACCGAAATTGCCCGCCTGCGGGTATTGCGGCGCGCCAAACGGGCACGCGTAAAAGCAATAACCGCAACCGATGCACAGGTCCTTGGAGTGCAGGACAACACCTTCTTCGTTCTGATAGAAGCAGTCGACCGGGCACACCGCCATGCAGGGTGCGTCCGAACAATGCATACAGGCCACCGAGATCGAGCGTTCGCCCGGGTTGCCGTCATTGATCGTCACCACCCTGCGGCGGTTGATACCCCAAGGTACCTCATGCTCGTTCTTGCACGCGGTTACGCAGGCGTTGCATTCGATGCAGCGTTCAGCGTCGCAGAGAAACTTTGCTCTAGCCATTAATCGTCCTCCTTACGCTGCCGAGATCTTGCAGAGAGTACACTTGGTCTCCTGCATCTGGGTCACTGAATCATAGCCATAGGTCTGGGCGGTGTTGGAACTTTCGCCCAGAACATAGGGGTCAGCACCGGCGGGGTATTTGTGCCGCAGATCCTCGCCCTGGAAATGGCCGCCAAAGTGGAAAGGCATGAAGGCGACACCGGCACCAACCCGATTGGTCAGCATCGCCATCACCTTGACCTTGCCGCCTTCCGGACCTTCGACCCAGACCTGTTGTCCGTCCCGAATGCCAAGGTTGTTGGCATCGCGCGGGTTGATCTCGACGAACATATCCTGCTGAAGTTCAGCAAGCCATGGGTTAGACCGGCTTTCGTCACCACCGCCTTCATATTCGACCAGACGACCAGACGTCAGGATTATCGGGTAATCCTTTGAAAAATCGTTCTTTTGGATCGAAGCATAGAGGGTGGGCAGGCGATAGGAGTGCCGATCCTCGTAGGTCGGATAGTCCGCCACCAGATCACGCCGGTTCGTATAAAGCGGCTCGCGATGCAGTGGGATCGGATCCGGGAAGGTCCAGACGACCGCGCGGGCCTTGGCGTTCCCGAAGGGCGCGCAGCCATGCTTGATCGCCACCCGCTGGATACCACCTGAAAGGTCGGTTTTCCAATTGGTCTCGGGGCCTGCAACGGCATCGATTGCAGCGCGTTCTTCAGCCGTCAGGTCACCGTCCCAGCCAAGATCCATCAGCATCTGCATCGTGAATTCAGGGTATCCGTCCTGAATTTCTGATCCAACGCTATAGACCCCTTCGGCCAGCAGGTTGTCGCCATCGCGTTCCACACCGAACCGGGCGCGGAAGGTCAGGCCACCTTCGGCCACCGGTTTGGACATGTCATAGAGGTTCGGTGTCCCCGTATGACCCATCTCAGCGGTTCCCCAGCAGGGCCACGGCAGACCATAGTATTCGCCGTCGTTTGGTCCACCAATGGCCTGCAGCGTGGTTCTGTCGAACGTGTGCTGATTGGCCATATGGCTTTTCAGACGTTCCGGCGACTGCCCGGTATAGCCGATGGTCCAGAGGCCCGAGTTGAACTCACGCGTGATGCTTTCAACATTCGGGGTCTCGGGGTCTTCCATCTCGATATTGCGGAACAGGCGATCCGCCCAACCGAACTTATTGGCGAACTTGGCCATGATGACCTCGTCCGGCAGGCTTTCGAACAGCGGTTCTACGACCTTGTCACGCCACTGCAACGAGCGGTTTGACGCGGTGACCGAACCTCGGGTTTCGAACTGCGTACAGGCGGGCAAAAGATAGACGCCATCGGTGCGGTCATGCAGAACAGCGGAAACGGTGGGATACGGGTCGACCACGACCAGCATGTCCAGCTTTTCCATTGCCGTTTTCATTTCCGGACCCCGCGTTTGCGAGTTCGGCGCGTGACCCCACAGAACCATGGCACGGACATTGTTGTCCTGATCCATGTTCGCAGGGTCTTCCAGAACACCGTCGATCCAGCGGGATACCGGGATACCGCTTTCATTCATCAGCGGTTTGTCCTTGCCGTCTTTGCCCTTGATCGTGGCGAACTGGCCCTTCAACCAATCCAGGTCTTCACCCCAGACGCGGCTCCAGTGGCCCCATGCGCCCGCGGACAGGCCGTAATAGCCGGGCAGGGTATGGGACAATACACCAAGGTCTGTCGCGCCCTGCACGTTGTCGTGGCCGCGGAAGATATTGGTGCCACCACCCGAGGTACCCATATTGCCCAGCGCAAGCTGAAGCACGCAATAGGCGCGGGTGTTGTTGTTGCCGTTGGTGTGCTGTGTGCCGCCCATGCACCAGATGACCGTGCCGGGGCGGTTGTTGGCCATGGTTCGGGCAACACGTTTCAGTTGCGAGCCAGGCACGCCGGTGACGCGTTCTGTTTCTTCAGGCGTCCATTTGGCCACCTCATCCTGAATCTGGTCCATGCCCCAGACACGGGTGCGGATGAATTCTTTATCCTCCCAACCGTTGTCGAAGATGTGCCACAGGATGCCCCAGATCAACGCAACGTCTGTGCCCGGGCGGAAACGGACATATTCATCCGCATGGGCCGCGGTGCGCGTAAATCGCGGGTCGCAGACGATCAGCGGTGCGTTGTTCTGCTCTTTCGCGCGCAGAACGTGCAGCAGAGAGACAGGGTGCGCTTCAGCCGGGTTGCCGCCGATGATGAAGATGGCGCGCGAGTTGTGGATGTCGTTATACGAATTGGTCATGGCGCCGTAGCCCCATGTATTCGCAACACCCGCAACCGTGGTCGAGTGGCAGATACGGGCCTGATGGTCCACGTTGTTCGTGCCCCAGTAGGCGGCGAATTTGCGGAACAGATAGGCCTGTTCGTTATTGTGCTTTGCAGAGCCCAGCCAATACACGCTGTCGGGCCCGGATTCTTCGCGGATCGACATCATGCCATCGCCGATCTCGTTGATCGCCTCTTCCCAGCTAATGCGCTTCCACTCGCCGCCTTCCTTTTTCATCGGATATTTCAGTCGGCGTTCACCATGGGCGTGCTCGCGAACCGAGGCTCCCTTGGCACAGTGTGCACCCAGGTTGAACGGGCTATCCCAGCCGGGTTCCTGCCCGACCCAGACACCGTTCTGCACTTCGGCAACGACAGTACAGCCGACCGAACAGTGGGTGCATACGGATTTGATGTTTTCAACGGCCTGTTTGGCCGCCGTCTGGGCACTGGCTGGCGTCACGGTTCCACCTGTGGCGCTGATCGCGGCAAGGCCGCCGATCGTCAGGCCCGAGCCACGCAGGAATGCGCGGCGATCGACGGTTTTCTCGCCGACCTGGGACAGGATACTTGTCCGCTGGGGGCGTCTCGCAACCCCGTTGGTCTTTTTCCTAAGCATGTCTTTCCTCCCTTGCGCGCCGTGTAAGCCACGGCTGGCTTGGTACTGCTGAAACCGACGTCAGGGCCAATCGCAACCGTCTGTCGGTGTGAGAGCGTCCGATCCTAGAACCGGGTGCTCTCGATGTAGGCGCGTGTATGCGCAGTATCCTGAATGCGGGTTTCGTCGGCCGGCAGCGCGGCGGCTTCGGCCTTCCCGGTCAGGCTGGCGGCGGCAACGGCAGCGGGTGCTGCGGTTCCGGCCAGTTTGAGGAAGTCACGGCGGGTGGCGCCTTCTTCCTTGGTCTTGCTCATGGGAACCTCCTTTCCCAATTGCGGTTTGGCGCCCATAGGACACCGGCGATGTGCGGGTTACCCCGCCGTCATCCGGAACGCTTCGCGCTCGATCTCCATGAACACCCGACCGGCAGTGCCGACGGATGCATAAAGAACCGAGTTCTCGGCTGCTTCCAAATCCGAATAGAAATGCGTGGCCCAGGGGCCGATATGCTTGCTCCAGAATGCCTTTTGGTCATCCAGGGATGCCGGGCTGCCAAAACGCCCGACGATCATTCCGGCCATCATCTCCATCAATGAGGCGATGTTATCTTCGGGCTCGAACACGTTTTGGGCACGTGTGATCCCGCGAACCGCCATGTCATTGCGCAGCTGAGCCAAGGGTTTCTCGTTCAGGAAGCCCGTCAGGTAGAAACTGGCGTAAGGCAGCAACTCACCCCGGCCCAATCCGATGAACAACGCATTGAATTCCCGTTCGGCAGCGGCTGGCTTGGTGACCTTGGCAACCCGCGCCATGGATTGAATGGCCTTGCCGAGATCCGTGTTATCTCCGACCAGACCAGCCATTTGGTTCAGCAACATCTGGTCCGGAGGACCTGCCAGTAACAGACCCAGAAAGTTATAGAAATCCGCGCGCAGGCGATCCTCGGCTGAAACATCCAGAGTGTGCGCGTCACTTGCGGTCATTCGGTCATCCTTCAAATTCAAATGTCATTCGACGTGGAGACGGGGGACGGTCGACTTCTTCCGGCTCTTCCACCTGAACCACTGAAACCGGCTGTGGCACGGGATCGGGGTCAACTGGCACGACCTCTGGTTCAGAGAGCGTATCAGTTTCGATTTCGTTTTCTTCCGTTTCTTGCGCGTCGGCGGCCAGCGCTTCGACATGCGCCAGCATGCCTTTTCCAACCTGATAGGCGGTTTGGATGTTTTCGATCACGCAGGCCGCATCGGTATAGTCCTCGCCGTAATCGACCAGCCCGTCGACATTGGCTAGAACAGGGTTCAACCGCCACAGCCGACGCAGGGCGCGGCGCCGCAGGCGATCAGGCACTGCCTTGGACATAAAGCCCGAAACATCATCGCCGGGTCCGAGGGTATCCGGATCGGGAAGGTTGAATTCGGCCAAAATCTCGGCGTCACTCTTTTCTTCAAGTTCGGTGTGATGTGCTGCTATCACCCGTTCTTCGAGGGCCATCGCCTCGGCTTCAGCTTCGGCCTGAACGGCTGCCTTCCGGCGCGACCAGAAATCACGCCGCTCTGTCATTGCAGCACCCGTCTCGGCGAGCGGTACACGTCCGATGCCTGCCGGATACGTGCATCACCTTTGCCGTCTTCAACCAGATCCGTCCGCTTCTTGTCGCGACGGCGCTTGACGAACACTTCGTGCTGGTGATGTTTCAGGGTGAAATCCCGCACCCAGGCGATCAGCCCTTCGGTCATTGGGATTTTCTCGACAATTTCTTCGCCGGTATCTGCGTAATCCTGCCCCTGGAACGGAGAAGCGGTGATCAGAACTGCATTCAGCGGCGTGTCGCCCTTCAGCTCATTCCGCAGTACAAGATAGATCGAGGGCTGCCCGTCCGACAGGTTGACCAGGTAGGCTTCGGTCTCGTCCGCCCAAAGGGTCAGAGGAAGGGTGGCAGCGTGGTATTCGACCGCCTCGCCTTCGCGGCGCAGTTCCTGCCAATCGGCTGGCCCTGCACCAGGCAACACGGCGACCGCGCGCCAGTTCCAGCGGGCCCAACGCGTGACCCCGGGTGTTTTGCGCACAATGACGCCAACCGGCATGTCGATCTGGCTTGCGGCCTTGGCCACTGGATCCTCCCCGAAAGGCTCTCCCCTGCCTTTCCACGTCCACTATGGTACACAAAATAGCCACGTGCCAAGCCCGTGCGTTAATACTTTGGTCGTATTCCCGGTAGCGTCTTCGTGATCAAAGCCTGAGAATGCTTTTGTTTTATGGGATTTTGCCGCGCAATTCTGCCCGGCGCCCTGCGCGCTGCACAGGGTTGAAGTTGCTTCATCGGGAATGCAGCCTAAAGTGCAGAGGATCGGGACTGCTTCCCGAGGGAGGGGACATGGGCACGAAACTTTTGCTCTGCGATTGCGCGGGAACTCAGGCGCTGGATACCGACAGGATCGAAAGCGCCTGCGGAATTTCCTGTTCAAAGGTGCATACCGCGCTTTGTACAAAAGAACTGCAATCCGCTGCGGCCTCGATGCAAGAGGGCGATATCGTCATCGCCTGTCTGCAAGAACAAGAGGTGTTCCGGTCGCTTGCCGAAGATATGAATATCGAGACCCCCGGCTTTGTCGACCTGCGGGATCGCGCTGGGTGGTCCGATCAGGGCGCGGATGCGACGGCCAAAATGGCTGCCTTAGCCGCCGAAGCGTTCCTGCCGCAACCCGTGACGCCCAGCGTTGATGTCATCAGCGAAGGCACGTGTTTCATCGTGGGTCCGGGCACCGTTGCCTTTGGACTGGCGGAAAGGTTGGCCCGGACACTGGCTGTAACCGTTCTGGTCACAGATCAGGCTGAGCCGGACTCTCGGGCCTTCGACGTCATTCGGGGACAGTTGCGGTCTGTTTCGGGTGCTCTGGGTGGGTTTTCTTTGCGTCTGGACAATGTGCAGCAAGTGGTTCCCGCAGGCAGGGGTGCTTTCAATTGGACGGAACCAAGAGATGGGGCGCAATCGGCCTGCGATATCATTGTTGATCTGACGGGGGGCACGCCCTTTGTGCAGGCCCCGGCCAAGCGCGAGGGGTACTTGCGGGCTGATCCCAAGGATGCGGTTTCTGTAGAACGTCTGGCTTTCGACGCCGCCCAACTGGTCGGAACATTCGAAAAACCCCTGTACGTGCGACTGGAAGAAACACTTTGCGCCCATTCGCGGGCGGAACAGGTCGGGTGCTCAAACTGTCTGGATATCTGCCCAACCGGTGCAATCACGCCCTCGGGCGAGCATGTAGCGATTGATCCGATGGTCTGCGCCGGGTGTGGTGAATGCGCGGCGGTCTGCCCGTCGACGGCGATAACCTATGAAGATCCACCTGTTTCGGCCTTGTTGTCACGGATGCACACTCTGGCGCGCACGTACCGAAGGGCAGGCGGTATCGCACCCCGGTTGCTTGTGCACGACGCCCACGGGGCCGAAATGATAAGGCTTGCAGCAAGGTTCGGGCGGGGATTGCCTTCGGATGTTATCCCGCTGGAATTGAAAGTGATATCCGGGTTCGGTCATTCGGAAATGCTGGCCTCACTGGCTCATGGATTTGCGCGTGTGGATGTGCTGCTGGCACCGAGGACCGAGCGGGATGCGCTGGATCGCGAACTTGAACTGGCACGTGCCATAGCCAGTTCGGATGGGATCGGGCTGATTGAGGAGGTGGACCCTAATGCGATGGCAGACTTGCTGTATGCGCAAAATGTCCCCGAACCGTTGGCAGATCCGGTCTTGCCACTTGGCAACCGCCGACAAATCGCGCGACTGGCCGCACAGGCCCTGAATCCGCAGGCCAAAGCCCCGCTGCCATTGCCTGAAGGTGCGCCTTACGGTGCCGTTGCAGTGAATACTGACAGTTGCACGCTCTGTCTTAGTTGTGTGTCTCTGTGCCCGTCCGGGGCTTTGATGGATAACCCTGACAAGCCCCAGTTGAACTTTCAGCAGGATGCGTGCCTGCAATGCGGAATGTGCAAGACGATCTGCCCCGAAGATGCGATCACCTTGGTACCACAACTGGACCTGAGCGATGCTGCCTTGTCTCAGCAGGTCCTGAACGAGGAGGAACCATTTGCCTGCGTCGAATGCGGGGCTTTGTTTGGGGTGAAATCAACCGTTGAACGGATCATGGAAAAGCTTTCGGGCACGCACCCGATGTTTGCCTCAACGGAACAGGCGCGGATGATCCAGATGTGTGACAATTGCCGGGTGAATGCTCATTTCCAGCAGCAGGACAATCCGTTCCAGTCAAAACCAAAGCCTCGGGTCGTTACCACCGAGGATTACTATTCGGATAGAAAGGATCACTGAAGCTTTAGCGGCGAGCCCAGATCTGCGGCGTCAATGCGCGAAACAAATGCCAGGATGGCTTCAAGATCGTCCAACGTCATCTTGACCGGGTGAATTGGGGATGGTCGCTCGGGATCAAAGGGGGGTGTCAACCCGTCGATCTGCGTGAATGCGGGGTGGGGATTGAGGGCAAAGAACGCCTCGAACCGTTCCGACCAATCCGGCATCGCGCGCAGAACCGCGAAAGAGGGGGTTGAGCCAAGCCCGCTCATCCGGTTTCGGGGGCCAATCACATGACATCGACCACAATGGGTCATAGATAGTTCTTCGCCCAGCACGGTGTTGCCATCCAGGGTATCGTCCGACTGGGTGAATGTGGGATCAAAGCCGGTGCTGAACGGTTCACCCACCGCAGGAAGAAAACCTTCGACAGTGCGCTTGCCGATATCTGATTGCAGCCAGTCGCGAAACCGGATTTGACGATTATCACCTTCGATCCGCAGGTGATAGACCACTCCACCACGGGCAAAGACAGGATCACCGGGCGGCGCGGTTTCCAGCACCATGGCACCGGCATCATCTGCGACAACGCGTATCCCGGTCTTGAGAGAGAAGCGAGGAAGGATATGTTGCAACAGACCGGAGTCTTTAACCTCTGCCGGAGCCGCAAGGCCAATCGCCTCCTGCGACAAGGAGGGGGTGGCGGTGAGCGTCAGGCTCAGGCACAACAAGACAAGGCGCATGGTTTAGCCTAACTATGAAGGCTGCGATGCGTCAAATGAACAGAAAGAGACGGAGACACATGCAATGAGCGGCGACCAATACATGTCGACACGCACGCCCCTGTCGGCGGGGCACACCAAGGAGAGAACAGCATGAGTGTTCGTGACGCGGTTCTGGCGAACCTGAAAAAGATCACCGATCCGGTTTCGGGTCAGGACATTGTCAGCGCGGGCATCGTGCGCGCGCTGAATGTTGAGGGCGACACGGTTCGCTTTGTTCTTGAGATTGATCCGAAGCATGCCGACAAGATGGAACCTGTGCGCGCAACAGCTGAGAAGGCTGCGCAGATGGTTGAGGGCGTTGCAAATGTATCGGCCCTGATGACTGCGCATTCCGATAAGGCGCCGCCGGATTTGAAGCCGAAACCCAAACCATCCCAAACTGGACCGCAGGCCGTTCCCGGTGTTGACCGGATCCTCGCGGTTGCTTCTGGCAAGGGGGGGGTGGGCAAATCCACCGTGTCGGCCAATCTGGCCTGTGCACTGGCCGCAGAAGGGCGGCGCGTGGGTCTGCTGGACGCGGATGTTTACGGGCCGTCGCAGCCTCGGATGTTAGGCGTCTCGGGCCGCCCGGCCAGCCCCGATGGCAAGACGATCCTACCGCTGCGCAACCACGGCGTCACCATGATGTCGATGGGGTTGATGACCAACGAAGGGCAGGCGGTTGTCTGGCGCGGGCCGATGCTGATGGGGGCGCTGCAACAGATGATGAGCCAGGTGCAATGGGGTGCCCTGGACGTGCTGATCGTCGACCTGCCGCCCGGCACCGGTGACGTGCAACTGACGCTAAGCCAGAAATTCAAGGTGGACGGCGCTATTGTCGTCTCGACGCCGCAGGACGTGGCGCTGATTGATGCCCGCAAGGGGATCGACATGTTCAATCAGCTCAAGACACCTATTGTTGGGATGATCGAAAACATGTCCACGCATATCTGTTCGAACTGTGGGCACGAAGAACATGTTTTCGGTCATGGTGGTGTCAAGTCTGAGGCCGAGGCGATGGGCGTGCCGCTGCTGGGTGAAATCCCGTTGCATCTGGACATTCGTGTAGCCGCAGACGGGGGCGCGCCAATTGTGGTCAGCAAGCCAGACAGTCCTCAGGCCGAGGCTTTCCGCAAGATCGCCCGCGACATGATCACCAAAGGCACCGCATGAGCCAACCGGTCTTTCCCCCCTTGTTGACGGGTCACCCGGTTCAGGGTGGGGAAGACCCGTTTGAACGGGCCCAGGCTATGGCGGCTTTGGGCTGCGATGCGGGGGCGGTTGTTTATAACATTCAGGCCGATTACCTGCGTGTCGCGATCGTATTTGCGCCCGAGGTGCCACTGCGGGACGCGATGGCGATGCTGCCGCTTTGTGCTGTCGGGTTTCAGAATGCGCTGGGCGCTCTGGCCCCGCCTGAAGTGGCGGTGCATCTGGAATGGGACGGTGTGATCTGTGTGAATGGCGCGAAATGCGGTGTGTTCCGCGTTTCGGCATCCGGGGAAAACGCGGAAGAAGAACCGGATTGGCTGATTGTCGGCTGGGAGCTCGCATTGATGCAAACCAGCACCGCGCCCGGCGAGACACCGGATGTCACAGCCCTTTATGATGAAGGCTGCGCCGAGGTGTCGGCCACGCAACTGGTCGAAAGCTGGTCACGCCATATGCTGACCTGGCTCAACCGCTGGCAGGAGGATGGCAACGCGCCGCTGCATGCCGAATGGATGGGCCTGCTGCGTGGGGTAGGTGAGCCACGGGTCGATGGCGGTGTATTCCTTGGAGCGGATGAGCGGTTCGGAATGCTGATCCGCGACGGGGTCAACACCCGTTTGCGCCCGTTGACGGAATTATTGGAGAACGGACGATGAAACTGGCCCGCGCCATCCATTTCGATGAAAGCGACATGAACGTGTTTCATTCTCCGGCACGTACGGGCGAATGGTGCGTTTCGGGCGGGTTCGAGTTTTCGAACTGGAGCGGCGCGGATCTGGAAGGTAAGGCGCGTCAGGCTTTTGCGAATGGCTGGCTGGGGCTGGAAACCTTTGGCCGGGTGACATTTGTGGCGGTAACCCAGATCGAAGCCGCTGAAAGGGATCAGGTCACCCGCAACTTGGCAGAACACTTCGTGCAGTATTATGGAGCGCCCTCGGTCGAAGCCGCATTAGGCGTGGCACAGGCTGAGATTGATCACATGTCAGATCTGTGTGAAGACCATGCCGCCAACACGCTGCTGACCGTCGCCAGAGAATTATCTGAGACAGGAGTGCACGAATCCTTTCGTGTGATCACTCCGCAAGACGCACAGCTAGAGGTGCTGGCGGTGCATGGGTCTCTGGACGACTAGAAAGGGTCTACAAACCCGCCGAACTGACCGCGCTTGAAGATCAGACCCTTGCCAGTGCGGTACATGACCTGATCCACATGACCGACAATGATCAGATGATCTCCGGCCTCGTGCCGGGCATGCAAACGGCAGTCAAACCGAGCCAGGCAATTGGCCAGCTGCGGGCGATCAGCCTCGTCTGTCGTCCACTCGGCATGGGTGAAATCCACACCGTCGCGTGCAAATCTTAGCGCCTGATCCTGTTGATCCTGAGCCATGACGTGGATCGAGTAATGCGTGCAGGTGCTGAACGTATCGAAGCGGTTTGACTCTCTGGCCAGGCACCACAGCACCAGCGGCGGGTCCAGGGACACCGACGCAAACGAGTTTACGGTGATTGCACGTGGGCCGTCTTCGGTTTGCGCAGTGATCACGGTGACACCCGTTCCGAAACATCCCAGAGCCTCACGAAAGGCGTGGCTTTGATCCGGGGTTGGTGTGAAAATCTTTTCCGTCATATCGCGCGCGTGTTCCTTGGCCGCGCATCAGGTGCCATGCGTGGCCCGGATTGTCCACGAAAAGCTGAACGGCTATTGCAATTTTCGGAGTTAATTAAGGTCTTCCAGCAGACGCCCGTGTTTGCGGGTCTGGACGATGACTTCGCCAAAGGTGTTCAGCCCGCGCGCTTGCAGGATGGGCAGCATCTTGACCAGCGCCTCGGCTGTTGCCACCGCGTCGCCCAATGCCGTATGACGTAGCGCCTCGGGGATAGTGATGTCCAGCCGTTCACACAGCGCGTCCAGTGTATGTGTATCGCTGGCGCCGAACAAAACGGCCGACAACAGCACAGTGTCGAGTATCGGATGATCCCATTCGACTTCCATACGCTTGGCATGGCGGCGAAGGAACGCCATGTCGAACGGCGCGTTATGGGCCACAATCACCGCATCGCGTGAGAATTGGTGAAACA
Organism: Ruegeria sp. AL2; assembly: GCF_056540845.1. Lineage (NCBI taxonomy): Bacteria > Pseudomonadati > Pseudomonadota > Alphaproteobacteria > Rhodobacterales > Roseobacteraceae > Ruegeria > Ruegeria sp. AL2. The sequence continues at coordinate 327,752 of NZ_JBQFXM010000002.1, forward strand.
CACGTCCGGCTTTGGCAATATCCGGTGCGCCCTGAACCATGTGATCACTGATCTTGTGCACGCGGGTCGAGGCAGCAGGGATCGGAATGCCCGGATCTACAAGCATGTCCAGATGCTCGCCCGCGACGATCTTGCCTTTCACAACGCGGACCGCGCCGATCTGAACGATCTCATCCTTGTGTGGCAGCAAGCCGGTTGTTTCCGTGTCGAAGACCACAAAACATAGATCCAGCAAAGAGCGGTTTTCAAACGCGCCGTCACCCGGCGTGTCCAGCAATTCGAAATCATAGACCAGTGGGCGGGCCTCATCTGGCGACATACGGGCAACGCTGTCTTCGAACACCAGCATGTAACCGGGTGCGTCACCCAATGGCTTCATTCGGGCCGAATAGGTTTGTCGGCCGTCCACGCTGGTCAGGGTGCAGAAAACATCCTTACCTGATTTGCACAACTTTCCATACGCGTCCGTCAGCCCCGTCGATTCGATATACTCGAAGAGCGAGGCGTTCAGGCGGGGATGCGCGATCTGGGCCAGCACCTCGGCCGCCTGACCGTCATACAAAACGATCTGGTGTTTTGGACTGGCCAGCAACATGGCGACCGGGATCTCGGTCAGAAGGGCAGTAAGGCGCTGTTTTTCCGCCGCCAGATGAGCGGTTTCAGCAGCCACCGCCTCGGCTGTGTGCATGGCATTTGCGGCAAGTTGCTCGGCCAGGCCAGCTGCAGCAGGGGCCAGATCTCCCAAATACCGCGCGGCCTGCATGTCCAGGTCCGTGCTGACACCGGCATGAGCGCGGGCCCGCAGTTGCGCTGAAAGCCGTTCGATCGGCTTGGCGACATTGTCGTCAAACAACAGCCAGACACCGGCGATCAAAGCCAGCAATCCAAACCCGATCAGAACCTCGGCAAAGATGAAGTCATCAAACAGGTCAGGTTGTGCGGCCCGGGCATAGGTGATCCACAGGGCGGCGGAACTGATTGATATCCCGCCGAGCGCGAGCAGGCAGAAAAACAGAAATATCCTGAGCCGCAGGCTTAACCCTGTGAGCATTGTCAAACCCCGCAGGTGGCGTCGATGATGGGGTCGGCAGGCCCGGCAGATATCCAGTCTGCATTCAGCAGACGTCCGTCATCGGAAAACTCAGCACCGTCCGCAAGGTTGGCGCGACGATTCTCGGCACAGTTTACGGCCACGGGCAGTTTTGAAACCGGAGCCCAGCGACCGAAGAAATAAAGATCGACAAGTCGTTGGTCGGGAACGTTTTCGTTTGTTCGCACCGACACGGTGTCGATAGCGGCAAAGCGGTCGACGAAGGGCACGGCATAGGTCCACGGGCGGTAGAGGGCGCGGCTTTCAACCTCTTGCACGATTGCCATTTCCTCGGGAAGCTGTTCGCGCGTACGGTCGTACCAGGAATACTCGCTGGATATGGTCACAGCGATCATCCCCAAACCCGCCGCGACCGGAGTAACCCATTTCGGCAACCGCCCTCCGGTCAGCTTGTTCAGCACAAGAACGATACCCGCAAAAGCGAAGCCCGCAAAAACAGTGCCGATCAATTCCAGAAACATCGTGTCTCTCCGTTCTTCAGATGCATGTCAGCCCAGCATTCCCTTGCCGTGGCCGACCGCTGATTGCATGGTTTTTACCACAACGAAGGCGTCACGAAGATGACTTCGCTCAAAGTCCGAAAGATCGGAAGGTGGCAGATAATTGTCTGGTTTCTTGCCCGATTTGACCAGTTGGACCTGATGTTCCAGCCGGGTTTCGGCGATCAGATCATAGGCGTCCAGTAAATCGCGTGCACCCGACGCGCTGAGAACGCTATTGGCCTCAGCCGCTTTAAGGCGGGCGCGGGTATTGGCCTCGGGCAGTTCGCCTTGCAAGGCGTAGATCCGCGCCAGATCCACGACCGGAACAACACCATTGTGTTTCATATCCAGCGTGTTGCGGTGCTCGCCCGACCGGATGGTTGCAAACCCACGCAGCAACCCCAGCGGCGGCGTGTGTTTCAACGAGTTCGAGATCATATGTGCGACGAAGATCGAATTGGACCTGGCCGCCGCCAATGTGTCGGCTTGCAGGTCGGCGAACAGGTCGAACGTGCCGCCTATCGGGCGCAAGTCAAACATGACCGAGGCCAGCATCTGCGCTTCGGGGTTCGGTTTGGCGATCCATCCCTTGAAATAGTCGCGCCAGACACGCACCGGCTGACACCAGCGCGGATTGGTCGCCATCATGTCGCCGGGACAATAGAAATAGCCACAGGTATCCAGCCCGTCCGACACGAACCTGGCCAGCATTACAAAGTACTCCATATCCGCATCGGTTAGGCTGTCATCCAGCATCAGGCAGTTGTCCTGATCCGACACGCCTGTCTGCTCCTGCCGCCCTTGCGAGCCGCATGCCAGCCACAGATACGGCACAGGGGGCGGGCCCAGTTTCTGTTCAGCAAGGGCCAGAAGGCGCCGGGTAACCGTGTCAGCAACGTCGGTGATCAGGCGTGTGACGATTTCGTGCCGATTCCCTCCTGCAACCAGTTGTACCAGCAGCTGTGGGATTTCCGCCGTTACCCGCGCCATATCTTCGGCGGTATTTGCCTGGGCGATGCGTCGCACCAGTTCGGCCGAGTTCACGGCCTGGTAATGTGTCAGGTCGGTTTGTGTGACGATACCGACCAGCCGACCGCCCTCTGAAATCGGGACGTGGCCGATGCCGCGTTCCATCATGATGTGCAACACGTCTGAGCCGATGTCACCGGGTGACAGGGTGACGGGGTTCGCGGTCATGATCTCGGAAACCGGTGTGGACGGAGGCAGGCCGTCCGCAACATATTTGCCTGAGATATCCCGGAGCGTCGCGATGCCCTGCAACGTGTCGCCGTCTGTGATGCATAGTGACGAGATGTGTTTGTCGCGCATGATCTGCGCCGCTTTCTGAACAGGCGTATCCGCGGGGCAGGTAGCCGGGTTATGCGCCATCAGAATATCAATGGAACTGGTCGCAAGGCTTTGCGGGCCGCTTCTGTCGCCGCGTGTGCGGTTGAAGAACTTGGCGACCACATCGTGACCGTCGATCAACTCGCGCACCAGATCCGGTGGCAAAACAATCAGGACCGACGGAGTGTGCGCACGCGCCTTGGTGGCTGCCTTGCCGTCTTTCAGCAGTCCGCGCTCTCCAAAAGAATTGCGCAAGCCTAGTTGAGAGACAACGGCACCATTCTCATCGGTGATTTCAACCTGTCCTTCATAGATCACGAATACGCCGGGAAGCGCATGACCCAGTTCATAGACCGAGGTGTCTTCCTCTACTTCCCAGACCTCGATCTGTTTTACGATCTGATCCAGGGCTTCAGCCGGTAACGCGTCATAGGGATGAACGGATTTCAGAAACCGGGCGATTTCATCGTGGGACAGGGGCATCTGATGTCTCCGGTGTTCTGGTGAAAAAATCCCGCCCAGTGGTATGCCGGGCGGGAGTAGTGGATCGAAAGACGCGGTCGAAGGCAAGAGCCAACGACCGCATCATGCTCACTTGTTCTGAGCTGCACCCGCACCACGGGGAATGCGAACGCTTTCGACCAGTTCCTTGATCTCCGGCGGAGTTTCCTTGGTCATGCCAGCCACAACATAGGCGACAGCAAAGTTGACCATGGCACCGACAGCGCCGAACGAGGTCGACTGGATCGGACCCAGCAACGGATCGGCATCGGTGAACGAGTTGGTGTCCGGAATAAACATCCAACCCTTGTGCAGGAAGATGTAGACCAGGGTAACGACCAGACCTGCCAGCATACCTGCAACCGCACCGGTGTTGTTGATGCGGGTCGAGAAGATCCCCATCATCAGTGCCGGGAAGATCGAGGCTGCCGCCAGACCAAAGGCCAGAGCAACAGTCTGTGCTGCAAAGCCCGGAGGATTCAGACCCAACCAGGTCGCTACAGCAATCGCCACAGCCATCGCAATCCGTGCCGACAGAAGCTCGCCTTTTTCCGAGATCTGCGGGTTGATTGCGCCCTTGATCAAGTCGTGGGACACGGCCGACGAAATCGCCAGCAGCAAGCCCGCAGCAGTCGACAGAGCAGCCGCAAGACCACCGGCAGCGACCAGACCGATTACCCAACCGGGCAGGTTGGCAATCTCGGGGTTGGCCAGAACCAGGATATCGCGGTTGAACTTGGTCAGCTCGTTACCGACCCAGCCTTTTTGTTCCGCAATCGCCTGCATCGATTCAGATTTGTCATTGTAGTACTGAATCTTGCCGTCGCCGTTCTTGTCCTCCCAATCCAGCAGGCCGGTTTTCTGCCATGTGGCCATCCAGTCGTACCGTGCATCATTGTCGATCTGTTCGACTGTAACGGCACCACCTTCGATGCCACCATTGGGCCACATCATGTCGGTGATGTTCAGACGGGCCATTGCGCCAACAGCCGGAGCGGTCAGATACAGCAGCGCGATGAAGACCAACGCCCAGCCAGCCGACCAACGTGCGTCAGACACTTTGGGGACGGTGAAGAAGCGCATGATAACGTGCGGCAGACCGGCGGTACCGATCATCAGCGACAGGGTGAACAGCACCATATTCAGCGTGTTGGAGTGATGGGCCGTGTATTCGTTGAAGCCCAGCTCTGTTACGATGCCGTCCAGTTTGGTCAGTAGCGGTACACCGCTTGCAGTGTCGCCAAACAGACCCAGCGCCGGAATCGGAGTGCCGGTCAGCTGTAGCGAGATAAAGATGGCAGGGATGGTGTAGGCGGTGATCAGCACGCAGTACTGAGCGACCTGTGTATAGGTCACGCCCTTCATCCCTCCGAACACCGCGTAGGCAAACACAACGCCTGCACCGATCAACAGCCCGGTGGTGTTCGACACTTCCAAGAAGCGGCCAAAGGCAACCCCAACACCGGTCATCTGACCGATAACGTAGGTCACCGATGCGACAATCAGACAGATCACCGCAACGATGCGCGCTGTCTGGCTGTAGAAACGGTCGCCGATGAATTCCGATACGGTGAACTTGCCGAATTTGCGCAGGTACGGCGCAAGCAGCAGGGCCAACAGCACGTAGCCACCCGTCCACCCCATCAGGAAGGTCGAGTTGTCATAGCCGGTAAAGGCAATCAGGCCCGCCATCGAGATGAACGAGGCCGCAGACATCCAGTCCGCCGCTGTTGCCATACCGTTGGTGACCGGGTGTACGCCGCGACCGGCGGCGTAGAACTCTGATGTGGAACCCGCGCGGGCCCAAATCGCAATGCCGATGTACAGCGCGAAGGATGCGCCGACAAACAGCAGGTTGATGGTAAACTGATCCATTATCCCCGCTCTCCCTTACTCTTCATCCACGCCGTGTTCGGCGTCTAGCTTGTTCATGCGCCAGGCGTAGTTGAAGATCAGCACCAGAAAGACCAGGATCGATCCTTGCTGAGCGAACCAAAAGCCCAGATCAGTACCACCGACGGCGATGCCCGACAGCAGCGGACGCAGCAGGATGCCGAATCCAAATGACACCAGCGCCCAGATCACGAGGCTGATGTAGATGAGGCGCAGGTTGGCCTGCCAATAGCCCTTGTCGGCTTCGGCTGCCTGCGCGGAGTTTGTAGATTGATCCGCCATTGCGGGTTCCTCCTTCGCTTCCTCGTTTGGCGGCCCGGTGCTCAACTCCTCCAGTGCGTCGGTCCGCTTCTCGACAATGCCCAACACCGTATGGTGCCAGGTAAAACTTCACCAGTCCGCCAAAGCGGTCTTTTGAAGTATTCTTTTTAGGATCAAAGCCTTGTGGCTTATCTCCTCCCCTTAACTCATGGTGTCGCTCACGATCCCTTCGAGATCGCCAGCGATATCTTCGATCCTGCCCATGGCATTGATGCGTTTCAGAACACCGTGACCGTCGTAATAGGTGATCAGCGGCGCGGTCTGTGCATGATAAGCCGCCAGGCGCGAAGCCACGGTTTCAGCGTTGTCATCCGCGCGGCGCTTGAATTCGGTGCTGCCGCACTTGTCGCACTTTCCGTCTTCGGCTGGCTTCTTGAACTGGTCGTGGTACCCTTCGCCGCAGCCCGCGCAGGTGTAGCGGCCCGAAATGCGGATCACCATTTCGGCATCTTCCACTTCCAGGCTGATTGCTGCGTTGATCTTCTGGTCATTGGACGCCAGCAGACCATCCAGCGCCTCTGCCTGAACCGTTGTGCGGGGGAACCCATCCAGAATGACGCCCTTGGCGCAATCTGATTGCGCCATACGGTCGCGCAGGATCGCAATGACGAGCTCGTCACTGACCAGATCACCGGCTTCCATCACGGCTTTGGCGGCTTTGCCTGCGTCCGTGCCTGCGGCAACGGCTTCGCGCAGCAGGTCACCCGTGCTGAGTTGAACAAGCCCGAATTTCTCTTCCAGCATCCGGGCCTGCGTGCCCTTCCCGGCGCCCGGAGGGCCGAGAAGGATGAGTACTGCGGGAGTGGTGATCGTGGCGGCGTCCATCACATCCTCACTTGCTTGCGCGGTTTTCGATCAGGTCTTCGACCACCGACGGATCGGCCAGTGTCGAGGTGTCACCCAGCGAACCAAAATCATTTTCGGCGATCTTGCGCAGGATGCGGCGCATGATCTTACCGGAACGTGTTTTGGGCAGGCCCGGGGCCCATTGGATCACATCGGGGCTGGCAATCGGTCCGATTTCGGTCCGGACCCAGGTGCGCAACTCCTTACGGAGCTCTTCGCTTGGTTCACGGTCATTCATCAAAGTGACATAGCAATAGATGCCTTGCCCCTTGATTTCATGGGGATACCCAACAACCGCAGCTTCTGCTACGGCGGCGTGTGCAACCAGAGCGCTTTCCACCTCGGCCGTTCCCATGCGGTGGCCAGACACGTTGATCACATCGTCCACGCGGCCGGTGATCCAGTAGTCGCCATCTTCATCGCGACGACAGCCATCACCAGTGAAGTAGTAGCCTTTGTAATCCGAAAAATAGGTCTTTTCGAACCGCTCATGATCGCCCCAGACAGTGCGCATCTGGCCGGGCCAGCTGTCTTTGATGCAGAGCACACCCTCGACACCATTACCTTCGATCTCAACGCCGGACTGAGGGTCCAACACCACAGGTTCGATGCCAAAGAACGGTTTCATTGCCGATCCGGGCTTCATTGCATGGGCGCCGGGCAGGGGGGTCATTAGGTGACCGCCGGTTTCAGTTTGCCACCATGTATCAACGATGGGACATTTGCCCTTGCCAACGACTTCGTTGTACCAATTCCAGGCTTCGGGGTTGATCGGTTCACCCACGGTTCCCAGAGTGCGCAGATCGCTGAGGTCGCATTTCTCGACAAACTCTTTGCCCTGACCCATCAGGGCGCGGATCGCTGTGGGCGCGGTGTAAAACTGGTTCACCTTGTGTTTTTCGCAGACCTGCCAGAAACGCGACGCGTCGGGGAAGGTTGGAACGCCTTCGAACATCAGCGTTGTCGCACCATTGGCCAGCGGGCCATAGACAATATAGCTGTGGCCGGTCACCCAGCCCACATCCGCCGTACACCAGTACACGTCGCCTTCGTGGTAATCGAAGGTGATCTCATGCGTCATTGCGGCGTAAACAAGATAGCCGCCGGTTGTGTGAACAACGCCTTTTGGCTGACCTGTCGAGCCGGAGGTGTAGAGGATGAACAGCGGATCTTCGGCGCTCATTTCGGCTGGTGCGCAGTAGTCGTCCGCCTCAAGGGCCATTTCGTTGTAGTCAAAGTCACGACCGTCAATCCAGGTGGTCTGGCCACCGGTGCGTTTGACGACAAGGCACTTGACCGTATCCTTGCAGTGTAGCAGTGCCGCGTCAGCATTGGATTTCAGCGGCGTCTTACGACCACCGCGCGGAGCCTCGTCCGCGGTGATGACAACCTTGGCGTCACAGCCGTTGATCCGGGCTGCCAGAGCGTCCGGCGAGAAGCCTGCAAAAACAATAGAGTGGATTGCGCCGATCCGCGCGCAGGCCAGCATGGCATAAGCGGCCTCGGGGATCATAGGCAGATAAATGACGACGCGGTCGCCTTTGCGCACACCCATAGATTCAAGGATGTTGGCCATGCGGCAGGTGCGGCGGTGCAGTTCTGCGTAAGAGATATGCTGAGCCGGATCATTTGGATCGTCCGGTTCCCAGATGATTGCCGTTTGATCACCACGGGTTTTCAGGTGGCGATCCAAACAGTTGGCCGAGACATTCAAGGTGCCATCGGCATACCAGTTTATTTTAACCGAACCGAAATCGTAGTTAACGTCTTTGACCTGGGTGAAGGGTTTGATCCAGTCGACGCGCTTGCCTTGCTCGCCCCAGAATGCGTCGGGGTCACTGATCGAAGCGGCGTACAAGCCGGCATATTTTTCGGCATCAACATGCGCACGGGCGACGGTTTCTGCGGATGGCGGATAGGTCTTGGCATCTGCCTGGGCAGCGGTGGTCATTTTTGAGGCTCCTCCCTCTGGACTGGATTACGTTGGGACATTTTTTGCCACTTGGTCCGGCAATGTCGATCCCGTTCCTCCCCAAGGTCGAATATTACCGAGTTCTGAAAATAAATAAATAAATTGCCGGAATCCCTGAATTTATTTGTAAAGAAATTTCTAACCACGGCCACATCTAGTAAAGAAAATGCGTAAATTTTGTGAAAATCTTTTTAAAGTAAATGGATAGGTGTAACACATGTCCTGCTTGCATTGCTTGACACAAGCGGGGGTCAGTCCACGAACACCTGGTTTTCCTGCATGCGCAATCCAAGCGGGAACTTCTTCTGATACCAGCGGAAAGCCAAGGCAGGGTTGGCACAGTAGAATGTTGGCGCTAGCTTGATCCTCAAGCGCCTCGGGAGGAGGCGCAGCAATGGGAGATCAAATGATGAAAAAGATGTTGAGCGGCGCGGCCGTCGCCGCCCTGAGCTTTGCTTTTGTCGGTGAAGCCTTTGCAACTGAATGGAACGCATCAGTCTGGGGCAAACGTCGTGCCTTCACCGAGCATGTTGAAAAACTGGCCGAGCTTGTCAGCGAAAAAACCGGCGGTGAATTCACCATCAATGTCAGCTATGGCGGACTATCCAAGCCGCGCGAGAACTTGGACGGTATTGAAATCGGCGCCTTCGAGATGGCTCAGTTCTGCGCAGGCTACCACCGCGACAAAAACCGCGCGATTACTGTTCTGGAGCTGCCCTTCCTTGGCGTGAACAACCTGCAGGAGGAGGTGGCGATAAGCCATGCGGTATATGACCATCCCGCAGTCAAAGATGAGATGGCCCAATGGAACGCCCGCATCATCATGACCTCGCCGATGCCGCAGTATAACTTGGTCGGTACCGGCGAGCCACGCGATGAACTGGCCGATTTTGACGGAATGCGGGTCCGTGCAACTGGCGGTTTGGGGCAAGCCTTTGAGGCGGTCGGAGGTGTTCCGACATCGGTCCCCGCAACCGAAGCGTTCAACGCCATGGAATCAGGTGTCGTCGACACTGTAGCCTTTGCCCAGCACGCACATCTGTCTTTCGGGACGATCAACGAAGCCGACTGGTGGACGGCAAACCTGAACCCAGGAACGGTAAACTGCCCAGTTGTGGTCAACATTGACGCCTATGAGGCCCTGCCAGCCGCGCATCGCGAAGCGCTGGACAACTCGATTGATGAGGCGATTGACCATTACCTGACAAATTACGACGGATTGCTCGAGCAATGGGACAGTGTTCTGCAAGAAAAGGGTGTCCAGAAAGTCATGATCGATGATGCCGTGATCGCAGAATTCCGCACCAAGGCAGCCGACCCGATCCGTGAAAAGTGGATCGCGGAAATGACGGAACAGGGACTGCCAGCGCAGGATCTTTATGATCTCGTTCAGGCGACGCTGACCCAACAGCGCGGCGGCAACTGATCCTAAACCCGGGTGCCCAACGGGCACCCGGTACACAAATATTGGGGAACACCGGAATGGCAGGACAGGCCACAGTGCTGGTGGACGGAAGCCGTCTGAGCCAGCTGGATCAGAAGTTGTTGAAACTGGAGCGTTTTCTGGCGCTCATCAGCGGTTTCGCAGTATTTGGCTTGATGGTGCTGGCCGTTATTTCGGTCAGTGGGCGCAATGCCCTGAATGCCCCATTGCCAGGATATGTTGACTGGATCGAACAGGCGATGCCACTGATCGCATTTCTGGGCATTTCATATGTTCAGCGCGATGGCGGCCACATCCGCATGGACATCGTTCTATCGCGCCTTCACGGCAGGGGGTTGTGGCTGTTCGAACTGGTCTCGGTGGTTTTGATCCTGCTTCTGATGCTTGCACTGGTTTGGGGCAGTTGGTCTCACTTCGACCGCTCCTTTGACTTGGGCGCACCATTGTGGAGCCGCGACAGTTCCATTGATATCGGAATTCCATTGTGGCCCGCGAAACTACTGGCCCCCATCGCGTTTTCCGTACTGTGCCTGCGGCTTGCTTTGCAGGCTTGGGGCTATGGCCGCGCATTATGGCTGGGACTGGAAGCTCCGGTGGCCGTTCCGTTGATACAGGACGCGGCAGCACAAGCAGCGGCTGAGGCCGAACAGTTCGAAGGGCAGGACTGATTTATGGACACGATTGAAATTGGCCTCTGGGTCACGGGCGGGCTTCTGGTCTTTGTCGTGGTCGGCATGCGCGTGGCGTTCGCTGCGGGCTTGGCCGGGCTTATCGGGCTGGTTTGGATTTTTTGGGCCAAGTTTGGGTATGATCCTGCGCGGTTTGGAAAGGCGCTGACAGTTGCGGTCAAAACCGCCGGGCAAGTGCCGCATTCCAAAGTTGCCTCTCACACCCTCAGCCTGATCCCGACCTTTATCCTGATCGGGTATCTGGCCTATTACGCAGGGCTCACGCGGGCGTTGTTTGAAGCTGCCAAACGCTGGGTCGCCTGGGTTCCTGGAGGGTTGGCGGTTTCAACTGTTTTTGCCACCGCCGGTTTCGCCGCGGTTTCGGGTGCCTCGGTCGCCACCTCTGCCGTCTTTGCCCGCATCGCGATCCCGGAAATGCTAAAGGTCGGCTACAACAAACGCTTTGCTGCTGGTGTGGTGGCCGCCGGAGGAACGCTGGCCTCGTTGATCCCACCATCGGCCATACTGGTGATCTACGCGATCATCGTCGAGCAGGATGTCGGGAAGCTACTTCTGGCGGGGTTCATTCCGGGTGCTTTTTCAGCGATCATCTATGCCGTGCTGATTGTCGGGATCGCTGTGATCTTTAAGTCCGTCGGTCCTCCGGTCACAGGCTTTACATGGAAACAGCGCTTTTCGGCCCTTCCCGGAGCCATTCCTATTGTCGCCGTCATCCTGATCATCATCTGCTTTGTCTATAACCCGTTTGGTGAAAAAGCGTGGGGCACACCGACGGAAGGCGGTGCAATCGGCGCCTTTATCGTCTTCTGCTTCGCCCTGTTCCACGGGATGCGGTGGAGTGAATTCAAATCCGCGCTGCTGGAAACGGCCAAGCTTACCGCGATGATCTTTTCGATCATCTGGGGCGTTCTGATCTATGTGCGGTTTCTAGGATTTGCAGACCTTCCCGGCGCCTTTTCTGACTGGATAACCGGGCTCGAGATGTCGCCCATGTTGATCCTGATCTGTATTCTTCTTGCCTACGCCGTGTTGGGCATGTTCATGGATGCGATTGGAATGCTGCTCTTGACCTTACCTGTTGTTTATCCGGCGGTTATGGCGCTGAACGGTGGTGAATCTGTCAGTGCCGCAGACAGTGCGTTTGGCATGTCCGGCCCGATGTGCGCGATCTGGTTCGGAATTCTGGTAGTCAAAATGGCCGAATTCTGCCTGATTACACCGCCAATTGGATTGAATTGCTTTGTCGTCGCCGGGGTGCGTCCGGATTTGAGTGTTCAGGATGTCTTCAGAGGTGTGACGCCGTTTTTCGTGGCCGACGCCCTGACCATAGCAATGCTTGTGGCGTTCCCTGGTATTGTACTCTACCTGCCATCGCTTGCGGGTTAGGTGGGATGCGAGGCTCTGCCTCGCGCTCCGGGATATTTAAAGCCAGATGAAGAACGGATCCCCTGCTTCATCTGGCCAATAAATATCCCGGGGGAGGCGCCCGGCACGGGCGACGGGGGCAGAGCCCCCTTAGGTGCGCCTAACCGGCCCGCATCAGCATTCCGAACAGGTCGCGCGGATCGTCCGGGTCTGCCAGCATGTCCAGAGGTTCAAAGAATGCGGTGCCTTCGATCGCCTGCTTGACATAACGCAGGGCTGAGAAATCTTCAATCGCGAAGCCAACGCTGTCGAACAGGGTGATTTGGCGGTTGTCTGTGCGCCCTTTGGCAGCACCGGTCATGACCTGCCACATCTCGGTCACGGGATGATCAGCATCCAGCGCCTGAATCTCGCCCTCGATCCGGGTTTGCTCGGGATATTCGACGAAAATGTCTGAGCGCAGCAAGATGTCGCGATGCAATTCTGTCTTGCCGGGGCAATCGCCACCGATGGCGTTGATGTGGACGCCGGGACCGACCATGTTGTCGGTGAGGATGGTGGCGTTTTTCTTGTCTGCCGTGCAGGTGGTGATGATCTGAGCGCCTTCAATAGCATCTTCCGGCGTCTTGCATGGGACGACCGTCAGGCCCTTGCCTTGTAGGTTTGCGGCGCATTTCGCTGTTGCACCGGGATCGATATCGTAAAGCCGCACAGTGTCGATCCCGCACATTGCTTTGAAAGCGAGGCATTGGAACTCGGACTGCGCCCCATTGCCGATCATGGCCATGGTTGTGGCATTCTTCGGGGCAAGATAGCGTCCGACCAGAGCCGACGTTGCCGCCGTGCGCAACGCCGTCAGCATCGTCATTTCGGTCAGCAGAGTGGGATATCCGGTGTAAACATCCGCCAGCAATCCGAATGCGGTCACAGTTTGCAGACCCTCGGAGGTGTTTTTGGGATGACCGTTCACGTATTTGAACCCATATGCCTCACCATCCGAGGTGGGCATCAGTTCAATCACACCGTGCGGAGAATGCGCCGGGATACGCGGGGTCTTGTCAAAGCTTTCCCACCGTTTGAAATCGGATTCGATTTGATCGGCGATCTGAACGATCATCTGTTCGACGCCAATGTGGTGGATCAAACGCATCATGTTGTCGACGGACACAAAAGGCACGAGTGCCTTGTCAGAAGGTTGCATCGTACTCTCCTATCGGCGGGCAAGGTGGACGCCTGCAATCATGCAGCGTACTGACCCACCAGCGGTTTCGATTGTTGGGACGGACAGTGGCAAAGGCGTTGCACTGGCTTGGATTATTTTGATTTGATCAGGAGTGAGGGCGCCTAACGCTCGGCTCGACAATGCCAGCACCAATCCATCGCGTCCCTTCAACTCAATTGCATTCCCCGCAAATTCGGCGATTTGGTCATGAGTCAGATCAATCACGGTTCGACCGGATTCCTCTAACCGATTGCGAATGTTCAAGCGACGGTCGGGGTCCGATATCATGTCGAGGCAGATTAACGCGTAATGAGTGCCGATCCCCATCAATACGTTGGTATGATAAACGTCCCTGCCTTTTGCGTCGCGGGCCTGAAAGGCAATTGGTTCATAGTTGAAATGAGTGCAGAACCGCTCCAGCAAGACCGGGTCGGCGCGATTGGACGTGACTGTATACGCGATGCGGGCAATGTGGTCCAACACCATCGCACCTGTCCCTTCCAGCGCAAGTTTGTCTTGTTCCAGCCCGGAATAGTCTATGACATCCTGCACGCGATACTCATGTTTGAGCAGTTCGATGACATCGGTTCGCCGCTCGCGTCGGCGAGACGGCACGAACATCGGGTAAACTGCTATGTGACCACCAGGATGTGTGGAAAACCAATTGTTTGGGAAAACGCTGTCGGGTGTGTCGAGATCGCCAAAATCATCAAAAACGTGAACAGTGATTCCTGTGTCGCGCAGGCGTTGAACTGCCTGGTCATGTTCATCTCTCGCAGCTTCCGACGTGGCTGCGGCCGACGTGATACTCAGCGTTTGAAACGCATTGTCATCGCGTGTTTCCGGGTTGGAGGCAAAGGCATGTGGCCGGATCATTACTGCTGCAGACGGTGCTTGTAGCGATAGCATCAGAAACTCCGGGTGGGGCGGTCAAAGACGCGACGGCCCATAAGTGAGGCGGCCAGATCGACCATCAGTTTTGCAGTGCGGCCACGTTCATCCAGAAACGGGTTCAGTTCGACAAGATCCAGCGAACTGACCAGTCCGCTTTCATGCAGCAGTTCCATGACCAGATGAGCCTCGCGCTCGGTCGCACCGCCAGGAACAGTGGTGCCGACGGCAGGGGCGATGGCCGGGTCCAGGAAATCAACATCCAACGAAACGTGGAGAAGGGCGTTTTCAACTTTGACGCGGTCCAGAAACGCCAGCAACGGGGCCTTGATCCCATGTTCGTCAATGCTGCGCATGTCGGCCAGCATGGCCCGGTTTTGTTCCAGCGCCGAACGTTCTGCCGGGTCGACAGAGCGTAGGCCGATCATGCCGACGCGGTCCGTTGGCACGATGGCAGGTAAGGAAGGAAATGCCTCGAACCCCGGCCTTCCTGTGAAATAGGCGACGGGTGTGCCATGCAGGTTGCCGCTGTCTGTGCTGTCGGGGGTGTGAAAGTCACTATGGGCATCCAGCCACAGAACGAACAGTGGGCGGTCAATCTTTGCAGCATAAGCGGCCATCCCGGTCACGGTTCCCATGGACAACGCGTGATCGCCGCCCATGAAGATCGGAATGCCCCGATCAGCCGCTTTTAGCGCGACCTTGCTCAGCGCTTGCGTCCAACCGATGCATTCGGGCAGCGCGAACAGGTGCGGATGTTCGGGCAAGCCGGTTTCTTCAGGTTGCACGTCGCCCCAATCGCAAACGGAGTGACCAAGATCTGTCAAAGCCTGATCCAGCCCGGCCACGCGATATGCGTCAGGACCCATTCGGCAACCCTGACGCCGTTTTCCGGCGTCCATCGGCGCGCCGACTAAAATGATGTTATTGCGTTCCATGTGGTCCATTTAGGCCGTCACTGTGTCTTGCGTGAAGAGCGCAAATTGCTCAAAATGGTTCAGGAAACTCCTTAATGAGAAAGTGATATGGACGAATTGGATAGTCGTCTGCTGGGCGCATTGCAGCGTGACGCGCGCGCCAGCCTGTCAGAGCTGTCGGAAACGCTGGGCGTAACCCGCACTACGGTGCGCAGCCGTTTGCAACGGCTCAAGCAATCTGGTGAGATCGTCGGTTTTACTGTGTTGACGCGTCGGGATCTGGCACAAAGCCCTGTGCGTGGGCTGATGATGCTAGAAATCGAGGGGCGCGGTACCGAGCGCGTGATGTCCCGGATCGGGGCCATGCGGCAGGTCACGGCGGTCCATTCGACCAACGGCAGTTGGGATTTGATTGCCGAAATCAGTACGGAAACTCTCGCCGAGCTGGACGAGGTTCTGTTTCATATTCGCAGGATCGACGGCGTTACACGTTCGGAAACGAACCTGCTGCTGTCAACGCGCAAGGGGCGGCTCTAGTGCTTTGAGATAAATGCGAATTGTGCCAGAGTTCGTGAGTAGACAGGGTGCGGCTTACCCTTAGGTAGGCTGCTTGCTGATTAAGGGTTCAGTATTTCCGGAAGGCTTGCGGCATGACCACATCTGATAATGGTGACGAACCTTTGGCCGAAAAGTGGGCCGAACGTCTTGCTGGTCTACTGGAGAAACCCTGGCTGCGCATCGCGATACCGGTCGTTATTACCGGGATTGCCCTTTCGGTTTTGCACGATCTGTCGGCCCATGTGAAATGGTCGGATGTCCAGACAGATATTTCGGCGACATCATGGAAGTTGATGTTTTTTGCGATGTGCTGGACAGCGTTCAGCTTTTTGTCGCTGTCGCTCTATGATGTGTTCGCGGTACAAAGCGTGGCGGATGGCAAGGTGCCGTTACCTGTGGCGGGGATGGCCGGAGCCAGTGGATACGCAGTGTCGAACTGCCTTGGATTTTCCTACATCACAGGAACCGCAATCCGGTATCGGATATACGCGTCGCTTGGCTTGGATCTTGGCCGGGTGGCTGGTGTAATCGCAACCTCATGGGTGGCGTTCTGGATGGGTCTGATCCTGATTTTGGGCCTGTTGCTGACCCTGCACCCGGATGGAATATCCAAGGTGATGCCCGTCAGCGAAACGGTCGAAACCACCATAGGATTGTGCTTGCTGGTTGCATTTGTCGCGATGTTCATTTGGCTGTCCAGCGGTGGCCGACGGTTGGCTGTTGCAGGTGTCGGTTTCGATTTGCCCGGAGGCAAACTGGCGGGCCTGCTGACGTTGGCTGCCATCGGCGACCTGTTTGGCGCATCCATGGCGCTTTACGTACTGATGCCGGATGATTTGGGGGTCGGGTACCCGTATTTCTTCACCATCTATATCGCTGCCATTGCCGTTGGGATCCTGAGCCATGCGCCGGGCGGGATCGGCGTGTTTGAGGCGACATTGATTGCCGGTCTGGGGGCGTCGGGTCGTTCGGATGTGATTGCTGCGTTGCTGCTTTACCGGGTGGTTTACACTTTTTTGCCATTTGCAGTCGCCAGCCTTTCCATTGCCGTTGCATCGGTCTTGACCCAAAGACACATGATCGGCGGTGCCGCGGTTTGGGTCTATCGTGTGATCCGCCCCATGGTTCCAATGGTCGCGGCCGGGGTTGCCGCAGTGGCCGGGGTGATCTTGCTGGTGTCGGGCGCGCTGCCAGCGGGGGCGCAAAAGCTCGGCACGCTGAAAGATCTGCTGCCCCTGTCATTTGTCGAGGCTTCGCATCTTGCAGGCAGCGTCGTAGGCGTATTGCTGTTGCTGGTCTCGCGCGGGTTGTTCCGCAAGCTCTACAGGGCATGGGTCGTTGCGATGGTGTTGATGGGGGCGGGATTCTTTGCTTCGCTTGCAAAGGGGCTCGACATCCACGAAGCGCTTTCGATGCTGGGAACGATTGGTCTGCTGGCCATGTTTCGCGGTGCGTTCTACCGGGTCAGTGGCGCGTCGATATTTCGGTTGAACATCCCATGGCTGATCAGTGT
The DNA here is from genome assembly GCF_056540845.1 of Ruegeria sp. AL2. Classification (NCBI taxonomy): domain Bacteria; kingdom Pseudomonadati; phylum Pseudomonadota; class Alphaproteobacteria; order Rhodobacterales; family Roseobacteraceae; genus Ruegeria; species Ruegeria sp. AL2. Next base: position 344,824 of record NZ_JBQFXM010000002.1, read on the forward strand.
CGTAGTTCTGCTGGCGGTGATTTTCTGGATCGGGCTGTTTGCATATTCGCATGTCGAATACCAAAATGATCTGTGGTGGCAGTTTGCTTGGAACGGTGACGCCTCGCGCTTTTTGCGGTCCAGCCTTGTCGTGGCCGTGATCGTGGGCATTGTTGCCATGAACTCTCTGTTCGGGCGTGAGATTCCGACACCACAGCGGGTTGAAATCCCAGAGGTTGTCGAGCGGCTAGTGATGGAGAGTGAGGATACGGAATCCCAAATCTCGCTTACCGGTGACAAGCAATTCCTGATCTCACCGGATGAGACCGCGTTTATTGCCTACGCCGACACAGGCAATGCGCTGATTTCGAAAGGAGAACCGGTTGGTGACGAGGGTGCCGGGCAGCAACTGATTTGGCAGCTTCGGGAAATGGCGGATCGCGAAGGTAAACTTTGCGCGTTCTACAGTGTCTCGACCAAATATCTGCCAACTTTTCTGGATCTTGGACTGTCGATCCTGAAAATTGGCGAGGTTGCGCGGGTTTCTTTGCACGATTTCTCGCTGGACGGAAAGTCGCGCAAGCGGTTCCGGCAAGCCAAGAACCGTGCTGAACGCGAAGGATATGTGTTCGAGATCGTTCCGAAGGAAGAACTGGCGCCTCTGTTGTCAGACTTGCGTGGGATGTCAGACCGCTGGCTTGCGCAAAAGGCCGGTGCAGAAAAGGGCTTTGCGCTGGGGGGATTTGATGATGAATACCTGTCCTATTTCGATCATGCTATCCTGCGTGATGGCAACACCGGCAAGATCATGGCCTTTGCCAATCTGTTCCAAGGGGGGAACAAGTCGGAGCTGTCGCTGGATCTTATGCGCTATGAACCCGATAGCCCAAGTTTCGTTATGGACGCTCTTTTCGCCGACATGATGGATTGGGGCGCGCAGCAGGGGTTTCACTGGTTTTCACTGGGTGCCGCACCGTTTTCAGGGATCGAAAACCGTCAGCTTGCTTCGCTTTGGAACCGCATCGGTGGGTTCGTTTACGAACATGGCGAGCAATTCTACCATTTTGAAGGCCTGCGCGCGTTCAAGCAGAAGTTCGATCCGGAATGGAGCCCGAATTATCTGGCCAGCCCCGGCGGGCTGGCCGCGCCCCGCATTCTGTATGAGGTCAATATCCTGATCTCGGGCGGATTGCGCGGGTTAACCAAGTAGCACTTAATTCAGGCTTGCGCGGGTTGGGGTTTTCTGCAGCAGATCGCCCCAGTCCGTGCGATAGGCCATCTCGGCCAGAACGGTTTCGGGCAGGAATTCCTGGTTTTGCCGGATCTGCCATCCGCCGCCCAGGCCCTTGTAAACCGCCACCAGATTGCTGGATACCTGCTGCCGTGCCTCGATCAGATTGGCTTGCGACCGCAATAGCGCGGTCTGGGTGTTCAGCACGCGCGAATAATCGGCAATGCCGTCTGTATACTGGCTGACGGCGATTTCGGCAGCTTTGCGTGAGGCCTCGACACTTTGTTGATAGAACCCGACCTGCTTACGTGCCTGCGCATAAGCGACCATGGCACTTTCAACTTCGGAATAAGCGGTCAGCACAGTGTTCTGATAATTCGCAATCAGCGCCTGATAAGCGGCGTCCTGCGCGCGAACATTGTTCTTGATGCGGCCATAGTTCAGCACATTCCAGACCACACCGGCACTGGCCAGACCGGTTGTGCTGCCACCGCTGAACAGATCGCGCCCGCCGGATGCCTGCAGCCCGATCGCGCCAGACAGGATGAATTGGGGATACAGGTCCGCCATCGCGATGCCCACTTGTGCCGATTGCGTGGCTGCCGCCAGTTCAGCCGCGCGCACATCCGGGCGGCGGCGTAGCAATTCAGCGGGAACGCCCACTGCCACATTTGCTCGGGCCGATGGAATGTGGCCGGAATTGCCCAACAGACCGGTCATGCGTGAAGGTGTCGTGCCCAACAACACCGCAAGCGCGTTCTTGGTCTGTTGCAAGTCGCTTTCCAGTTCGGGTACCAGCGCCTTAGTGTTGTTCAGCAGGGCGGTGGATTCCTGCACGTCCAGTTCCGTGGTGACGCCATTGTTAAACCGCAGCTGAGTCAGGTCTGCCGAATCCTGCTGCAATTTGATGTTCTCACGCGCAATTGCCAGCGTCTCTTGCAACGCCCGGATATTGACGTAAAGCGCGGCGACATCCCCGGTCAGCGTCACCAACGCGTCGTCGTAATTCGCCACTTGCAGGGCCAGATTGGATCGCGCGGCCTGAACGCCGCGCCGCTGCGCGCCCCAGACGTCCAACTCCCACTGGGCATCGAAGCCGACTTGCGAGGTCGAGAATTCGGTATCCAGCGGGATGACGCGATTGACATCCGAAATCGGCCCCAGATTGTCGCTGATCTGGCGCCGTTCAAGCGAGCCGCCAATGGCCTGCGACTGCGGGTAAAGCTCGCCAAAGGCGATACCCAGTTGTGCACGGGCCTGCAAAACCCGCGCGCCAGCGACCTGAAGTGTCAGGTTCTGGGCGTAGGCCTCGGCAATCAGTTTGTTGAGGGTAGGATCATTGAATGTTTGCCACCATTTCACGACAGGCGCACTGCGCGACGTCAGCCCGCTTTGACCGGCGCTGGGGTTGTTGACCTCAATCCACTGTTTCACGACCGGTGAGTTGGGGCGCACGAAATCCGGCCCAACGGGTGTGCAGGCCGCGAGAGTGGCGGCACAAATGGCGGTTCCCAACAACCTGCGGAGTGTCATGGCGCGCATCCTCAGATATCCAGAGGTCGGATGAAGTTGGCGAAGGAATAGAGACGGATGTTGATACGCCTCAGAAACTCAAAACTTTTGCCTTGGCCTGTATAGATCGCCACTGCGGCATGACCACCTGCTGGGAAAATGTGGTCTTCCGGAACATCGACGGTGATCTGGACCGCAATCCGACCGGGCAGTTTGGGCAGCTCGAAACCGGGCAGGCGGCCCGACGGGATGAGTTGCCCCTGCCGGGTGGCCCACCAGATCGCTTCGACCTTGCCCGTCAGGATTTCACCGGGATAAAGATCAAGTGCAACTTCGACCTCTTGCCCCGGCTCGACAAATTTCAGGTTCTGCTGGCGGAACGTGGCAAGGATATAAGGGCTTTCATCAGTCACAAAGCTGGCAATCGCACCCAATCGGACGTCACCGACTACCAATCCGGGGCGAGCCTGCTGTGAGACGATCATGCCATTTTCAGGCGCATAGATTGTTGTGTTTTCCAGAAAATATTCGGCTTCGGCCAATTGCGCCTGCGCCTGAAGGATGCCGGTGTTCACGCCGTCAATCTGCGATTCCAGCGCCAGCTGAGCCTTGGCCAGGTTCGCCTCGGCCTGTTTAACGGCGGCCTGATCTTCCGTCACCTGTTCGTTCCAACGGTCGAGGTCGTCCTGACGGGCACCTCCGGCGGGAACAAGGTTCTCATACCGCGCCTGTTGGGTTTGCGCATAAGCCAGTTGTGCATTGGCCCGTTCGACAGCTTCGGTCGACGCGATAACATCCTGTTCAAGGATTTTGGCATTCTGCGCTGCCGCCACCAACTGGGCCTGTGCATTATCGACCGCCAGCGAAAACACCGTATCGTCGAACCGATAAAGCGGATCGCCCTTTGTGACCGGTGTGTTCGGTTCAACAAGAACCTCGGACAGGATCGTCGGCTGTGTCAGCTTTGGGATGATCTGTATGGTCGAACGCACCACGTGGCTGTCTGCCGAAAACGGCTGAAAGAAGCGCAACGCCACAAGGAAGATCAGCAGCAGATGTGCGCCCACCCAGAACGAAACAATGCCCCAGGCAATGTTAAACTTCAGCCATTCCAGCTTGAAGAAAATGAGCCAGACGAAAATGATGTAGAACAGAGTGATGCCGAGGGCGACGAACATAGGTATTAGGGTCCTTCGGTCTTAACTGGGTTGTGTGTCGTCTGTGTCCAGACGATTCTGGTATTCGGGTTTGACCTTGCCGCCCAGGCGTTTGATTTCATCGCGAATGGCATCTTTTTCCTCGTCCGGGCCGCGGCGAATATCGACCGTGACGCCATCGTGAAAAGCCCACATGAAGGCGTGTACCCAGGGCACGACAGCCAAGAACCCCATCCATCCCATGATCTTTACAGCTTCGGCGTGGGGATGATTGCGTTTGATCGCGATCCGCCCCGGAAGGCCCATAATGAAAAGGAACAGCGCCATAACTGCTGCAAGCAGCAGGATCAGCGCGGCCAATGTCAGATAGTCATAATAGCCCAGCGGCTGGCCCAATAGTCCCATGCGTGTGCCTCCATCAGGGGAAGGTTAGGGTATCCTCAGTCATTCGCTTTCAGTTCGTCAATCAACTTGTAGTCGGTGGGCGGGTCATCACAAATGCCCGGTCCGCATTCCAGCAGAGTTGAACCGGCGTTCAGCACGGCCAGTGCCAGCATGACAAAGAAGGCGGTTTTTGCCAGCTTGTTTCCCCCAAATCGTACCTCGCTGGTCGCGCCCGAGACATATTGGCGATCAAACAGCAGCATGAACGACGTACCCAGCAGGACTAGGAAAAAGGCGATGCCCGCCCAAGTGTAATAATGCAGCCCAAGAACGGGCGATCCATAGTGGCCGGTTCCCGGCACAATGTGCAACAGGATTTGCCGGATCGAAACACTGCCGCCATACAAAGCTGCAATCAGCATGATGGCATAGTGCTGCGGTCGCGCGCCATACAGCAGGTTCAAGCCCAGCCCGACGCCGACAGCAACAAAGCCGACACGCTGCAACAGGCAAAGCGGGCAAGGCAGTTCGTAAAGGAAAAGTTGATAAAAAAACGCCAGCGCCAGAACGAGACAGACGGCCAACATTCCGATCGCGTTAAATGTTCGTGACAGTTCAGGTGTCATGACGAGGCCCTCAAAGCTGAATTGTCAGCTGACTGGTGGCGTGGAATTTCAACCAGTAGACACTCAGGGCAATTGTAACAAAGAACAGCGCATTGCCTGCCTTCGTCATGTTGAAATAGTTGAGCCCCATCGTGGCGGTAAGTAATGCAAATAAAAGCGCAATCATGGCCCGGTGCTCCCCTCCCGTGCACATATCTTTATGCAGACGATAGTGTCAGGCCGGGTGGCATCTGGCAAGCGACGTGGTAATTTTGAGACTATTCTTAATGTCCGCTAGTTACACAGTACGATGTCCGTTTGCCATTCCTGACTGCGCAGGTGCAGATCGCCAGGTAACGGCGCATCAGTGTAGATCGCGTCTATTTCAGCCAAGGAAGTGATGCGCGCCGGGGCCGAGCGGTGAAACTTTGAATGGTCGGCAACCAGAAAAGTTCGGCGTGCCTGCGCAATGATGGTCTGGCTGACTTGTACCTCCTGAAAGTCGAAGTCCAGAAGATCTCCGTCAGTGTCCAAAGCTGAACAGCCGATCACGGCAAGATCAAATTTGAATTGCCGAATGGTCGAAACAGTCAGGGTCCCGATCAACCCGCCGTCTGTGCGCCGCAGGACGCCTCCAGCCATGACGACCTCACAATCCGGGTTCTCAATCAGAATGTTTGCGACATTCATGTTGTTCGTCACAACCATCAGGTTCTTGTGGTGCAGCAATTGCCGCGCCACGGCCTCGGTTGAGGTCCCGATGTTCATGAAGATCGACGCACCGTCGGGGATATCGGTGGCGCAAGCCTGTGCAATACGGGTTTTGGCGTCGGAATTCAGGGCGCGGCGGTCTTCATATCCGATGTTGGAAACGCCCGAGCGCAGAACCGCGCCGCCATGCACCCGATCCAGTTTACCTGCCTCGGCCAGCTCGGTCAGGTCGCGCCGGATCGTCTGGACCGTGACACCAAATCTTTCGGCCAACCCGTCAACGGTGACGCGGCCTTCGGCCCCGGCAATGTCCAGAATGTCAGATTGGCGGAAAGACAGGGACATGGGTGTTTCCAGACTTGAAGTGTTTCTTTTCGTTTTTGTTCTTTCTGGCCGGTTTTGCAAGAACGGCATGCGAAAATTTCAGATCAGTGTTGTAAAACGAAAAAATTCGAACATAAACATTGACCATACGAAGGATGTTCTGGCAAATGCCTATCATCCATCCTGACAAGGAATCATTGGCATGCAGTCAGCGGACGTTCAGATAACGGACCTTTTTATCATCGGTGGCGGGATCAATGGTTGCGGCATCGCACGGGATGCTGCTGGCCGCGGGCTGTCAGTTGCTTTGGCAGAGATGAATGATCTGGCTTCAGCGACGTCATCAGCCTCGACCAAATTGTTTCATGGCGGGTTGCGCTATCTGGAATATTTCGAAATCCGTCTGGTCCGTGAGGCCCTGATCGAGCGTGAAACCCTGTTGCGCGCGATGCCGCATATCAGCTGGCCGATGCGCTTCGTGCTGCCATACCATAAGGACATGCGGTTTGACTCGGAAACGCCGACCTCACGGCTGCTCAGCACGGTCATGCCGTGGATGCGCGGGCGGCGTCCGGCCTGGCTGATCCGGTTGGGTTTGCTCATGTATGACAATCTGGGTGGTCGCAAAATTCTGCCGGGCACCACGTCGCTGAACCTGCGATCGGCTCCGGAAGGGGCCCCACTACAGGACAAATTCGAAACGGCTTATGAATATTCCGACTGCTGGGTCGAAGACTCGCGGTTGGTGGTCCTGAATGCCCGCGACGCCGAGGCGCGCGGTGCGCAGATCATGGTGCGAACCGAAGTGATTTCCGCCGAGCGGGTGGACGACCTTTGGCAGGTATCCATTCGCGATCGCGACGGCGGCGAAACCCGTCTTGTCCGGGCCAGAATGCTGATCAATGCAGGTGGCCCTTGGGTCGGGGACATCATCCAGTCCAAGATCCGTGTGAACTCACGCGAGGGTGTTCGGCTTGTTCGGGGCAGCCATATTGTGACACCCCGGCTGTATGACCACGACAAGTGCTATTTTTTTCAGGGCGAAGACGGCCGCATCATTTTCGCCATTCCGTATGAGCAGGACTTTACCTTGATCGGCACAACGGATCAGGATCACCCGGACCCTGACACGAAACCCGTCTGTACTGAGGCCGAGCAGGAGTATCTGTGCACTTTCGCATCGAAGTATTTCAAGCGCGCTGTGACCCGCGAAGATGTTGTGTGGACCTATTCTGGTGTGCGGCCGCTTTATGACGACGGTGCCAGCAGTGCCACCGCTGCAACGCGGGATTACACGCTGAAAGTCGATGCGCAGGGTGGGGCGCCTGTATTGAACGTGTTTGGCGGCAAGATCACCACCTATCGACGGCTCGCGGAAAGTGCTCTTGAGAAGATTGGTGAGTTCTTTCCGAATATGCCGGGCCCCTGGACCGCCGGTGTTGCGCTGCCGGGCGGTGACTTTCCGGTTGACGCTGTTGAAGCCCTGACTGATCAGCTTTTGGCCGCGTATCCGTTTCTGGGTGCCGCCTGGGCTACACGCCTAATCAGGGCCTATGGAACTGAAGCAGCAGATGTCCTTGGGGATGCGCAGCAGTTGTCTGATCTGGGCGAGGATTTTGGCGCAACACTGACCGCGCAGGAAGTCGCGTGGCTGATCGACAAGGAATATGCCAGAACCGCCGAAGATGTCGTCTGGCGGCGCAACAAGCTGGGCCTGCGAATGAGTGCCGAGCAGATCGCGCGGATCGACGGTTGGATGGCTGAACGGCGGATCAGCAGCACGGCCTGATCCATCTTTCTATCCTCTTGGCGGGTGATCCGTGTTGTGCTAGCCGTTGGTTACGGTCGGCAGACACCGAGGCGTCGCTGCTCTTACCCAGAGTGCTAAACCTGCCAGTGAATTTGAAACTATCGCAACCATCCGGGCGTTGTTTCGTCAAGTCAGCGACCAACGATCGCGAAAAACGCCCGATATGGATTTGTGATGAGCAAAACTCCTGTACCGTTGCACGCCGATGATCTGACCGGATTCGTGCGCACCTTGTCCCAACAACTTGGCGACTCCAGCCCGTCGCACCTGACCCTGATGAATATGGTCGCCCGTTCCGCCGGGTTTCAGAACGTGCAACATATGCGCGCCACCAGTGCCGCTGCCAGGCGGATTGAGGCCCGCCCGAAACAACCGGCTGCTGACATGCGTACGGTTGAGCGTACATTGCACCTGTTCGATGAGCAGGGCAGGCTTCGGCAATGGCCGTCAAAAAGATCTGTGCAGACTTTGTCCTTGTGGGGGCTCTGGTCTGCGGTACCGGCTGCTGCGGTGCTGCAAGAGGGTAACGTCAACGCGTGCCTCAATGCCGAACATTGTTTTGATGACCCTGCAACCCTGCGCCGGACCATGATCTCCTGTGGGCTGCTGACACGGAACCGGGATGGATCGGATTATCGCCGGGTCGAGCAGGCACCGACACCAGAGGCAAAGGTGGTGATCCGCGAAATCTCTGAACGGCGGCGGGGAAGATCAGACTAACGCCAGAAAAAGCCCCGCTGATGGGCGGGGCTTTGATTGGATCAGGCCGCTTCTTTTGACGGGCCGGGATCGTTTTTGCTGCCTTTCAGCCACTCGCGCATGCTTTGCATCAGGGCGTAGAGGACAGGCACCACGATTACGCCAACCAGCGTCGCGGCCAACATGCCACCGAACACGGCGACACCGATGGCTTTCTGGCTGGCCGCGCCCGCACCATTGGCGGCCAGCAGCGGTACGACCCCCAGCAGGAAAGACAGGGCGGTCATCATGACAGCGCGGAACCGCTGATGAGCGGCCTCGACGGCTGCTTCCTTGATCGATAGACCCTTGGCGCGTTGTTCCATTGCGAACTCAACGATCAGAATGCCGTTCTTCGAAGCCAGACCCACCAGCATGATCATACCGATCTGCGTATAGAGGTTTATGTCACTGCCAACGATGGCAACCGCGGCCACCGCCCCGAACAGGGCTACGACCACTGACAGCAGGATCGAGACCGGCATAGTCCAGCTTTCATACTGCCCCACAAGAAACAGGTAACCGAATAGGATGGCCAGCCCCAGAATGATGATCACCAGGCTGCCGGACGCCAACTGTTGTTGTGCCGTCCCCGTCCATTCGAACGAGTATCCCGGCGGCAGGGCCGAAGCAGATACCTCTGTCATCGCGGTGATCGCATCGCCGCTGGACAGGCTCGGTGCCGGTACCGCTGTTACCGTTGCCGATCGGAACAGGTTATGCCGCTTCAGCAGAACCGGCCCCAATACGTTTTCCACGTCAATCAGGGTACCCAGTGGCACCATGTCGCCTTTCTGTGAACGCACATAGAGGCTGGCAATGTCATCGACATTATCGCGATAGCTGCCTTCCGCCTGGATCATTACGCGATAGACGCGACCAAACAGGTTGAAGTCGTTGACATAATATGACCCCAGCTGGGCCTGCATGGTCTGGAAAATCTCAGCCACCGAGACGTCCAGCGTCTTGGCTTTCTCACGGTCCAGATCCACGAACAGCTGCGGAACATTGGCACGGAATGTCGTATAGGCCTGTCCGATCTCGGGTCGCTGGTTGGCCGAATAGACAAACGATCCCACAGCCGATGCCAGATCCTGCGGTGAACCGCCGCCGGTTTGCTGCACCTCCATCTCGACCCCGGCCGACATGCCGAGACCCTGAATTGGTGGCGGGTTGAAGGCAACGGTCGAGGCCGCGGTCTCATTATTCGCGATGGCCAGCACCTTAGCCAAAATGGCTTCGGCGCTCAGGTCTTCCTCCTGCCGTTCGCTCCAGTTGTCGAGGTTCACGAAGATCGCAGCGCCGTTGGTGATTGTGCCGTTCAGCAATGAGAAGCCATTGATCAGAACGGTGCTGGACACACCCGGGATCTCGCGTATCTGGTTATCAAGGCGCTTTGTCACGGCCTCGGTTCGTTCCAGCGTCGCAGCATCAGGCAGTTGCACGTCAACAAAGAGATAACCATTGTCTTCCAGCGGGATAAACCCAGCTGACGTGTTCGACATGATTGCCCCTGTTCCCATGCCGAGCCCAACCACGATGGCCAGCGCGATAGCCGGAAAGACAAGCAGTTTGCGAACAATGGCGACATAGCCATTGCGAACGCCACCAATGAGATTTTCGAACAGCGCAAGCAGCCCCTTGGGTGGCCCCGAGCGGGCCTTAAGGACCAGCCCACACAGAGCGGGCGACAGTGTCAGCGCGTTGATGGATGAAATTACAACAGCGGTCGAGATCGTAACAGCGAACTGAGAGTACAGCCGCCCTGAGATACCCGGCATGAAGGTCACCGGTACGAACACCGCCAACAGAACCAGTGTGGTCGCGATGACGGGGCCGGTGATCTGCCCCATAGCCTTACGGGTGGCTTCGGCTGGGGGCAGCCCCTCATCAGCGATGATGCGCTCGACGTTTTCGACCACGACAATGGCGTCATCGACCACGATGCCGATGGCCAAAACCAGCGCAAACAGCGAGATCGTGTTCAACGACATGCCGAAGGCCAGCAAGAAAGCAAACGTGCCGATCAGTGAGACCGGGATGGCAACCGCCGGAATGATCGTCGCGCGCCAACTTCCCAGGAACACAAAAACGACCGAGATCACGAGGGTAAAGGTCAGGATCAGTGTCGATACGACGTCATTCAAAGAAGCTTCGACAAAGTCTGTCGTGTTAAAGGGGACATCATACTCCACATCCGTCGGGAATGCGCGGGACAGCCGCTCCAGTTCCGCCTGCACGCGCTCTGAAACGGCCAGGGCGTTTGCGCCGGGGGCCTGATAGATACCGATCACGGTGGCGGGCACGGACTGAAAATAACCGGACGCCGAGTAAAACTGTGCACCAAGCTCAACCCGGGCGATATCCCTTACGCGGACAATTGCGCCGGCGTCTCCGGTACGGATTACGATGTTGCCAAATTCTTCGGCTGACGTCAGTCGCCCTTTGGACTTGATCGTGTATTGAAAGGTCTGGCCTTCGGGAACAGGCGGTGCACCAATCGAGCCTGCGGACACTTCGATATTCTGTTCGCGGATCGCGTTGATCACATCGCCTGGTGTGATCGACAGGGCTGCCATCTTGTCCGGGTCCATCCAGACCCGCATGGCGTATTCCAGGTTGGTCAGAACATCAGCCTTACCCACGCCCTGCACACGCGCCAGCGCATCGCGCAGGTTGATCGAGGCATAGTTGGAAAGAAACACGCTGTCATAGGTGCCGTTGGGCGAGGTCAGCGTGACCAGCATCAGCATGTTGGTCGACGATTTTTGTGTAACAACGCCCGAAGATGTCACTTCGGCGGGCAACGACGACATTGCCTGTGCCACCCGGTTCTGCACGTTGACCGAGGCGATATCGGGGTCGGTGCCAACTTCGAAGGTTACGTCCAATGAATACGAGCCGTTGTCAGACGATCTGGACGTCATGTAGATCATGTCGTCCACACCGTTGACCTGCGCCTCGATCGGTGCGGCAACAGTGTTTTCCACTGTTTCCGCATTTGCGCCGGTATATTTGGTGGATACGTTGACGACGGGCGGGGTAATGTCAGGGAACTGCGCGACCGGCAGCACCAGATAGCCGATGCCACCCATGATGGTCAGTACCAGCGAGATGACAAACGCCAGCTTTGGCCGGCTAATGAACAGGGCTGAGAACATCGTTTATTCTCCCGGCTGTTCAGAAGCGACGACCGCGTCAACGGCCACGCCGGGGCGGACCCGTTGCAGGCCCTCGACAATCACGCTTTCGCCCTCACGCAAGCCTTCCGTAACGATGATGGCAGTACCTTCCGTATTGCCTGTGGTGATGTATCGCTGCTCCACCATCTGTTTGTCGTTTACTACAAGAACAAAGTCACCACGCTGGTCGCGTTGCAGTGCAGCTTGCGGCACCAGAACTTGCAGGGTTGGTTGCAGCGCTTCAATCTGCACATTCACGAATGCACCATCCAGGATCAAACGGTCGGCATTTTCGAACTGGGCGCGCATTGTGATCGCGCCGGTCAACGGGTCGATACGATTGTCAACGAATACGATCCTGCCCGTTTCATCCAACTTGGTTCCATTTGGCAGCGTGATATGCACATTGGGGCTTTGCGGGCTGTCAGCAAGAGAAGCGGAATTTGCGCCAACGGTCTGAAGAACCGAAGTGAAGATTTTTTCGTTGAGCGAGAAATTCACATAGATCGGCGTCTCGCTGACAATGTTCACCAGCGGGGGGTTGGTCGGGCCTACCACATCGCCGACACTGGTGGTGATGCTGCCGATACGCCCATCAAAAGGCGCGTGGATCTGTGTATAGCTGAGGTCCAGTTCGGCCTGCTGGATCGCTGCATTTGCGGCCTTGACCTGAGCCTCGGCGACCAGTTCGTTTGCCCGCGCGATGTCACGTTCGGATTCAGGTGTCGCGTCGCGCTTGTAAAGCTCTTCCTTACGTGCCAGGTCAACCTTGGCCAACTCAAGATTTGCCTCGGCCCGGTTCAGATCAGCTTTTCGGGCCTCCAATGTCGCTTCGTAAAGGTCCGGTTCGATGGTGAACAACAGGTCGCCTTCTTTGACCGTTGCCCCATCCTCGACATTTCGGCTGTTGAGAAAACCGTTCACGCGGGCGACGATGTCGACCTTATTGATCGCCTGAGCGCGCCCTATGAAGGAAGCCTCGTCGGTGATTTCTTCGGTGTAGGCGGCCGCAATCGTAACTTTCGGTGCCGCTCCTTCGTCCTGTGCAGTTGCAGGTTGGGCCAGTCCCAGGGATATCAGCAATAATGCGGTGGCAATTGGATTGCGGGCCTGAGTTGGAAAAGGGAAAACTTGGGACATGGCGAAAGCCTCGTGCATTTCAGAAACAATTGGTGTCCATCCCGGCGGTCACAATCGCGCGAGTCGACAAAACTTGTTTGCAGGATGGCTTGTTTACCACGATTTCTCAAGCGCGATGAATCCCGAGGTGGTTCGCGATGACGCCAAAAATTTGAGCAAGTAAGCTGGTTTAGGTGTCGGCCCGTTCCGAGGTGCCGAACGAAAACAGGCGCCAACGGCCCCCGTTTGAGTATCCGAATATCAGGGTGGTCAGCCGCGTTTACCAGCGAATTTTGCCTGCCATTCTTCGCGCTGTTCGTCTGTGATCTTGGCGAACAGAACGTCTGGCACGGTAAGGTCGTGACCCGCGGGTAGCGCGTTCAACGCTGCGGCTACGTCTTCCGGCCAGCTGGTATCAAGCGTGTTCATGGCGCTTAGCATCTTGGCCGCAGCATCAGGGATGAACGGCGCGCTGAGCACGGCATAGAACCGGATCAGGTTCAGACCCAGACGCACCTGTGCAGCGGCTTGTTCGGGGTCTTCCTTGAAGGTTGACCACGGCGCCGCAGCTTGCAGGAATTCATTGCCAGCCACCCAGATGGCCCGCAGCTCCTGAGCCGATTTGCGGACGTCCATTGCTTCCATATGCGCCTCATAGGCGCGGACACGTTTGGTAAGTTCATCGATCAGAGCGTTCTCACGCTCGCCAAACTCACCGCCTTCGGGCACCACCTCACCGAATTTCGAGCGGCAGAACTTAGTGATGCGGCTGACGAAGTTGCCCAGAACATCGGCCAGATCCTTGTTCACGGATTGTTGGAAGTTCTCCCACGTGAACTCGCTGTCGCTGCTTTCCGGTGCATGGCTCAGCAGCCACCACCGCCAGTAGTCAGCTGGAAGAATCTCGAGCGCCTGATCCATGAAAACGCCACGACCCTGCGAGGTCGAGAACTGGCCGCCATCGTAGTTTAGATAGTTGAAGGATTTCAGGTGGTCGACCATTTTCCACGGCTCGCCCGACCCGAGAATGGTGGCGGGGAAAGAAAGCGTGTGAAACGGCACGTTGTCCTTGCCCATGAACTGGACATAGCGCACATCGTTCGCGCCCTTGTCGGTGCGCCACCAGCGTTCCCACTCGGAATCGGGTTTCCCAGTGGAATCCGCCCATTCCTTGGCACAGGCGATGTATTCAATCGGCGCGTCGAACCAGACATAGAAGACCTTGCCTTCCATACCGGGCCAGTCCTGATCGCCTTTCTTGACCGGAACACCCCAGTCCAGATCGCGGGTGATCCCCCGGTCTTGCAACCCGTCGCCATCATGCAGCCACTTCTTGGCAATGGATGTGGTCAGGATCGGCCAGTCGGTTTTGCTGTCAATCCAGGCATCCAACTGATCCTTCATTGCCGATTGGCGCAGATAGAGGTGCTTGGTCTCACGCACTTCCAGATCGGTCGAGCCCGAAATGGCCGAGCGCGGTTCAATCAGGTCGGTTGGATCCAACTGCTTGGTGCAGTTTTCACACTGGTCGCCACGTGCGTTCTCATACCCGCAATTGGGGCAGGTGCCCTCGATATAGCGGTCGGGAAGAAAACGACCATCCGCGTTGGAATAGATTTGCTTTTCCGTGACTTCACGGATCAACCCGGCCTCATCCAGTTTCCCGGCGAAATGTTGGGTCAGCTTTTTGTTCTGCTCGCTGGATGAACGGCCAAAGTGATCAAAGCTCATCCCAAAACGCTTGGCGATGTCGGCCTGAATTTCGTACATGTCCGCGCAATACTCGGCCACAGGCTTTCCAGCTTTAGCAGCGGCCAGTTCGGCCGGGGTGCCGTGTTCGTCGGTGGCACACAGGAACATGACCTCGTTTCCCCGGCCACGCTGATAGCGTGCATACAAGTCGGCAGGCAGTTGCGAGCCGATCAGGTTGCCGAGGTGCTTGATCCCATTGATGTATGGGATTGCCGAGGTGATGAGAATCCGAGCCATATTCCGTTTCCGCATATCTAACTGCGCGTTCGTCTAACCTATGTCACCGCTCAGCAAAAGCCCGGTTTCGTAGATGACTGGAATAACTCTGATTTGTGACGCGCCCCTGATGGGACGACCAAGCCGCCGATGGCCGTTACAATACGGTCAGATTGTAGTCAGCCAATTCGCAGACTCTCCGCAATGCAGGGCTGCGGGCTCGCTTTTCATTCCTCGCGGGCGCGTTTCAGCAACCTTCCGACCGTAAAGGATGTACGCGGTGCGTAGACGTAATTGGTTCTTTCCGCGGGTGTTGGACGCGACCGCATTCGGGCAAGGCCGAAGCCAATCAGGAATACGTGGCCGACCGCGACAAATGCAAACAGCGCGCTGGGTCCAAAATCCTGGATCAGTGTTGATGTGATATAGGGTGACGCAATTGCCCCCAGCGCGTACCAGAACATCAGGGCGGCAGACAACTCGACCCTCTGCTCGGTTGTCGCAAAATCGTTGGCATGTGCGGATGACACCGAAAAGATCGGGAATGTCGTAAACCCAAAAAGCCCTGCTGCCAGCATGACACCGACAGTTCCCGTGTCGCTTGCCGCCATTGTGACCCCGCAGCTTAGTACCGCCGCGACCGAAAGCCAGATCAAGACCCAGCGCCGGTCGTACTTGTCAGCGAGCCACCCCATCGGATACTGCGCCAGTGCCCCGCCCAGAACGAAAGAAGCTAGGAAGAAGGCGATTTGATCCACTCCCAGCCCGACTTCCTGACCGTAGACGGGCCCGACCATTCGGAAAGATGCCGAGCTGAGTGCCGAAACAATGACGCCCGCAACGGCCAACGGCGAACTGTGCCACGCCAGTTTCGGGCGCAGGCGGGGGGCGTCAGGCGTTTTCGGTTGACTTGCGCGTGTCAGTGTCAGCGGCAGCAACGAGGCGCAGCACAGGATCGCCAAGAGGTTGTAGGATACATACGAGGCGGGTGGCAGGACGGCGATGATCAACTGAGCACTCAGCGAGGCACCCATATCGACGATGCGATAGGTGCCCATGGCTCGTCCACGTGTCTCATTGGTTACTTTTGCATTCAGCCAGGCTTCGATGACGGTATAACAGCCTGCCACACATGTGCCCGAGGCGATGCGCAGCGCCGCCCATACATAAGGATTGTCTGTCAGGGTGTGGCCGATCAACCCCATCGCGCCCAGCGCTGTGCATACAGCAAATGCGCGGGAATGCCCGACGCTGCCCATCAGTCGCGGCGCCCACCAGCAACCTATGAAAAAGCCAAGAAAATGCGCCGAACCCAGCATACCGATCTGTTCGGTCGAAAAGCTTAACGTGATCCCGGAGATGGCATCCAGTGGCCCGACGCCGCCTGTTGATAGCTGAAGCAGAATGACCGACAGAAACAGGGCGGCAAATGAAATGATCGTGCGCATGGTTTTCTCAGATAGGCGGCGTCACCGGACAATGCGCGCAACTATTCGACTTTATCCAGTCGTTTTTTGCTTTTTGTCAGTCAGGTTGCTCGAATGATCTCGGCACGAATGTCCAGCCCAATGTGTTGTCCTACCAGATCGGGATAACCCGAGGCACCGAAATCGTGCCGGTTCAAAGTCCCGGTTAAACCTATGGACAGGCGGCTCAAGTCATTCGCGGCTGTACCAGGCTGGCGGTACAGGTTGGCTTCCAAGGTTATGGGGTGCGTCAGACCTCGGATAGTCAGTTCTCCCTTGACACGAGCGCCATTCGAAATGCGCCCATCCGCCCCCAATTGAATGTCAGTCGATACGAACTGAATTGTCGGATAGGTTTCGGCGTCCAATACACTGGGGCCGAGCATCGGCATGCGGGCAAAGGGCAAGCGGGTTCTGGCCTTGGTAACGTCCAGCACCACCGTGACCCGGCTGTTTTGCAGGCGTTGCGTGTCAATTTCCACGTTCGCGTCCCGGATCGGCATTGATCCGGTCTGGGGAATGCCGGAGAGGTCAAAGGTAAAACCGACCCGGGTGCCGTTCGGTGACAAATTGTATGGCTTCAAGGCGGCCTGCACCGTATTCGCCAAAGGCAGAGCCGCCATCCCCGTAAGTACGAAGCGGCGGGTCAGGTGTGTCATGCCATGACCGTGTCCCGTCTGGGGCGAGATCTTTTGATCAACATCAGAACGATGGCAATGTTCAAACCGTTCCAAAGAATGCCGTTGACGAAAGCCAGTTGGTAACTTCCGGTGACATCGTAAATCCAGCCTGACATCCAGCCACCAAGCGCCATGCCAAGAATTGTCATCATCATGACGAATCCGACTCGCGCACCGGCTTCTTGCGGCGGCATGTATTCGCGGACAACCAAAGCGTAGCTGGGCACGATGCCACCCTGCGCCAGACCGAATAGCAAGCTGATCACATAAAGTGAGACCATCCCGTCATACGGCAGGAACAGGAACAGCGCGATGCACTGCAATACAGAGCCGATCAGAAGTGTCATGACGCCACCGAGACGGTCGGCCAACAGGCCCGAGACGATACGGCTGGCGACGCCGCCCAGTAGCATCAGCGATAGCATCTCAGCCCCCACTGCGGGGCCGTATCCCAGCCCGACGCAATACGACACGATATGGACCTGTGGCATGGACATCGCTACGCAACATCCAATGCCGGCCAGACCAAGAATGTACTGTAACACGCGTGGTGAGACACCGACACTGCGTGCGTTGATCCGGGCTGTGGCCGCGGCTGTGCTGTGCGCCTCGATTGGGACCTTGCGGCGCAACAACAAGGACAGCGGGATGACAACCAGCAACGTCAGAGCCGCCAGTGTCAGATAGACCTGTTGCCAGCCGTCGCGTGCCAGAATACCGGACAGCAGAGTAGGCCAGATTGCCCCAGACAGGTAATTCCCGCTGGCCACCAGAGCGACGGCGATTCCACGCCGTTTCATGAACCAGTGCGAGATATCGGCGATCAAGGGCCCAAATCCGATCGATGTTCCCAGCCCGACCAGCAGATGCGCCGCGGATAGTAGCGTTATATTCGGGGCCAGCGTTGCCAATAGATAACTGAAGGCGCTTAAAACAGCAGCGCCGATCAGGGCGCGTGTCACACCCAGCCGGTCCACCAGTTGCCCCAGCCACATATTGCCCAGCGCAAATCCAATCATCGTAAGTGTATATGGCATCGAGGCTTCGGCGCGACCGGCGCTGAATTCTGCTTCGACGGCGGGCATGACCACGATTACAGCCCACATTCCCACATTCGCCACAGTTGCGATGGCGAGCGTGATCAGAAGGCGTATCCAGGAATAGCGGCTGTCATGGATCGGATGGCTCATGCGGCGACGCTAGGGTGCGATCCAGAGTTTGGCCAGTCACATCTTGCGTGATCCTTGCGGCTTCACGTCAGAATGTCCTCTGTTTCAATGCGTTTCAGGTGCAGACCGGTGCGGGCAGCGGTCTGAGTGGCTTGCCAGCTGACCGGGGGCAGGGCGCGGGCGCGGCGGCGGGTCAGGGTCCAGTGCCTGGCATCCCCCTGATGGGCGGAGGCCATGTGCCAGCGTGTCTCAACCCCTTGTGCGCCGCCATCACCGGGCGTCAGCAGCAGGCCAAGCGGGGCATGGCCCATCGTGCCGCCTTGTTCTGCGGCCAGATGCATCCGCCGCACTGGTGTCAGCCCCGGTGCGCCGGGCAGGTCGCCTATGATCAGCGGGATGGCTCCGCTGCGCAGCGCCTCTTCAATACACCATAGCAGATCTTCGGCGCGGGTGGGATGGACGAACAGAAAACGCGCCGGATTAGCAAAGGCCATCATTCCGTCGGGATTCAGTTGGGCGGGCTCCCACGCGGGGGAAATCCACAGCACGGGCCCCTGTGTCTGACCGGCCAGCCAGATGGCAAAGCTGCGCCGGGCGGGGCCGCAAGCCTCGTGCACGCGGCCCGGTTGCAGGGTGATCTGCGAATGGAGATTTACCCCCGGTACCTGACGCGCAGGTTTGTGGCCAAGAAGCTGAGCAGACATGCCTGCAAGCTATCATGTTCCACTTTTGTTCTCAAGAGGTGAGGAGCATTAACGGGACAAGATCAGCTTGCCATCCGCAAACTGAATGCTTGAAAAACGGTGCAGATATTCCATCCCCAAAAGCGATTTATCCAGCTCACCCTCGTTGACCCAGGCCGAAACGTTCTGATCCGTAATGGGTCCTATCGTCAGGGTCTCAAGCCGCACCGGCGCGGTACGCACCTCACCGTTTGCAGTCAAGGCGCGCCCGAAATAATTCAGCTGATCGGGATCAATGCCTGCCCGTTTGGCATCCTGCGCGTTCAACACGATCTGGCTGGCACCGGTGTCGACAAGAAAGGTAATCAGCTCACCATTCACCAGAACCGGAAGGTAATAATGGCCGTCATAGGCGCGGGGAACCTCAACCGAGTTTCCGGTGACACTCATCTGCGGTGCGGGACCGACCGAGGAGCGAATATCCTCCCACAGGCCGACCAGTGCGATGACCCCGACGAATATGAACACCCATGCCATGACCTGCTGCAATGTCTTGCTAAGCGACTGCCGATTATGCGTGACAAACCACATCAGCAGCGCCGCCCCCAGCAGGGCCAGATAGATCAGGCGTCCAATGTCGAAACTGTCCATGCGGTTACCCGGAAATCCCTCTAACCTTGTGAATATGGGGATTTAAGATGCAAATCCAAAGGCCTTGAGGCCATCGAGAATAAACTGAACAGACAATGCAGCCAGCAGCATCCCAAGAAGCCGGGTCAACACGTTCAATCCGGTTTTCCCCAAAAGCCGTGCCACGGCCCCTGATGAAAGATACATCACAAAAACCATTGCCAGAACGACCAGCATAACGCCGATGACCACGGCCAGGCCCTGAATGCCGGGATGTTGACCGGCCAGCAGGATCATAGTGGCAATCGCACCGGGCCCTGCAATCAGTGGGATACCCAGTGGAAACACAGACGGGTCCGGATGTTCTTCCTCTTCGGCGCTGTTTTCACGACGTTTGGTCCGGCGTTCAAACAGCATGTCGAGCGCGGTCAGAAACAGCAAAACACCCCCCGCAACACGAAACGCCTCCATCGAGATGCCGACAAATCCCAGCAGCGCTTCGCCGAAGGCCGCGAACATCGCCAGAATGCCGCCAGCAGTCAGGCACGCGCGAACAGCGACAGAGCGGCGCGTGTGCCAATCCATGTTCTGGGTCAGGGCCACAAAAATCGGCGTTTGCGCCGGTGGATCAAGAACCACGAAAAGCGTTGTGAACGCGGTGATCAGAAATGCGGTGTCAATCACTCTTTGCTACTCTGTTGCAGATGTTTCAAAATTCTCAGGGCGTCTTCGGCCAGTCCGGACGGAACATAAACATGATCGTGGTGATAGCCCGCAACCATGTTTGCCGGAATTCCGGCCTGTGCCAACGCCCCCGAGACCGCAGCGGTCAGACCCACGCCTTCCAGCGAGGAGTGCACCTGAAGTGTGATACAGCGCATAGCAACCGCCTCTGTTGGTGCGCAATTGATCGGAACGACTAAAGACAGCCCTTCGGCCTCGACGTAACTGGCGCGTGTCCCGTCGGGCCAGTCCATATCTTCGGGCCAGACCACAAATGCGAATTCTCCGGGTTGAATTTCGGGATGCATTCCCGCGATCATTGCTTTGGTTTCAACGACAGGATCGCTCATACCGTTTCTGCCTGTTCCAGTCGCTCAGCAGCAGCGATCCAAAGCGCTTCTGCTTTTTGCATAGCCTCGACCACCTCGGCGAATTTGCGATTCCAGATTTCCAGATCGTTGATCTTGTCGTCTTCGTAAAGCGTCGGGTCGGCCAGTTTTGCCGCGAGCTTGTCGTGCATCTCTGTCAGTTTCTCGACCCGGTCCTCGCATTTGCGCAGGTCCGCCCGCAATGCCAGCATGGTATCGCGCGAGGCGCGTTTAGGCTTCTCTGTTTGTGGCTTTTCTTTCACCGGCTTGTCACGCGCCAGCAATAGGGCACGATAGGATTCAAGGTCACTGTCATAGGATTTGACCGTACCGTCCGAGACCAGCCACAACCGATCGGCAACAAGCGACAGCAGGTGCATGTCGTGGCTGACCAGCACGACAGCGCCCGAATAGGCGGTCAGCGCTTCGACCAGCGCCTCACGGCTTTCGATATCCAGATGGTTCGTCGGTTCATCGAGGATCAGCATATGTGGTGCGTCGATGGTTGCCAGCAGCAGCGACAGGCGCGCCTTCTGCCCACCCGACAGGCGGCCAACCTCGGTTTCCGCCTGAGCCGCGTTCAGGCCGAACCCCGCCAGACGCGAGCGCCACTTGCCCGGCGCCTCGTCCGGGCGCAGGCGGCGCAGGTGGTCCAGTGGCGTTTCGTTCACATAAAGCTCGTCCACCTGATGCTGAGCGAAATACCCGATGCGCAGCTTGTTGCTGCGGGTCATCTTGCCAGCCATCAGGGGCAGGCGGTCTGACAGCAGTTTGGACAGGGTTGATTTGCCCTGACCGTTCTTGCCCAGCAGCGCGATGCGGTCATCCTGATCGACGCGCAGGTTCAGGCGGCGCAGTACTTCGGTTTCGCCATAACCGGTCACTCCGCCTTCGATCTGGATGATCGGTGGCGATAGTTCCTCGGGCTCGGGGAAGGAAAACGCACGCAGAGCGGCTTCTTGCGGGGTTGAGACCAACTGGATGCGTTCGATCATTTTCAGGCGGGATTGGGCCTGAACGGCCTTGGATGCCTTATAGCGAAACCGATCCACGAAGCTCTGCAAATGAGCGATGCGCGCTTTGGCTTTGGCGTTTTCGGATTCTGCCTGTGCCAGACATTCCGCCCGCCGTTGAGCGAACTTGTCATAAGGCACGGCGTAATAGGTGAGTTTGCGATCCTCCAGATGCAGGATCGACCCCACGGCACGGTTCAGCAGGCCCCGGTCATGGCTGATGATTATGACCGTATGTGGATACCTGGCCAGATAGCTTTCGAGCCACAACGCGCCTTCAAGGTCCAGATAGTTGGTCGGTTCGTCCAACAGCAACAAATCCGGTTGTGAGAACAGAACCGCCGCCAAGGCCACGCGCATCCGCCAACCGCCCGAGAAATCCGAACAGGGGCGCAATTGGTCTGCGTCGTCGAACCCCAACCCCTTGAGGATCGAGGCCGCGCGGGCCTCGGCCGACCAGGCGTCGATATCGGCCAGCCGGGTCTGGATTTCGGCAATTCGCGTGGGATCCGTTGCGTCGCCAGCCTCGGTCATCAGGGCGCTGCGTTCGGTATCAGCGGCCAGAACAGTGTCGATCAGCGAAACGTTGGATGATGGGACCTCCTGCGCGACCCCGCCAATGCGGGCGCGCTTGGGGACCGCAATATTCCCCGATTCCAGCGCCAGTTCCCCGCGGATCAGGCGAAAAAGCGTGGTCTTTCCCGTGCCATTCCGGCCCACAAGGCCAACCTTGTGACCGTCTGGTATGGTTGCGCTGGCGCCATCAAACAATGGGCGGCCTTCAACGGCATAGGTGATGTCTTCGATCCGTAACATGAGGCGCTCTTAGCAGAGGTGTGATGCCGCCGCCAGCGGCTTGGCATTTTCAAGCATCAAGCAATGTGTTAGCGCTGTCTCGTTTGCTTTTTGAAGCGGTTTTTCACATGCGCGCGGCCCGGACGCCTCCATCCCTGATCACATTGATCTTTGCTACGGCGCTGTCTGTGCTGACGCTCAACATGTTCCTGCCGTCGCTGGCGCATATGAGTGAAGACTTCACGGTGGATTACGGCCTGATGAACCTGTCGGTCGCGGGGTAT
The DNA here is from genome assembly GCF_056540845.1 of Ruegeria sp. AL2. Classification (NCBI taxonomy): domain Bacteria; kingdom Pseudomonadati; phylum Pseudomonadota; class Alphaproteobacteria; order Rhodobacterales; family Roseobacteraceae; genus Ruegeria; species Ruegeria sp. AL2. The sequence continues at coordinate 367,355 of NZ_JBQFXM010000002.1, forward strand.
CTGGCGGTTTCGGCAGTGTTGCAACTGATCATGGGCCCGTTATCGGATCGCTTTGGGCGCAGACCTATCCTTTTAATTTGTATATCAATATTTTTCCTTGCGTCGATCGGATGCACACTGGCCGGATCGATCTGGGTTTTTCTTGGCTTCCGCCTGCTTCAGGCTGCTGTTGTCGCCGGCTCGGTCCTGTCCAGCGCGTCGATCAGAGACCGTTACGCACCGAATGAGGCGGCAAGCAAACTCGGTTACGTCGCGATGGCCATGGCCTTAGCCCCGATGCTTGGGCCGATGTTGGGTGGGGCGCTGGATATGCTTTTCGGTTGGCGTTCGGGGTTTGTCCTGTACTCGTTGCTTGGAGCAGGGTTGCTGGTGCTGCTTTGGTTCGACCTGGGCGAAACCAACACGAACCGCTCGTCCACATTTGGTGCCCAACTGCGCGAATACCCACACCTGTTCAGTGCCCGCAGGTTCTGGGGTTATGCCCTATGCGCGGCGTTTTCGATTGGGGGGTTCTACAGCTTTATCACCGGTGCGCCGCTGGTTGCCGCAGCGTGGTTCGACCTGAGCCCAGCAACGCTGGGGCTGGGGATTGGCATCATCACCGGCGGGTTCATGGTTGGCAATTTTGTCACCGGTCGGATTGCGGCCCGGACGCGCCTGACGACAATGATATTGTCGGGGCGGATCGTGGCCTCAACTGGCCCGTTCTGCGGATTGATGCTGTTTCTCGCTGATCTGGGATCGGTCTGGGTCTTCTTCGGTTCGGCAATCTGTGTCGGCTTTGGCAACGGTTTGACCAATGCCAATGCCGCGGCCGGTGTCATGTCGGTACGCCCCGGGCTGGCAGGTAGCGCGGCAGGGCTGTCGGGGGCAATGATCGTGGCTTTGGGAGCTGTTCTGACCTCAATGACCGGCGCGTTCGTCAGCCCCGAAAACGGGCCGTATCTGGTACTGGGCATGATGTGGGCCTGTAGCTTTGCCGGCTTGATGGCGGTGCTTTACGTTCGTCGACTGGACCGTGTCGACCCTTTGCCAGAAACAATCTGAACTGCAAAGCCACCGGCAAGGCATCATTACACTTTTCATGGATCAAAGACCGTGATACCCGGCGCGCGATGGATTTCGGCGCGGATCCCGCGTCACATTATAAGGAGAGGCCGACATGGCACTGGAACGCACATTCTCGATCATCAAACCCGATGCAACCCGCCGCAACCTGACCGGCAAGATCAACGCCAAGTTCGAAGAAGCAGGCCTGCGCATCGTGGCGCAAAAGCGCATTCACATGACCAAAGCTCAGGCTGGCAAGTTCTATGACGTTCATGCCGAACGTCCGTTCTATGACGAACTGTGCGAATTCATGTCGTCGGCTCCGGTTGTTGTTCAGGTTCTGGAAGGCGAAGGCGCCATTGCAAAGAACCGTGAAGTCATGGGCGCAACGAACCCTGCGGACGCAGCCCCCGGCACCATCCGCGCTGAATTCGCGGAATCGGTCGGTGAAAACTCGGTCCACGGTTCGGACGCACCGGAAACCGCAGCGGTTGAAATCGCATACTTCTTCTCGGGCATTGAACTGGTCGGTTAAGCCACAGCCATTGGTGACAAACAGGGGCCGCATCCTTGGTTGGGTGCGGCCTTATTCGTTCAGAGCTGCTTTAAGTCCTTTGGTGCAACACGAACTCCGATGGCGTCCAGATCTGCAATCATCTGGTTTTCCGGAGCAGCACCGTTACCAGCTTTGATTGCGTCGAACCTTTCGCGCAGGGCTTTCTTCTCGTCGCCCTTGCAATCGTTCCACGGGCGGCCCTGCAATCCCATCACCAGAACATAATATCCGATGAAATGCGCCCTGGTGCCGGCGCGCAACAGGCGGGCATAGGCTTCGTCCGGCCCCAGTTCTCGCAGCGCCTCAGCCGAATGAATACCAGCACGTGCGCAGGCCTGTTCAAAGGCGGGGCCAAGGTTTCGGATCGAAGATACTGGTTCGTTCATAGCGGTGTCTTACTTCGGCACCCGAGGCCTGTCACCCCGTGATTACACTCGGTCGCAGGCATAATGCCTTGATGTCCTTTCGGGTTCAGCCGAGACTGAAAAGGAGAACCTTGGATGGCGTTGGAGCAACCAAACCAAACAAGGGGCGCGCGCATATGATCGTTGAGAAACCTGTAAAGGGGTTTCTGAAGTTGAACTGGAAAGGCGTATCATGACCAGATCGTCAAGCGATCAGTTCATTTTCCCAGCGAGGATTGACGAAACGGCTCTGGCAAATGCCATTGCCGGGTTTTCCCAAAAAGTTTCACCCGATAGCCCCGTCGCAGCTTTCGCATTGCTGGATTGTCACGATCAGTCACTGCGCGCCTCGGGTCGTGCTTTGATCGATACTGGCGGGGTGTTGCACCTGCTGCGGAAGGACCACGGCCCTTTGTCTCAGCAGCACTCGGGGCATCTGCGGTTTGCACGGGACTTGCCAGAAGGGCCGGTTCAGAAGGCGCTGAGCGACTTTCCTGAACTACGGGCGCTGACGCAGATTGGTGTTGGAGAGATCGAGGCAAAGACCTTCGCCGTGCTTGATGATCTGCAAAAGACAAAAGTCAGGGGAACTTTAACGTACATGTCGACGCCATCAGGGCAGGCAACCATTGTACGAATTCAGCAGTTGCGCGGGTATAAGAAGGCCTATCAGTTGGTCCGTTCCGCTCTCGATCGCGTTTCGGGCGGTGTTCGTGACGTTGAAACGGTCTATCCCAGTCTGTTTCCAGACATGGTTCCCTATCAGGCCAAGCCTGAAATAAAGTTCGGTCAAGCAGATCCTTGCAGCGAAGTCGCTGCGAAAATCGTTCAAATATATCTGATGGTTGCACGGCAAAACGAGGAGGGCATGATCGCTGATATCGACACCGAGTTTTTGCACGATTACCGGGTATCGTTGCGCAAGATCAGGTCAGTGATCAGCCTGTTCAAGGGTGTGTTGTCCGAGGCCCAGACGGCCGAACTGAAGCGGCTCTTTTCCGATCTTATGGCCCCCACGGGACCTCTGCGTGATTTGGATGTCTACCTTCTGAAAAAAGACAAGTATTTCAATCTTATCCCGCCGAGCCTTCACGCAGGACTGTCCGAGATGTTTGATCAGTTTCAAACGGAACGTACACAAGAGCAACTGCGCCTATCTCGCTGGTTGCGCAGCGCCGACTACACGACGTCCATGACCGACCTGACCGCAATGTTCACCAGTACTGATCACTTGGACCTCGGACCAAACGCGCATCGCGGCACGTATGACTATGCCTGCGCGCTGATCTGGAAGCATTATCGCAAGATGTGCAAACTGGCGCGCGGCATAAGCGATGATACGCCAGACAAGACGGTGCATGAGCTTCGTATCGAATGCAAAAAACTAAGATATCTGATGGAATTGTTTGCCCGCTCTTCGATGCGAACGGATTGAGAACGATCCTTAAACCGTTGAAAAAACTTCAGGATAATCTTGGTTTGTTCAACGACTATTCTGTGCAGCAAGACGCGTTGCTGACCTTTGTAGCGTCGCACGCCGATACGCAAGGCCACGTAAACGCGCAGATCGGTTTGTCCGTGGGCGGCCTAATCGCTGTGCTTGATCAACGTCAGAAGACCGAAAGAAAACGCGTTGTCGCAAGCTTCCTTCAGTTCGACGGGCAAGAAATCCGGCACATGTTCCGCAGTCTGTTTCACCACAAAAAGGAGTAGGGAATGAAGATCATTGCCTGTTACAGCAATAAGGGCGGTGTCGGAAAAACCGCTACTTCGGTGAACCTGGCCTATGCCTATGCGCAGGCTGGCCAAAAAGTTTTGCTATGCGATCTCGATCCTCAGGGGGCGTCCGGGTTCTATTTTCGGGTGAAACCGTCAAAAAAACTGACGGATGCCCGATTTTTTGAGGATGTGGAGCGGTTTACCAAAGCCATCCGGGCAAGTGATTTTGACGGGTTGGACGTTCTGCCCGCAAACCTGACTTTCCGCGACTTTGATATCTTCCTGTCGCGCATGCGGAACAAACGATCGCGTCTGAAAAGGGCATTGTCGGCGGCTGGCAGTGATTATGATCTGGTTCTTCTGGATTGCCCGCCCAATTTTTCCACCTTGTCCGAGAATATCTTTCGGGCCGCTGATGAAATCGTTGTTCCGATCATTCCCACAACCCTGTCCGAGCGGTCATTCGATCAGCTGGTTGGCTTTTTCGACAAACACGGGCTGCGTAAGAAGAAGCTGCGGGCGTTCTTTTCGATGGTGCAGAACCGGAAGTTGTTGCATCGGGAAACGATGGTTTCAATGCGCGCCCAGCATCCCAAGCGCATTTTACACGCGGTTGTGCCTTTCGCTGCGGATGTCGAAAAGATGGGGCAATATCGGGGCCCTGTCTGTACTTACGCAGGTCGTAGCGCTGCTGGTGCGGCATATCGGGCGCTGTTTGATGAGCTGGAAGAAAGAGCGGGGGCACCCTGATGAGCAAAGAAATTGAACGCAAGTTTCTGGTGGCAAGGTTGCCGAACCTGAGCCGCGCAGAAAAAGCAGAGGTGCGTCAGGGGTACCTCACCGCGCCGGAGGACTCGACCGAATTGCGCCTTCGGCAAAAGAACAATGTGTTTTTCCTGACCTTAAAAGGCGGCGGTGATCTTGTACGTGTTGAGCGTGAGGCAGAGATAACCCGAGACCAGTTTGAAACCTTCTGGCCGGAAACCCAAGGTCGCCGGGTCGAGAAGGTGCGTTACACGGATCTAATGCCAGACGGCCACCAGTTCGAGCTGGATGTTTTTTCAGGCGGTCTGGAACCCCTGCGTTTGGTTGAGGTTGAGTTCCATACCAGTGAAGACGCAAATGCCTATGTCCCGCCGGGTTGGTTCTGTGCGGAAGTTACAGGGGATAAACGGTACAAAAACAAGGTATTGGCGATAAACGGACTGCCGGATTAACTCTGAATTGCCAGATTGATCGTAGTTTCCAAACCTGGGTCGCAGTTTCGGGCTGCGAATGTCCCGCCATGCATATGTGAAATCGCGGCAACCAGCGCGAGCCCCAATCCCGCATTGCGTTCCGTCCGCGCCGGATCAAGTGTGACGAAGGGAAGTTGAAGGCGATCCAACTCTCCGGGCGGAACACCAGGACCACGGTCCCGAACCCGCAATTGGGCAAATCCGTCCTTGGTACCGATAGAGATCGTGATTGCGGTATCTGCCAGCGCATAACGCATCGCGTTTTCCAGCAAATTAGAAAGAGCCTGCGAGAGTAGGGGCCGGTGCCCCTGAATTGAGGGGGCAGAGCCTGTAACCTCAAGGCGGATGTCCTGATCCGCGGCCACTGGGTCATACAGTTCCACGACATCTCCAACCAGTTGCTGCAAGTCAATGTCTTCGAATTGCTCGCGCCCCAGACCGGCCTCGGCCCGCGATATCTCGGTAAGCTGCCCCAAGACCCGCAAAACATGGTCGATTTCTCCCGTAGCCCGCGCAATGTCGATTTCGCGGTCCAGATCGCTTTTGCCGGGCTCGGAAAGGGATTCGACCCTTTGGCGAAGGCGGGACAAAGGAGAGCGCAAATCATGTGCGATAGAGTTCGACGTGGTGCGCAGATTGCTCACCAGCTCTTCGATCCTGTCGAGCATGTTGTTCAACGTGCCAGAGACCTGATCGAACTCGTCCCCGGTTCCGCGCAGGGGCATCCTCTTGGAAAGATCGCCGGAAACGATGTTTTCGGCTGTGCTTGCGATGTCTGACAGGCGTGAAAACACCAGACGTGTGAACAGCCAGCCAGTGATCACGCTCAGAACAAATGCTATTCCTAGCGCCAGTGCCAGAGATCGGAACAATACACGGTCGAATTGTTGACGGACCGCCGCATCCCGTCCCACCAAAAGGCGTTCACCACCGGGCAATCGGATCGAAGCGGCCGAGATGGGCACCAGTTGGTCATTGTCAGCCCTGCGCAACTCGAGGTCGACCCAACCGCTTCCGGCGGTCACATTGACCGGCCAGGTTTTCAGGTTACCCACAAGCTTGACGCCCTGCCGATCCGCCAGCAGATACAGCGCGTCTCGATCGGACGCGCTTGGAAGACGACGCTCGATCGCTGTAATCAGCCCGATCAGCCCGCGCCGTTCATACTCATCGGCAAGCCCGGTCAGTTCGGCGGACACGACCGATCGGGTCTCGGATTCGATGCTCCGGTTGGCTGTCACATAGACCAATGCCAGCACAGACGCGGTCAGGAACGTGCTTAGCACCATGCTGGTGGCGACAAGTCTTGTTCTTGAATTATTAAGGGAAAGCCGAAGGTTATCCATCGGACATCATGTAACCCGCACCGCGAACTGTTTCAATCAAAGGTATGTCTCCGCCTTCATCCAACTGGCGGCGCAGCTTTGAAATATGAACATCCACAACGTTGGTGTTCGGGTCGAAATGATAGTCCCAGACGCCTTCAAGCAGCATGGTACGCGACACGACACGGTTCTTGCGGCGTAGAAAGAACTCAAGGATCTGGAATTCACGAGGTGTCAGCGTAATCTCATGGCCGTCCCGCGTAACCTTGCGGGTCAGTAGATCCATTTCAAGATCCTTGCAGGTCAGCGTCGGCGTTTCCTCGGATTCCTGCGGACGCCGCAACAAGGCTTCGATCCGCGCATGAAGTTCCTGAAACGAAAAGGGCTTGACCAGATAATCGTCGGCGCCTGATCGCAATCCTTTGACGCGCTCGTCCACTGCGCTCATGGCCGTCAACATCAACACCGGTGTTTTCAGCCCTGCTGCACGCAGGGATTTGATCAGGGACAGACCGTCCAGACCGGGAAGCATCCTGTCCAACACAATGGCGTCAAAACCGCCGTCCGTAGCGTGGTACAATCCCTCGCGGCCATCAGCAGCCGTTTCGACCACATAGCCTTCTTCGCCAAACCCTTTGGCAATGAAATCCCTGGTGTCAGCGTCATCTTCGACGATCAACAGACGGCGGCTCATGATGTGGTTCCTTTCCTTAAGGATTTAAACACAAAATTCAAACAAAGCATATGGTTTGCTGACGATCTTGCCGGGTGCTGGGCACGCACCCGGCAAGCCCGACGGACAGCGGACAACTCAGGTCCGCCGGGTGAGGCACGCGCCGGATCTCCCCATCAAGCGGCGCGCGCATGGTGTTCGTCAGACCAGTTCGACAGCAACGAAAATCTGGCTGCCGGCCCGATTGATCAATACCAGTGCCGGGTCTGTCTTTTCGCTGTCCAGTGCGGCCTTCAGCGCTTCGGGTGTGAACGTGTCCTGGTTGCCCAGTTTGACGATCACGTCACCGCGTTGCAGACCCGCCCGGGCCGCAGGGCTGTCCGGTTGCAAGTCTGTGACGACCACACCTTCGACGGTTTTAGCAATACCCGCTTCAGCCCGCACCGTTTCGGTCAGCGGGGCCACGGTGACACCAAGCGACGTGCCTGCTGCATCAGAATCGACAGGGGTGTCGGACTGAGCCGCCGCTGCCTGATGCTGGCCAACGGTCAACGTGACCGTTTCCTGTTTGCCATCGCGCAGAATGGTCAAATCACTGGCGGTGCCGACCTTGGTTGTTCCCACCAGAATGGGCAGGTCACCACTGGAGTCTACGGCTTCGCCATTGAAAGACAGGATAACATCGCCTTGTTCCAGGACGCCATCTGCAGGGCTGTCGGCGACAACATCTGCCACCAGTGCACCCGAGGAGGCATCAATTCCCAGCGCCGCCGCAAGCTGCGGGCTGATATTCTGGATCGAAACACCCAGCCACCCACGGCTGACCTGCCCGTCATCCTGTAGATCGGCTGCAATATGTTCAACGATGTTCGAGGTTACGGCAAATCCCAGCCCGACAGATCCGCCACTGGGGGAATAAATGGCCGAATTCACGCCAATCACTTCGCCGTCCATGTTGAAAAGCGGGCCACCAGAGTTGCCCTTGTTGATAGCTGCGTCCGTTTGAATGAACTCGGCATATGGCCCGTCCGAGATATTGCGACCTTTAGCCGATACAATGCCGGTAGTGACCGTGGAGCTCAAACCAAACGGGTTGCCGATCGCTACGACATCTTCGCCAACACGGATTGCATCGCTGTCACCCAGTTCGACGGCTTGCAGGCCCGGGACTGCATCGATCTTCAAGACTGCAATGTCTGTCAGCGGGTCGGTGCCAACCACCTCGGCCTCAAATGTCCGGTCATCACTTAGGCGAACGGTTACAGTCGCGGCATTGTCCACCACATGGTGATTGGTGACGATATAACCGGCTTCATCCAGTACAAACCCTGACCCGAGCCCTTGTGCCGGACCGCGTTGAGGCATGTTGAACCCTTCAGGCCCACCAAATCGTTTGAAGAATTCCCCAAACGGGTGACCGTCAAAGTCAAAATTCTGACCCTGTTTGGGGCTTGGGGCGGTCTTTTGCTCGGCAATGATGGTTACAACCGAAGGGGAAACGGTTTCGACAAGATCGGCAAGCGCTTCATCCGCCATCGAAGGTATAGCGGTTGTGGCCAGCATGGCTGCGCCCAATGCGCTGACCCCCATCCAGTTGGATGTGCGGGGAAGTAAAAGCGAAGATTTTCGGATGCTCATTTCTGTCTCCTGGTTTGATCACGCAATTTCCGTTGCGCGTTGAGACATGAGATGCACTGTCAGGATTGGGGTTTCCTGACTGATCAATTAATAAATCTTAATTTTGCCACAAAGCGGGTGTTTTGTGGTGAAGGACGTTGATCAGGATTCGCCGATTTAACCGAGGAGGTCGAAGGCGAATCGGAGGATTGTTGCCAAAACAGACGTCAAACTTTCAAAAAAGTTGAATTTTCATTGTTTTGTTGACAATGCTTTCACAGAACAGTGGGGAAAAATGCTGCTCTTCCAATGGTTGTGGGCGAGTCCGGGAAACTTCGGGCTTGACGCTGTAACTTTGCCGATAGGCAGCTGAATGGGTGCATAAGTTTGCGCTTAATCCCGAATCGATGATACGTGCACCGGACTTGGATCGCCTATAGGTTGAGCAAGCCTTAGTGCTATGTTGCCTAAAAGCCAAATCGAGGCACGCGAAATTAACCTATTCTTCCAATTTTACGTTGTTTCTAAGGATCGGATAAGTGAGGATGAAATTGCCCAAGTGAGGGGAAGCCAAAAGCGCTAGGGGGCGCTGGCGGCTAACTCAGTTACCGGAAGTTTTAGCGGCGTGTTAACGAGGGGGTCTTGTTTAGGTTTAGCGGCTAGGGAACCAGAGTGTCTTTAAGACCTATTGGTCAAACTTTTGGAATTGTGGAAAGTGGTAGTCCTGTATTGGGCACCGGCCCGGTCGATATCGACCGGGCCGTGTTTATTTAAACGGTGCGTTTCTTGCACCAAGCTGCCCAATCTTCCGGCGTATCCAGATCCAAAACCGCGTTTTGACCGGGCAGGGGTTGCAGGAATACGCCACCTTGTTGTGACCGGACCACCGTCTGCGCGCCGTGATCGCCGTGTAATGCCGAAAGCTTACTGAAAAGCGTCCGATCGAAGATCACCGGGTGCCCGGGCTTTCCATCTGTGGTTGTTCCGCGCCAGATTACATTGTCGGGATGCAACTGGCGTGCTTTCAAGATCGTTCTCAGATCGGTCTGGGTCAGGTCGGGTAAGTCGGCCAGCAAAACCATGACCGCGGGTGCATCAACAGGAAGGTGTTTTATGGCGGTGCGCAAACTGGCATTCATTCCCTCGGCCGCGTCCGGTACGGGAACGGTCTGTACGTCCATTCCTGCAAGAGCATCGTATCTTGGATGCGGGCGCGGTGGCAGGGCGACAAGGACAGGTGCCACGCCACGCGCTAGGGTCGCCGTACGGGTCAGCAGTGGAATGCCATCAATTTGCTGCATAAGCTTGTCCAGCCCGCCCATACGGCTGGAATGACCGGCAGCAAGCAGGATGATGGGGATTTCGGTCATTGCGCCACACTGCTGTCAGTCATGTGTGCTGTCATCCCCTCATGCGTGTGCCATCTGGGTCAAACAAAGGTGTCGAGATAACCTTCGCTTTGCGCATCTGCCCCAGAATCTCGATTTCAACCTCCAGACCATCTTCTATGCGCCCGGACGGCAGAAAGCCCATGGCGACAGATTTCTGCGCAAAATGAGAGTAGCCGCCGGAGGTACAGAACCCAACAACCGAACCATCCAGCCAGATCGGTTCATAGGCGTTGACGTCCGCATCGTCTGTTTCAACCTCGAAGGCTGCCAACTGGCGGATGGTTCCGTTGGCCCGTTCTAATTCCGCTGTATCGCGGCCGATGAAACGGGTGTTTTTGCTGAATGCAATGAACCGATCCAATCCCGTTTCAGCGGCGGTGTAATCCGGCGAATACTCTCGCATCCATGAGCCAAAAAACTTGTCCAGCCGCAGGCTCATCATTGCGCGCATTCCGAACGGAACAATTTCGTGGGGTTGTCCGGCCTCCCACAGCGTCCACCAAAGCTGACGCTGCGCTAAGGGGTCGCAATAGATTTCATAACCAAGATCGCCCGTATAGCTGACACGCTGAACGATACAGTCGGTCATGCCGACAGTCATCCGTCGCACGTTCAGGAAGTTGAAATCCGTCAGGTCGTCTCGTGTGCAGGTCGCCAGAACCTGCGTTGCCTTTGGGCCGGCAATCTGGAAACCGTTCAACCGGTCGCTGATGTTTTTAATTGTTACACCGTCCTGAGCGTTTTGCTGGAACCACCGCATGTGGAAGGCCTGACTGCCATAGGACGCCGTAAGCTGGAATTCAGTGTCACTCAGGCAGGAAACCGTGAAATCGCCGATTAGCTTGCCCTTGTGCGACAGCATCGGGGTCAAAGACAGCCGACCAGGTTTCGGAATGCGACCAGCCATGATCTGGTCCAGCCAGTTCCGAGCATTGGGTCCGGTGATGCGGTATTTGCCGAAATTGTGGACCTCGTTGATACCTACAGCTTCACGCACCGCCCGCACTTCGCGCCCCGTCGCCTCGAACGCGTTCGAGCGGCGGAAGGATGGCGTTTCAAATCCCGGCTCGTCTTCCTGCGCAAAATAGTTTGGCACTTCAAGGCCGTATTGCTGCCCCCAAACCGCGCCAAGATCGCTGAAGATGTCATACATTGGTGTTGTGCGGTTGGGGCGTGCGGCGGGCAGTTCTTCGTTCGGATAGGCAACGCTGAAGCGTTTCTGATAATTCTCGATGACTTTGGGGCGGGTATAACCTGGGCTGATCCAGTCGCCGAAGCGGGCAACATCCATGGCAAACACGTCGCGCTCTGGCTCGCCTTCGATCATCCACTGCGCCAGCGTCAGGCCAACGCCGCCACCCTGACTGAACCCGGCCATGACACCGCAGGCCGACCAGTAGTTGCGCATTCCGGGTACAGGGCCGACCAGCGGGTTTCCATCTGGGGCAAAGGTAAACGGCCCATGGATCACCGATTTTATCCCGGCCTCAGCCAGCACGGGAAAGCGGCGATAGGCGAATTCGATACTGTCGGTGATCTTGTCATAGTCATCGGGCAGCAACTCGTGCCCGAAATCCCACGGGGTGCCGTCTACTGCCCAAGGCTTGCAGGGTTGTTCATAGAACCCGATGCACAGACCACGCCCTTCCTGCCTTAAATAGCTTTCACCCGCCGGATCCATGACATGCGGATGCTCGCCACCCGCATCAATGATCGCTTCGATCTGGGGGATCGCGTCTGTGACAAGGTATTGATGCTCCATCGGGTGCAGGGGGAAATAGACACCCGCCATGGCACCAACTTCGCGTGCCCAAAGCCCGCCCGCATTAACAATGTGTTCGGCATGGATTGTGCCTTTGTCGGTGACGACATCCCAGCTTCCATCGGGGCGCTGGTTGGTTTCACGCACCATGCAATGGGTTTCAATCGTAGCGCCGCCCATTCGCGCGGCCTTGGCATAGGCATGGGTGGTGCCTGACGGGTCCAAATGACCATCCAGCGGATCGTAAAGAGCGCCGATAATTCCGTCGATGTTCGTAATGGGCGCGATCTTTTTGATTTCTTCCGGGCCGACGATTTCTGTCTCAAGCCCCATGAACCGATGCTTGGCGCGTTCGGCCAGCAGCATATCAAACCGGTCCTGATTGTCGGCCAGTGTCACACCGCCCACGTGGTGCAGGCCACAGGACATGCCGGTGATCTGTTCCAGTTCTTTATACAGCCTGATCGTGTAGCCCTGTAGCGCCGCCATGTTGGTGTCGCCGTTGAGGGTGTGAAACCCGCCTGCTGCATGCCAGGTCGAGCCGCTGGTCAGTTCGGACCGTTCCAGCAACATGACGTCCGACCACCCAAGCTTGGTCAGGTGATAAAGAACCGAACACCCGACAACGCCGCCACCAATGACGGCCACCTGGCATGTGTTTTTCATCCGCTCCTCCTTTTCTGGTAGGACGGTGCAGATCAACGATTAAGCATTCTGTCATACGAGCGACAGAGCGCGTCGTTTTTGTCTTGCGTCCAAACCCTATAAGGGCCGCACTTTCAGGGCTGTGATACGATTGCCTTCGCGTGCTGTGACCTCGAACCGGAAGCCATGGAACGAAAATACTTGCCCAACAACCGGGATCATCTGGGCTTCGTGGATGACCAGACCAGCAAGAGTGTTGGCCTCTTCATCCGGTAGCGACCAGTCCAGCGCACGATTGGCGTCACGAATGGTCATCGCGCCTTCGACAAGGAATTGGCCATCATCCGTCCGCATGACCGGCACCTCTTCGGCGATATCGAATTCATCGGCGATTTCGCCCACAATTTCTTCGAGAATATCCTCAAGCGTGATCAGGCCACGCAATGAGCCATATTCGTCTACGACCAGCGCAAAATGAGCGTGCATTCGCAGAAACTCGCGCATCTGGTCATCCAGAGTTGTGGTCTCTGGAACGAAATAAGGGGCATTCGCGACTTTGCCGATGTCAAAGCTGGCCAGACGGTCGGTGCCGCCGTCGCTGCTGCCAGCCTGTGCATACATCGCGCGGAACAAATCCTTGGCGTGAACAACGCCAACAATGTTCTCCTGCTCGTCCCTGAAAACAGGCAGACGAGTGTGAGGGCTTTCAAGACATTGCCTCAGGATAGCTTCGGGTGGGGCGTTCGCATCGATCATCTCGATGTTGGAACGGTGGAGCATGATCTCTTCCACCGTGCGGTCGCCCAGATCCAGCGCGCCGAGGATGCGGTCGCGATCTTCTTTTTCAACAACCCCTTCTGAATGGCCCAGTTGCAGGGCGCCTGCGATTTCTTCGCGCACGGCCAGAATGTTGCTGTCAGGATCGATCTGAACTCCGAACAAACGCAATACGCCACGCACCAGCAACCGCACGGTTGCGACGACAGGCGAAAACACCGTCACGACCACGCTGATGATCGGCGCAACGGCCGCAGCGGCCTTTTCGGAATTGGTGATGGCGTATGTCTTGGGCAGAACTTCGGCAAAGATCAGCACCAAAAAGGTCATGACCAGTGTCGCCAATGCCACGCCGCTTTCGCCAAAAAGACGTGTGAACAACGCCGTCGCCAGTGACGCAGCCAGAATGTTGACGAGGTTGTTGCCCAGCAGAACCGACCCGATCAGACGTTCGTTGTCGTCGGTGATTTCCAGCGCCTTTTTAGCCCCGCGCGATCCCTTGTCGGCCTGAGCGCGCAGTTTCCCCCTTGATGAGGCGGTCAGCGCCGTTTCCGAGCCCGAGAAAAATCCGGACAGGATAAGCAGAAACAGGATAGCGCCGGTCGTAAACCAGAATGCGCCGTCGATCATAGAAGGTAAGGGTTCCATTGGTCCTTGATAGGTTAGTGTACTGCATCCGTTATGGGGACGTCGCTCCGCTGGATCAAGGTCTTAGCCTTTGTCCTCATTGCGGTCTTTGCTCAGCGGGTGATGTTGCAACACCAGTTCCGCCAGACGTTCATCCAGAACATGCGTATAGATTTCGGTCGTCGCCACGTCTGCATGACCCAATAACGTCTGGATCGATCTCAGATCAGCACCATTGGCCAGCAGATGCGTAGCGAATGCATGGCGCAGCGTGTGTGGTGTGACTTTTTCAGAAGAAACACCGCCGCGTACAGCCAGCTCTTTCACCAGAAAAAAGAACCTGTGCCGTGTCAGATGACCGGACTTACCGCGTGATGGGAACAGAAAGCGCGAGCGTTGAGCGCCTTTTTCCACGGCCAGATCCTCGGCCTCGTCCCGCGCGGTCAGCCACGCGGCCAGCGCATCCCGGGCCGGGGGCGACAGGGGGACCATTCGCTCCTTCCCCCCTTTGCCCAGCACCAGCAGCATCCGGGGATCGCCACGGGCCGAGGAGACTGGCAGGGAGACAAGTTCAGTCACCCGCATTCCGGTGGCGTACAAAACCTCCATCAGGCAGGTGTTTCTTAGCCTGTCAGCTTCGTTTCTCCCGGTTTTTCGGGCGGCCTCCAATAAACGATCAACTTCGGGCACATCCAGCGTCTTGGGCAGCCGTTTCTGCCGGCCGGGACCTTTGATCTGAATGGCAGGATTGGCTGCGCGCCAGCCTTCCTCGAAGGCAAACCGGTACAGCTGCTTTATAGCAGACAAACGCCGTGCGCGGGTCGAAAGTGACAAGCCCTGTGCATCGCAGTCGATCAGGTAGGCTTCGATCAGGTCGCGATCTGCCTGATCAAATCCGGATTTCTTGCGGTCCAGCCATTCGGCAAAATCTTTCAGGTCGCGCCCATAAGCCAGCAGCGTATTGGTCGCAGCGCCAAGCTCTGCCGCCTGCGCCTGCAAGAACGTTGAAATCCACAGTGCATCCGATGCTGGAGAGCCCATGATCAACGCTTTTGCAGGATCAAAAGGGACAGGGCCGCACGTCGCGCGGTGTCTTCCAGCCCAACGCGCCGGAATGTTGCAATTGCCGCTGTCAGGTCCACCAGATTGCCCCGCGCGCCATGTGCAAACAATTGCATGGCTTCAATTATGGCTTCGCCCAACTGACCGTTGGTCAGCAACGCATCAATGTCGCCTGGCACAGGCGCTGCCCATTCGAACCCCTGAGCGACGGCATCAGCCAAAGGGGACGGGGAAACCGCGCGCCCGGGATCGCCTTGTGCCAAAGCGGCAAGAAACCGGGTTTCGTTCGATGTGTCAGGTGTTGACAAGGCGGCCTGTTCGTAAAGCCCGGACAACATCAGAATACGCCAGCGCAGGTTTTCGGTGGCAGCAACCGGTAATGTGACAGTCGACAAGCGCTCGGCGAACAGTTCGGCAAACGGAACCTCAAGCCCGACACCACGCATCTGTTGCCAGACCGGCTGCAAGGTCTTTCCTATCGCTTCCGCGTTCCCGGTGTCCAACGCGCTTTCAAAACGCTGAACGGCGGCCACTCGATCCCAGACAGCACCTGAGGCCGCCGGGTCACGCTCAGTATAAAGGCCCAGCAGCTGATTGGGGGTTAATGCGCCAATGCGGGTAAGCCGTTCCGCTGCTTCGATCTGTGCCTTCCAACCTGCGACATCGCGCAGATCCGCATTGGCAAACGCCCGTGGCAGCGGAGCGGAGGGAAGTCGTTCGCCAATTGCCTCAAACAAACGGAACGTCAGGGGATCAGGGTTCTCCGGCTGCGGCAGGTAAGCTGCGCCTTCATACAGTTCCGGGCTAAGGAAACGGTCCAGAACTGCCAGATCCTCGGGTGGAAGGATTTCAAGCGCATGCGCTGCCTCAAGGGTCAGCGCGGCTGAAGCCCAATCCCCGCGGCGGGCCTTGCAGAAAATCTGAGCCGCATAGTCCCGCGAAAGATGCGGTTCGGCAATAAGGGCGGTACAACTGCGATCCTCATCCCCGGTCAAAAGCGTCGCATCGAACCAGCGCTTGAAACGGTCTTGCGTGTCAGTAGGTCCGGCCAGTTGAACAAGCGATTGCGCCGGATCAGCGGCACCCAGTTGCATCAACCGATCCAGCCGCGCCAGTAAAAGGGTTTCTTCGGCCAGAGGCCCTGACGGCGCGCGTGTTTCAGACAAGAGTAACGTGAACAACAATCGCTGCATCGCCGGGTTGTCACGCACGTGGACGTCGGCGATCAGTTCGGCCAAGCGATCCGCATCGCTGCCTTGCCAAAGGTCGACGGGCAGGCCAGTGACAGAGGACGAAACAAGGCCCAGCGGCTGCGACAGCGCTTCAAGCGAAGTCACCTCAATTCCTGGCAAAGTGCCATCTTGCGTGACCGGTGGTTCCAGCAGAACGGTTCCCGGCAGGTTTTCCGGCGGGTCTGTCAGCCATTCGATGGCGGATAAGGGTTCCTGCGCATGTGCCGACCCGGCCAGTGTGATTGCCAAAAGCAGTTGCTTAGTTGACATCCAGTACAACCGGCTCGCGAATTTCACTTTGAGGCGCAGAGAAATCCACACCAAAGAATGGACCGACATAGGCATAGGCAACCAGCCCGATGAATACCAGGCACAGAACATATATCAGGAATTTGATCAGACGGCTCATGGCGTCACGCTGCCTCAATTTTTGGTTTTGACCAAGTTATAACTGGCATTTTTCCCAAGATCACGTCATTCACGGTGAAATGAGCGAAATTAAGCATAACACGCACTCAGCGGACGCGCAGACCCGATTTGCTCTGCACAAAACCGTGGTTCTGGTGGGGATGATGGGGGCTGGTAAGACTGCCGTGGGCCGCGCTTTGGCCGCGCGTCTGGGTGTTCCCTTTCTGGATAGTGATGCCGAAATCGAATCAGCCGCCAACATGACCATCCCCGAAATCTTTGAGCGGGACGGGGAGTCGTTTTTTCGCACCAAGGAAACACAGATCATCAGCCGCCTGCTGGACGAGAAAAAAGGCATCCTTTCAACGGGTGGCGGGGCGTTTCTTCAGCCCGACAACCGGCGTATGATCACCTTGCGCGGGGCGTCTGTCTGGCTGCGGGCAGACCTGAAAGTTTTGTGGAGCCGAGTTCGCCACAAGGACACGCGCCCGCTGCTGCGCACTGCTGATCCTTATGCGACATTGAAAGCCCTCTACGAGGCGCGTGTTCCGGTTTACGCCGAGGCAGATTTGATCGTGGATTCGGATGGCGAAACTTCGATCGAGAATATGGTGGACCGGGTTGTCGACGCCTTGTTGGCGCGCCCTGATGTTTTGGAAATCAGATAATGCATCAAACAGTAAACGTTGAACTTGGAGACCGGTCGTATGACGTTGAGATCGGTCCGGATCTTCTGGCGCGCGCAGGCGATTGGATTACACCGCTATTGGCGCGCCCCAAGGTGGCCGTCCTGACAGATGAGAACGTCGCTGACCTGCATCTGGACGCGCTACGTGAGGGTCTGAAAGCCGCCGGAATCGAAATGTCCGCGCTGGCCTTACCCGCCGGTGAGGCAACCAAAAGCTGGCCTCATTTCGAACGCGCGGTTGAGTGGCTGTTGGCTGAAAAGGTTGAACGCAGCGACGTTGTTGTGGCCCTTGGTGGCGGCGTAATTGGTGATCTTGCCGGCTTTGCCGCAGCCGTCCTGCGCCGAGGTGTTCGGTTCGTGCAAATCCCCACGTCTTTGCTGGCGCAGGTCGACAGCTCCGTCGGAGGGAAAACAGGGATCAACGCCCCTCAGGGGAAGAACCTTATCGGCGCTTTTCATCAGCCATCGCTGGTTCTGGCCGATACATCTGTGTTGCAGACCATGACCCAGAGGGACTTTCTTTCAGGGTATGGCGAGGTGGTGAAATACGGCTTGCTTGGGGATGCTGATTTCTTTGAATGGCTTGAGGCGAACGGGCAAAGCGTGTCCTCGGGTGACTTGGCCGCGCGGGTGCGTGCGGTAACCCGCTCGGTTCAGATGAAAGCCGATATCGTGGCCCGGGACGAAACCGAACAAGGTGACCGCGCCCTGCTGAATCTGGGACACACCTTCTGTCATGCCTTGGAGGCTGCCACTGGTTATTCGGACCGTCTTTTGCATGGCGAGGGCGTGGCCATCGGCTGTGCACTTGCGTTCGAGCTTTCGTCCCGCCTTGGGCTGTGTTCACAAGAAGACCCAAGCCGGGTACGCGCGCATCTGCGGGCAATGGGTATGAAAACGGATCTGGCTGATATTCCGGGCGAATTGCCAAGTGCCGAGTCACTGGTGGATCTGATGGGGCAGGACAAAAAGGTCGTGGACGGCCAGCTGCGGTTTATCCTGGCCCGCGGAATTGGTCAGGCTTTTGTGACCTCGGATGTGCCGAAGGATGCGGTCTTATCGGTTCTGTCGGACGCTCTCGCCCCGGTGTGACGCAGGGGTTAACGACCCTGAATGACCATCAGCTCGCCGATGTTTTCGCGGGTTATGTAACCGATCATACGACCGCCATGGCTCAGAACTGCAATCGCCGGCGCACCATTGTGCAGGTGTTCCAGTACGTCCTCAAGGCCGGTTGTCAGCAAGACTGTGGGAACGTCAGCATCCATGATCGAGGTCGCGGGCGCAGTTCTGGGCTGGTCGCTTGCCAGAGCGGTGAACAGGCGTTCGCGTGTCACAAAGCCCAGCAAAGTGTGATTTGGGTCCAGTACCGGAAACTCGTGCTGTGTGGTGTGAATGACGGCTTGCGCAGCTGTGCTTAGCGTATCGCTGGGGGACAGGGCATGAAATTCAGTGATCATCGCGTCACGAGCCAGAACACGGCGGACCGCGGATCGCAAAGCGACATCCTGGCTTTCTGCATTCGCTGCAAAGAACACGAATACGGCGATCAATACCAGAATTGGATTGCCGGAGCTCAGCCCTAGAAATCCAAACCCGACAGCGACAATCTGGCCACCAACCGCTGCAATTCGGGTGGCTTTGACGCGATTCATGCGCAAACACAGAAGGGCGCGAAAAACGCGGCCTCCATCCATTGGGAAGGCCGGGATCAAGTTGAAGATGGCCAAAAGCAGATTGATATAGGCCAGCTTGTCCAAAATCCTCACATTTGGTGATTCCAATTGCGCGAGGGTCTCAAGCGGCATCCCTGCACCAAGCACGGCAAGGCCTATGAAGATAGCGATATTCACTGCCGGACCCGCAAGCGCCACCAGAACCTCTTGCATCGGTTTTTCCGGCATTCTCTCAAGTCGGGCCAGGCCACCGATGGGCAGAAGGGTGATGTCGGGGGTTTTGATACCATAGCGCCGCGCCATAAGAGCGTGACCGAACTCATGCGCGACAACGCAGGCAAACAGGGCCAGAACAAAGAGAAGGTTCTCAATCGCGGCTGGCAGGCCACCGGTCGAGAATGCGGCAAAACCGACCCAAGCCAGCAGCAGAAAAAAGGTGACATGGACCCTCAGTTCGGAACCGAGCAATCGGCCGAGAGAGAAGGACCATGTCATATTGTTACTCCGCTTTGGTTAGAACGGTTGTGTTGACCATGATAAGTGTAAACTGTGGCAGTGGTCATGATTTCAAAGGTTATAGCGGCTCCAGTTCTCTCCGCTCGGAGCAGCGATGTAAACTTTGACCGGAAATTCTGCGAAAATGCCACTGAAAGTTTACAATCTTGAAGCAACTGTGGCACCAGCTGAAAAAGCTCAGCTTTGTACGCCAAAGCTCTTTGCGTCAATTTCGGTTCACACAGCATCCAAATCACCCAACCTGTCTTGGGACTTCTCGATGTACCCTAAAGTCGACCATAATCAAGCAACCTTCGGTTTTGCTCAACAGAAGTATGGGGTGGCACTATAACGACCATCGCGTACCCCCTTTGAACTCGTCGATTCCTCCGCCAACTGTAGGTTTGAGTAACTCCTTGCACTGCGGCGCATGACAATGCGGGGAAAATTCGTTTATATTTTCAAAAACTTTGCACTCGTTTCGACCATAACTTAGCGCTTCAATTTTCAGAAGTTTTTCGCATGTAGCAAGCGTTCGTGATCGACGAAGTTCGCCCCTCCTATCGAAACTTCCGAAAGAGGCGATCCCGCACATAGCCGTCGTTCGACCTTGATCACCATCGCTGCCGTGCGGCTCATCAGAGGAGACATTCGCTGCGCGAGCAAAGCTCGAAGACAGGCGGAGTTCAGAAGAGCGAACAATGCTGTCGATTGCAAAGAAGGTGAGAAAGTCGGGGAACCATCGCGCGCCACAATTGCTTTAGAACGAAACGGCGGACATGAGTGCTCTTCCGCCCTGCGACCTACGCTTGTTCCTTCAACCAATTCCTGACTGTTGCCACAACTTCAGGTTTCCTGGGGGCTCGAGGGGCCACCACGTAATATCCCTCTTCCGTCGTCACCGAGAAATCGAACGGCTGGCAAAGCCGGCCAGATTGAAGATCAGCTTCGACAAATTCCCGGTTCGTCAGCGCCACGCCTTGTCGGGCAATTGCAGCATCAATCGCGAGCGACGTTTGGCTGAACGCCATTGTCTTGAGAGCCGAAACAGGCTGATCGCCAAGTGCGGCTTCGAGAAACAGGGGCCATTGGCCATGAGTGTCTTCCAGCAGTACCTGGGTCAACAGGTCTTGTGGGGAACGGATCGAGTTCGAGCCATCGGCAAGGTCCGGATGGCAGACCGCAATCAGCTCTGCATTGAACAGCAGCTCCGCCAGAAGGCCCGGCCCGAAGGGGGGCTTGCCCTGACGGATCGCAATGTCGACTCCATCTGTCTGGAAATTCGCAAGCGCGTTCGATGCGTCCATGCGAACGCGAATCTCGGGGTGATCCAGGGCAAGTGTCCCCAGTTTTGGCACCAGCCACTTTGTTGCAAAAGAGGGGGTTGAGCTGATTGTCACCACGGTGTCCTGAGGCGACAGATTGGCTGTTGCTTCGGCCATCATCTCGAAGGCGCGGCGGATCGGGGGAAGGTATTTCCGGCCTTCATCCGTCAATGACAATCCGCGGGCTTGTCGTTCAAACAGTTTGATTTTCAACAACTCTTCAAGCGCGCGCACCTGTTGCGCAACGGCACCCTGGGTGACACCAAGCTCTTCCGCCGCAAGCCGGAAATTTAGATGACGCCCCGAAGCCTCGAAAGCCTTCAAAGAGTTCAATGGTGGTAGCTTGCGCATGTTACTTGCTCCAAGGGAGTAGAATTTCTACAGCGTTAAGACAGAATTACTGATTGGTCAAATGCTGTGATAGGCCCGATGTTGGACCCAGACGGATACAACGAGGTTCACGGAGACGGAAAATGGCTGACAAGAAAGTAGCGATCATTATGGGCGGCGGCAGCGGCATGGGAGCAGACAGCGCCCGTCGGCTTGCGGCTGACGGCTTCAATGTCGCCATTCTGTCTTCGTCGGGCAAGGGCGAGGCTCTGGCACAGGAATTGGGCGGTATCGGCGTGACCGGCACCAACAAATCCAGCGCGGACATGCAGAAGCTCGTCGATGCGGCCATGGAGAAATGGGGTCGCGTCGATGTGCTGGTCAACTCGGCCGGTCACGGTCCGCGGGCGCCGGTGCTGGAAATCAGCGACGGCGACTGGCATGAGGGCATGGAGGTTTACTTCCTGAACTCTGTACGTGCCACGCGGATTGTAGCGCCGATTATGCTTGAACAGAAGTCGGGCACGATCATCAACATCTCGACCTTTGCCGCGTTTGAACCCGATGCGGTTTTCCCGACCTCGGGCGTGATGCGAGCGGGGCTTGCGGCCTATACCAAGCTGTTTGCGGACAAATACGCCGCCGACAACGTTCGTATGAACAACGTCTTGCCGGGCTTCATCGACAGCCTGCCGGAAAACCCGGATTTCCTGGCGAAGATCCCAATGGAGCGGTACGGCAAATCGTATGACGAAGTTGCCGCGACCGTGGCTTTCCTGGCCTCGGAAGGCGGCGCCTATATAACTGGCCAGAACATCCGCGTGGATGGCGGCATTACACGCTCGGTCTGATCCGAGTTCCAGCGCGAAAGACAAAATCATGAAACCGACTTCGAAAGACTCCTCTTGGGAGATGGATCTCCCTGTGTTTTCAGCAACCCCGAAGCATGATGCCTATGACGTCGTGATTATCGGCGGTGCCACGATGGGGGCCTGCACTGCGTGGTTTCTGGCCTCGAATCCTGACTTCAAGGGCAAGGTTCTTGTGGTTGAGCCCGACCCGACCTTCTCAAAGGCCCAGACCGGGGCCTCGAACAACTGCATGCGCCAGCAGTTTGCCAACCCAATCAACGTGAAGATTGGGCAGTACGCGGCAGAGTTCGTGCGCGATTTTCGCAAAAACCTGGGCGGTGACCCGAAGGTGCCCGAACTCAGCATCCGCAACTTCGGTTATCTCTATCTCTCTGACTCCCCGGATTTGACCAAGGTTCTGCAACGGGACCAAAGCGTTCAGGAGGAATGTGGTGCAGGCACCAAAATGGTGGCGCCCGAAGAGATTGCGGCAGCGTATCCGTTCTACAACCTCGATGACATCGAAGCGGGCAGCCTGAACACCGTCGACGAAGGCTATTACAACGCCCCTCTGATGATCGAATGGCTTATCAAAAAGTCGGTCGAAGGCGGTGTCGACTATGTTCAGAACACAGTCACCGCGATCACGCGCGACCGCAACAAGGTAACCGGCGTGACCCTCGCCACAGGCGAAGTCATTGCGGCGGGCGCCATCGTCAATGCCGCAGGAACCCGTGCCGGAACGATCGCCGGTATGGCCGGTGTCAAACTCGATATTCAAGCCAAGCGGCGCTATACGTTCATTTTCCGCGCCAAAAAACCGCTGGATCGCGACCTGCCCCTGACCATCGACCCGACAGGCGTGCATTTCCGACAATTCGGCGATGATTACCTGGTTGGCTGTCCGCCTCTGGGCGAGGATGCAACCGTCGACCCAGACGACTTTTCGGCAGAGGAAACCATCTGGGAAGACAAGGTTCACCCGATCATCCGCAACCGTATTCCACAGTTCAAGGATGTTGAAGTCATCGACTATTGGATTGGGCACTACGATTTCAACACGTTCGATTTCAACGTGGTGATAGGTCCGCATGACGAGGTGTCGAATTTCCATTTTACCAACGGATCATCAGGGCATGGATCGCAACAAGGCCCCGCAGTAGGTCGGGGTGTCGCCGAGCAAATCATCTATGGCGAATTTCGTTCGATGGACCTGTCACCGTTTCTCTATGAGCGCTTTGCCAAAGGCGAACGCGTCATCGAACGCGCCGTAATCTGAGGAAGTTGATATGAGCTACAATGTGAAACTCTCGGGTGTCATGCCCGCCTTGGTCACACCGTTTGATGCGGCGAACAAGATCGACTTTGACGCCTTCGAAACCCTCCTGACCCATTTCCGGGATGCGGGCGTGACGGGCTGGGTGCCAAATGGCTCGACCGGCGAATATTTCAGCCAGTCGACCGAGGAACGGCAGCAGGTTCTGCAATTCGTCAAGGAGTTCGCCAACGATGACGAGATTCTGATCGCCGGCACCAACGCGCCCGCTACACGGCAAGTGATCGAACAGACCGCCATGGCCAAGGAGATCGGCTATGACAACGTGCTGTTGGCGCCGCCTTTCTACACCCGTCCGACGCAGGACGAACTGATCAGGCACTATGAAACTGTGCTGGCCGAGGTTGATGTGAATCTGGTGCTTTACAGTTACCCGGCCAAGGACGGCAGCGATATCAGTTTCGAGCTGATGGATCACTTCGCAGACAACCCGCGTGTCATCGGAATCAAGGAGAGCTCGGGTGTGTTGCAGCGCGCAATCGATATTGCCACTCGGTATGAAGGCAAGATCCAACTGATCTCAGGCTCGGACGACATCGCTTTGGACTTTATGTTCTGGGGCGCGGACAGCTGGATTTGCGGCCCGTCGAATTTCCTGGCCAAAGCCTGCTGCGATCTGGATCGCGCCTACAAGGCGGGTGAGCTGACCAAGGCAAAGGAAATCATGGCCAAGCTGTACCGTGCGATGAACATCCTCGAAAGCGGCAAGTTTGTGCAAAAGATTAAGTATGGTTGCGAACTGCAGGGCTTGCCGGTGGGCGAATGCCGTGCACCTCTGGGTCCGCTGACCAATGAAGAAAAGGCCGCTTTGAAAGAGGCGTTGGAGCCGATCCAGGCCATGTGACTCTTGTGCTTGGGGTGGCCGCCGCCCCAAGTCCAGCATTTTAGGTAGCGTGCCATGAGCACATCAACTGCAACAACCACAATTGTCATCGGGGCCGGAGTGATCGGCGCCGCCATCGCCTATGACCTGCAGAAGCGAGGGCGAAACGTGACGCTGATCGACCGGGACGCTCCCGGTTCAGGTGCATCCTTCGGCAACATGGCGTCGATTGCGGTGAGTGAATTCATGCCCGTGGCGCGCCCCTCGACATGGAAGCAGATTCCCGGCTGGATGATGGACCCGGAAGGACCGATCCGGGTCAGTCCGCGCTACATGCCGCGTCTGATCCCTTGGTTCATCCGCTTTTTGGCTGCAAGCCGCCCGTCCACTGTTAGGCGATTGGAAGCGGCGGGCGCGGCGCTTTGTCAGCATTCATTGGCGGACACGCAGAGCCTGATGGCCGAAATTGGCATGGAGGAGCAGCTGTCGCAAACAGGGTGCCTATCCCTTTACGCCAATGAGGCCGAGTTCCAGGCTGACCGCGAACGCATCGATATGTTGGAACGGTTTGGCTTCGACTATGAGGTGTTGGACGCCGCGGCCATCCGTATTCTCGAGCCGGAAATTACCCATCAGATAACCAAAGCCATCCTACTGCCAGACAATCGAACTTTGGCGGATCCCTTTAAGTTCGTGGAGCGGCTTGTAGAGCGTTTCGAAGGCTTGGGCGGTATCGTACGCCGCGCTGATGTGACCGGATTTGAACGCAGCGCCCGGATAACCGGTGTTCAATTGGGCGTCGCGCGTCTGCAAGCCGACGAAGTGGTTCTTTGCGCGGGCGCCTTCACATCGCGGCTCTCTAAGCTGTTGGGTGAACCAATGCCCCTGGAGACTGAGCGTGGCTACCACACCCAGATGCTGGCGCCGGGGATCGACATGGCGCATTCCATCATCTGGCCTGCAAAAGCCTTCATGGTCAGCCCGACGGCAGGCGGCATTCGAGTGGGTGGTACAGTTGAAATGGCAGGGTTGGCTGCCGCTCCGGACTATCGCCGTGCCAAGATCACAGTGCGTCGGGCGCGTGAGGCCTTGCCGAACCTACAAGTCGAAGACTTCACCGAATGGATGGGCCACCGACCGGCCTTTCCCGACACTGTTCCGGTCATGTCAGCCTCGGCCAAGACCCCCGGCGTGTTCTATGCCACAGGGCATGGGCATCTGGGGCTTACCTATGCTGCGACGTGCGCTCATCTGATGGGCGATCTGATCACCGGAGATCGGCCAGCCATTGACATGTCCCCATACCGAATTGACCGTTTCTGAAGGAACTCAAGCCATGCAAAATCAGCTGTTCATAAATGGCGAGTGGGTTGCGCCCGCATCTGGCCAAATGTTCGACGTGGTCGACCCCTCTGACTGCACTGTGTTTCATCGGGTTGCGGCTGGCAGTGCCGTCGATGTGGATGCTGCAGTGAAAGCCGCTCGCACAGCTTTCGACAAGGGGCCGTGGCCGCGGATGAGCGGCGCAGAACGTGCCGCCATCTTGCGCAAAATGGGCGACGAGATCACCGTCCGCACGGATGAACTTGCGCGCATCGAAGTGCGTGACAACGGCAAACCTTTACCCGAGGCTGTTTGGGACATCGAAGACACCGCAGGGTGCTTCAATTCCTACGCAGACTTGGCGGAGCGGTTCGACAACAATTCCGAAGAAGAAATCATCCTGCCGATGGATGAGTTCAAATCCAAAGTTGTCAGAGAGCCGATAGGTGTGGCTGGAGCAATAATCCCGTGGAACTTCCCGATGCTCATGGCCGCATGGAAAGTGGCACCGGCATTGGCAGCAGGATGTTCGATGGTTTTGAAGCCGTCGGAATTGACGCCGCTTACGGCACTGGAACTGGGTGTGATCGCGCAAAAAGCGGGGCTGCCAGAGGGTGTGTTGAACATCGTGACCGGCTTTGGCCCTGACGCAGGCCAACCCCTCACCGAACATCCGGGCGTCGACAAACTGGCGTTTACGGGCTCGGTGCCGACCGGTTCCCGCATCATGGCCACCGCCGCGCGGGACATCAAAACCATCTCGCTGGAGCTGGGCGGTAAATCCCCATTGGTGGTGTTCGAGGATGCCGATATCGCCGAGGCGGTTGAATGGATCCTGTTCGGGATTTTCTGGAATCAGGGCGAAGTCTGCTCGGCCACCAGCCGGGTTCTGATCCACGAAAAAATCTACCCGGAACTGATGGAGCGGCTGATCACCGAGACCTGCAAGATCAGGATCGGGCATGGGCTGGATGACGGTGTTTTGCTTGGACCTCTGGTCAGCCCATCGCAGCACGACAAGGTGTTGGCGGCCATCGCGAAGGGCAAGACCGAAGCCACCCTCGTCACCGGAGGCGGTGTGCCGGAGGGGTTGGAATATGGCTGCTATGTCGAGCCCACCATCTTCACTGATGTGCCAACAGACGCTTGGATCTGGAACGAGGAAATCTTTGGTCCGGTGGTCTGCATCCGCCGGTTCTCAACTGAAGAAGAGGCCGTGGACCTGGCCAATGGCTCGCGCTTTGGTCTGGGCGCGGCGGTTCTGTCCAATGATCTGGACCGTGCAGAGCGCGTTGCGCGCGCCTTTCGCGCCGGGATCGTCTGGATAAACTGCTCGCAGCCGACGTTCACCGAGGCGCCCTGGGGTGGCTACAAACAATCGGGGATAGGCCGGGAACTGGGGGAATGGGGGTTTAACAACTACCTCGAGACCAAACAGATCACCACATATGACCGCTCGGCCCCCTGGGGCTGGTACATCAAGGAGTAAGGCACATGCGCTGGAAACGCACGCTGCAGACCGTCGATGTTCATTGTGCAGGGGAAATCGGGCGGGTCATCACCGGGGGCTTTCTGAACATTCCCGGTGACACAATGGCGGCCAAGCTGGCCTATATCAACGAAGTCGATGACAGCCTGCGCCGCTGGCTCTGCTCCGAACCGCGTGCGGCGGCAAATCATTCCTTTGTATTGATCCCTCCGGCCTGTCACCCGGAGGCAGATTTCGGGATGATCGTGCTTCAGACAGATCAAGCCCATGCCATGTCCGGCTCAAATTCCATGTGTGCAGTGACCGCCATCCTGGAAACCGGAATGATGGAGATGGTTGAGCCGGAAACCGTGGTGACATTGGATACCGCCGCCGGGCTGGTGCGGGCGACAGCGACCTGCCATGACGGCAAGGTCACAGGTGTCAGCCTGGACATGCCAGCCTCGTTCGTGGCCGCTTCTGACGTGGTTGAAACCGAACGCTGGGGTCCTGTGGCTTTTGACCTGTGCTATGGCGGCGTGTTCTACGCCTTGGTTGATGTGGATCTGGTTGGTATGACGATTGCCCCGGAAAACGCGCGTGCCCTTGCCGAAGCAGGGGTTGTCCTGCGCGACCAGATTGCCGAAGTAGCGCATGTCGTACATCCTGAGATCGCCGAGGTGCACGGGCTGGCCTATGTCATGTTCCGCTCGCGAGAAGAGGACGGGGCGATGCGCCATTGCACGACTTTGAAACCGGCGCGCGCCGACCGGTCGCCCTGTGGGACCGGCACCAATTCCACGATGGCGGTGCTGCACGCAAGGGGAGAGATCGCAAAAGGCGATCAGATCACCACCAGATCGATAATCGGCGGGGAATTTCGCGCCGAACTGATTGGAACGGCACAAATCGGCCCTTACCAGGGAAGCCGGGTGCGGGTGACCGGGCAGTGCTGGATCTATGGCGTGTCCCAGATCGGGTTGGACCCTTGTGATCCCTTCCCAAGCGGATTTATCCTGTCAGACACTTGGGGCGGTTGACGCACATCAGCCGAGGGCGACTTTTCGAATACCGCCTTTCGCCGCGCGCAGCATTGTGCGAATTGGGCTTCTTGCAGTCGTTGGCGCAGGTACAGGATCAGATCGTAGTTAAATCTTGCTGGGATGAGGACGGCCCAAAACGGTCACTCGTTGGACCCTCCCATTCTGCGGTACGGCCCCCTATTTTGTTGAAAAACTCGGGCTTGATCGGTTGGTAAGTTGCTGATTCAATTCTTCCTAAAGGGAGGGATCAGCCATGATGGGACCGAGAC